>JBARWP010000371.1:0-17318 GCA_049646905.1 Pseudaminobacter sp. | reverse complement strand
AGCGCGGGCTGTGGTTCGACCCTGGCAAGCTGCTGATGGACCCCTATGCGGTCGCGATCGATCGGCCCTACGCGTTCTCGCCGCAGCTTGCCGCAAAGCGCGGCGAAGGCCCCGACACCGCCGCGCTGATGCCCAAGGCGGTCGTGACTGGACTGCCCGGGCCTTTACCCGCCGCTCCACCGCTGTTCCGGCCGGGTGGCTTGATCTACGAACTCCCGGTGCGCGCCTTCACCATGCGCCATGCGGACATTCCCGACGCCCAGCGCGGCACCATCGCGGCGCTGGCCCATCCGGCCATCATCGAGCACCTGCAAAAGCTCGGCGTCGATGCGGTGGAACTGATGCCGATAATCGCCTGGATCGACGAGCGCCATCTGCCGCCGCTCGGCCTGCGCAATGCCTGGGGCTATAATCCCGTCTCCTTCATGGCGCTCGACCCGCGCCTCGCACCGGGAGGCATCGCCGAATTGCGTGAAACGGTGTCTGCGCTTCGCCAGGCCGGCATCGGCGTCATTCTCGACCTCGTCTTCAACCATACCGGCGAGAGCGACGAATTCGGGCCGACTTTGTGCCTGCGCGGCCTCGATGCCCGGGCCTATTACCGGCACGACCCGTCCGGAAAGCTCGTCAACGACACCGGCACCGGCAACACGCTCGCCTGCAACCGGCCGATCCTGCGCGAAATGATCCTCGACACGCTGCGCTATTTCACCCGCCATGCCGGCGTCGACGGATTCCGCTTCGATCTGGCGCCTGTGCTTGGCCGCAGCGAGCACGGCTTCGACGGCAATGCCGAGCTGTTTCGTGAAATCCGCGCGGATGCCGAGCTTGGCGACCGCGTGCTGATCGCCGAGCCATGGGACATCGGCCCGGGCGGCTACCAGCTCGGGCAGTTCGTCCCGCCTTTCCTGGAATGGAACGACCGCTATCGCGACGATATCCGCCGTTTCTGGCGCGGCGACGAGGGCATGACCGGGCGGCTGGCGACCCGGCTTGCCGGCTCCTCGGACGTCTTTGCCGGGACACGGACCCGCAGCGTCAATTTCATCGCCGCCCATGACGGCATGACCCTTGCCGATCTCGTCGCCTATCAGCGCAAGCACAACGAGGCCAATGGCGAGCAAAACCGCGACGGGCACGACGACAACCTGTCCTGGAACAACGGCGTCGAAGGCAAGACATCCGACCACACTGTCATCGCCCGGCGCAACCGCGATGTCCGCGCCCTGTTGGCGACGCTGTTTGCCTCGCGCGGCACAATCATGCTGACGGCGGGCGACGAGTTCGGCCGCACGCAGCGCGGCAACAACAATGCCTATGCGCAGGACAATGAACTGACCTGGCTGGACTGGACCGGCCGCGATAGCGCGCTTGAGGATGCGGTGGCCGCGCTGTCGGCCCTGCGCAAATCCGTTCCCTCGCTCGGCGAAGTCGGCTTCCTCACCGGCGGAACCTCGCTCGCCCACGGCCTTGCCGATGTCGAATGGCTCTCCGAAAGCGGAAAGCCGCTCCCCGAACAGGATTGGAACGATCCGGCGCGCCGGCGCTTGACCATGATGCTCGACGGTAAAGACGGGACCCGGTTGGCGGTGATGTTCAACGCCGATCGGCGCGCCTCGACCTTCTCCCTGCCACCGTGCGAGGGCATGTTCTGGCATATGGTTTGGGGCGAAAACGGCGAACAGGCCCACGAGGCCGGAAGCTTCCTGGTTGCCGGCAGAAGCGTGGTCTTCGCCCGCGAGAAATACAGATCCACAAGCGGAAGGATTGCAAAATGACGGATGCGAACAACGCCGACTGGTGGCGCGGTTGCGTCATCTATCAGGTCTATCCCCGCTCCTTCCAGGACACGACCGGCAACGGCATCGGCGACCTGAACGGCGTCTCGCAGAGGCTCCGGCATATCGCCTCGCTCGGCGTCGATGCCATCTGGCTGTCGCCCTTTTTCAAGTCGCCCATGGCCGACATGGGCTATGACGTCTCGGACTATTGCGCCGTCGATCCGCTGTTCGGCACGATCGAGGATTTCGACGTGCTGGTCGCCGAAGCCCATCGCCTCGGCCTCAAGATCATGATCGACCAGGTGCTGTCGCACTCGTCGGACCGCCACCCCTGGTTCGTCCAGAGCCGGGCAAGCCGCGACAATGCCAAGGCAGACTGGTATGTCTGGGCCGATCCGAAGCCGGACGGCACCCCGCCCAACAACTGGCTCTCCATCTTCGGCGGCTCGGCCTGGGAGTGGGATTCCTTGCGCCGGCAATATTACCTGCACAATTTCCTCGCCTCGCAGCCCGACCTCAACTTCCAAAATCCCGAGCTCCAGGATGCCCTTCTGGAAACCGTGCGCTTCTGGCTGGAGCGCGGCGTCGACGGCTTCCGCCTCGACACGGTGAATTTCTACGTCCACGACAAGCAGCTGCGCGACAATCCGCCAATGCCTCCGGGTACCGCCAACGACATTCCCGACACCAATCCCTACGGCTATCAGGAGCATCTTTACGACAAGACGCAAAAGGAGAACCTGGATTTCCTGAAGCGCTTCCGGGCGCTGCTGGACGAATATGGCGCGCGCACCTCTGTCGGCGAGGTGGGCGACGGCACGCGCTCGCTGCAGACCGTCGCGACCTATACCGAAGGCGGCGACAGGCTGCATATGTGCTACACGTTCGACCTGCTGGGTCCTGAGTTTTCGGCCGCCCATGTCCGCAAGAGCGTCGAGGCGTTCGAGGAAGCGGTCAAGGACGGCTGGATCTGCTGGGCCTTCTCCAACCATGATGTCGTGCGTCACGTCTCGCGCTGGACGAAGCCCGGCGGCGACCCGGAGCGGACGGCGAAATTCGCCATTGCGCTGCTGTCCTGCCTGCGTGGCTCGATCTGCCTCTACCAGGGCGAAGAGCTTGGCTTCGAAGAAGCCGACATCGCCTTCGAGGATCTGCGTGACCCCTATGGCATTCGCTTCTGGCCGGGCTTCAAGGGGCGGGACGGCTGCCGCACGCCGTTGGCCTGGCAGGCGGAGGCGCTCAATGCCGGCTTTTCTGCCACCAAGCCCTGGCTGCCGGTTCAGGAAAGCCACCGCAGCCGCGCCGCCGATCTCCAGGAGGCCGACCCGGATTCGGTGCTCGCCCATTACCGCGAGGTCCTGGCCTTCCGGAAGGGGCAACCCGCTCTCATCGCCGGGTCGATCCGCTTCCTCGATGCCGGCAAGGATGTGCTCGCTTTCCTGCGCGGGACTGAAAGTGAAAAGCGGCTGTGCCTGTTCAATTTCGGCGACGAGCCGGCACAGTGGCAGGTTCCGGCGGGACTTGGCTCCGTGACCTCACTCGGCCTGCCCGGTTTCGGCGCCACAGCGGCAGGCAACCGCGTATCGCTGCCGGGATTGTCCGCCTTCGTCGGGCAGTTGGAATAGGCTTACTGCACCAGCACGGATTGCCCGCAGCTTGCGCCATTGACCCGCACATCGGCCTCGCCGAGGTGGATGCCGAGCGCGGTGAGCACGTTGTAGAGAAGCGTGTCCACCGTCGCGCTGACCGGCTCCAGTGCCACCTTCAAGGCCGGCAGCAGGATGTTGCCCAGGCCGAGCAGATCGAGCCCGAGCACCTCCACTTTCAGGGCGCCGGGTGTGCCGAGCAGCGACTGGATCAGCGATTGCGTGACATTGCGCGTCGATACGGTCCTGATCCTGCCAGCATCGATATCGGACGCGCTGAACTCCAGCTTGCTGTGGTCCAGGTTCGAACTGCTGACCGCCATCTGCGCCGTTACCCGCACAGCGGGAAGCCGCGCGATTTCCGCACGCCCGTTCGGCAGGGGCGTGTTGCGGAAGGTGCCGGAATCGATGTCGGCTATGCGCAGGTCGAAGATGCCGGGCCGAGCCGCGACGGAAACATTGGGCCTGCCCGCCGGGCAGGAGATGTCGGCAAGCCTGGCTTCGGCAAAAGCCACTTCCGCATAGATCGGCAGCCTCAGTTGGATGATATCGAGCGCCGGCAGAACCTTCAGGCCGAGCCTGGTTTCGAGGAAAAGCCGCGTCTGGGCCGTGCGCACCACCGTGCCGCTCTCCCCAAGCGCGAACCACGACGATGATTGCGGCGGCTCGCCTATGGCCAGAGCAAGCTTTGTGGTCAGCAGGCCGGGCACACTCGCCCCGAGATCGACCTCCACCTGCCGGTTGCCATTCGCCAGCGCCGCACCCGCGCACAGAATCTCCATGAGGCTCGTCCGGGCCGTCAGCCCGCTCGGGTGGCTGCCGATGGAAAGCGCCCCGCTCGGGCCGAGGTCGAAAAGCCTGGAAAGCGGCAGCCTCACATCGCTGCCCGCCTGATTGGCAATCGCCTGGATGGCCAATCGGGCTTGCGGATCGATACCCGGAATGGACGCCATCGCCGCAGCGATCTGGCCGATCGTGGCACTCGCATCGAGCACGTCCCTATACGTTCCGCCGGTGATGCTCAGCCGCGTGGCGAGCGCATCGAGGAAGTCGAACAACTCGACATCCGCCTTGATCAGCGCCTCATAGTCCATGACGCTAAGCGAAAGATTGCCGCCCACAAGCCCGCCCAGCACGCCGTTCAATATGCCGTCATGCACGCTTGCGAGCCGCGAGCCGATCGAAAACGCTGCCTGTGCCGAAAGGCTTGCCACGCCCTGCGCCGAGATGACGGGCGGATCGATCAGCGAGGCGGCGAAATAGCGGGTGCCCAGCCTGCGCAATGTCACCTTGACCGCATTATAGGGCTGCCCGCCTGCCTGGAACCGCTCCCCGACTTCGGTCGAAGACGAGGCGATGTAGCGCCCTGGCGTAACGGTGACCGTGGCACCATCCATCGTCGGCTCGGCGCCGCCACCACGCGCAATGGCGACGTTTCCCATGCCGTTGTCGCCAAGCGTCGTCACCACGGCAGCCTCGGCCCTGGCAAGGTTTGCTGCCGCCGTGATCGCCGCCAGGTCGGCCAATGCCTGGACTTCGCGCTTTTCGGTATAAAGCGAAGCCTCGTCGATCGCGATGGCCGCCAGCACTATGGCAACCGGCATGCTCAATGCCATCATGACCGCCATGTTTCCGGAAATCCCGCGCTGGAAGCGCCCTGCCCGCGCCGCCAGGAAGTCGATCAGAGCGCGTGCCATCATATGCCCCCGATCCTTATCGTCGACTGGCGCATGATGGTCATGCCGGGTAGTGGCAGGCCGTCGAGGAGGTTCCAGATCGGCAGGGTGCGCGCATCGTAGCGGACCGCCACCACGAACTGGTTGCCGTCTGCTGCACTGCCATATGCGTCGAGGACGATGTTGCCCGGATTCACGAACGGGTAGCCGCCGGCATTGCGGCTGATGAAGTCGGCGGCAAGCGTGCTGCGTTCGGTTTCGCTCAGCCCGGCAATTGCCGTGCGCGCGGCATCCGCCGCAATCTGCTGAACGGAATGGCTGGCGCCGAAATAGATGCCATAGGCCGTCATGCCGAGGAAGATCAGCAGAAACAGCGGCGCAAGGAACGCAAACTCGATCGCCGAAGTTCCGTTGCGATCCTGCCAAAACGAGGGGCGCGATATTCTCAAGCCGACGGACATGTCCTTCACCTACCATTGGCGCCGATACAACCCTACGGCGCATCATCGACTTTCTGTAACTTTAAATTGTATAACAAACACCTAATACCTACCTGGAATTGAAATAACCCGGCACATCAGCCTTTCTGCACCCGCGCCGACCTCCCGTAAGGTCAGCTTGCAGTCTGGTTGAAATGGAAAATTACCCTCGCTAGTGTCAGCAGCAGAACGGCGGTGGAACGACCGTTGGCTCGCTCATCGGACCTGCATTTGCTGCAGCTTCGGGGCGTTCAAAGCACTTGTCGCTGCTGCCAAAGCGCGACAGTCGGGAGAGAGAAAATGCTGAAAAACCTGCTGAAGGCGACCGTGTTCGCCGTAAGCCTGTCCGTGGCAGGAGGGGCGTTCATTGCGCCGTCGCTTGCCGAAACCGTCTATAATCGCGGCAATTCGGCCGATCCTGAATCCCTGGACCCGCACAAGACGTCCACGGTCTATGAAGCCCATATCCTGCGCGACCTGTTCGAAGGCCTGGTGATGCAGGACCAGAACGCCGAAATGATCCCCGGCGCCGCCGAAAGCTGGACCGTCTCGGATGACGGCACCATCTATACCTTCAAGCTGCGCCAGGATGCGGTCTGGTCAGACGGCAGCCCCGTAACGGCCGAGGATTTCGTCTATGCGTTCCGCCGGCTCGAGGACCCGGCAACCGCCGCTGAATATGCCTCGATGCTTTACGTGGTCAAGAACGCCGAGGAAGTGAACACCGGCAAGGCCAAGCCGGAGGAGCTCGGCGTCAAGGCCGTTGACGACCTGACCTTCGAGGTCACGCTGAAATCCCCCACGCCCTATTTCCTCGAAATGTTGACCCACCAGTCGACCTATCCGGTCAGCAAGGCGGCCATCGAAAAGCTCGGCGACGACTGGATCAAGCCCGGCAACCTGGTTTCCAACGGCGCCTATACGCTCGCCGAATTCATCCCCAACGACCACATCAAGCTGGTCAAGAATCCTAAGTTCCACGACGCCGAAAATGTGAAGATCGACGTCGTCAACTATTTCCCGACCGAGGATCGCTCGACCGCGATCAAGCGCTTCGAGGCCGGCGAGCTCGACAGCAACGACGACATCCCCACCGAGCAGATGTCCGACCTGAAGGCGAAGTTCGGCGACCAGCTCCAAATCGGGCCATATCTCGGCACCTATTACTACGCGATCAAGACCGACAAGGCGCCGTGGGACAATGCCGAGCTGCGCAATGCCATCTCCATGGCCATCGACCGCGACTTCCTGGCCGAGAAGGTCTGGCAGAACTCCATGCTGCCCGGCTATTCCATGGTTCCTCCGGGCATCGAAGGCTATGAATCGGCGCTGGCTTCCTTTGCCGACAAGTCGCAGATCGACCGCGAGGACGAGGCCAAGGCGATCCTCGAAAAGCTCGGCTATGGTCCCAACAATCCGCTGAAGATGGAAATCCGCTACAACACCTCGGAAAACCACAAGAACACCGCCGTGGCCATCCAGGAGCAGTTGAAGCCGCTTGGTGTCGAAGTCAGCCTGATCAACACCGACACCAAGACCCACTACTCGCTGCTGGAGCAGAAGGGCGATTTCGACGTTGCCCGCGCCGGCTGGATTGCCGACTACAAGGACCCGGAAAGCTTCCTCGGCATCTCGCGCAAGGCGAGCGGCAACAATTACGCCAACTATGACAGCCCGAAATTCGAGGAACTGATGGACCAGGCGGCGGCTGCCGGCGGCAAGCCGGAGGAGCGCCTGAAATATCTGTCGGAGGCCGAGCGTGTCCTGGTCGACGACGTCCCCAACCTGCCGCTGCTCTACTACAGCTACAAGAACCTCATTTCGCCCAAGCTGACGGGCTTCGTGCCGAACGTCATGGATATCCATCCATCGCGTTTCATCAGCAAGGAATAGCGCCTCGCACAGCCGCTTTCCATCGGGGAGCGGCTGGTTCACGGGCCAGGCGGCGGGTCTTCCCCACCGCCTGATCCGCCGAATTCCCGAGCGGCGCGTTCGAAGGAAAGAGTGCGGCCGCTCTACTCCTTGTTCGAGCATCGATCCTGAAGCCATGCCTTCGGTGCCGGTGCTCCAGCGAAGCGGGGCCGTTCAATGCTGCTTTATGTCGCCAGGCGTCTGCTGACTGCCATCCCGACGCTATTCGTCATCGTCACCCTTGCGTTTTTCCTGATCCGCGTCGCGCCGGGCGGGCCGTTCAACCAGGAACGTGGCCTCAGCCCCGAAATCCGCGCCAATCTGGAAGCCCAGTTCGGCCTCAACGATCCGCTCTGGCTGCAATATCTCAACTATCTGAAAAACCTCCTGCACGGCAATTTCGGCCCCAGCTACAACCTGCCCGATTTCACCGTCGGCGAACTCTTCGCCAAGGGCCTGCCGATCTCGATCCAGATCGGCGCGGCTGCCCTCCTCCTGGCGCTCATCGTCGGCAGCACGCTCGGCATCATCGCCGCTCTCAACCAGAACAAGCTCGGCGACTATGCGGTCATCGCCACCGCCACAGCCGGCAGCACCATTCCCACCTTCGTCATCGCCCCGGTGATCCAGCTCCTGTTCGGCCTGACGTGGCACCTGCTGCCGATCGGCGGCTGGAACAACGGCGCCTTCCTCAACAAGATCGGGCCAGTGCTTACGCTCTCCCTGCCACAGATCGCCATCGTAGCGCGCCTCATGCGCGGCTCCATGATCGAGTCGCTGCGTTCCCACCACATCCGAACGGCACGCGCGCTCGGCCTGTCCGGCTGGTCGGTGGTGGTCAAGCATGCGCTGCGCGGCGCCGTGCTGCCGATCATCTCCTATGCCGGCCCCGCCGCCGCCGCCCTGCTGACCGGCTCGATCATCGTGGAGACGATCTTCGCCATCCCCGGCGTCGGACGCTACTTCGTCGATGCCGCCCTCAATCGCGACTACACGCTGGTCATGGGAACGGTGGTGGTGATCGCCATCTTCACCATCCTGTTCAACCTGATCGTGGATATCCTCTACGCCTTGGCCGACCCGCGGGTGCGCTATGACTGAGATCGCCGTTCCCGCGCCGGTCGCCGGCCGTTCATTCTGGGGCGATGCCTGGGCGCGCCTGAAATCGAACAAGGCGGCCATGTTCAGCCTGTTCTACCTGGCTTTCATGGCCATCATCTGCATCGTCGGCCCGTTTTTCGTGCCGCATCAATACACCACGATCTATGCCGACTACGTGCGCACGCCGCCGAGCCTGTCGGCCTATCCGCAGGCTGACATGATCGAGCCCGCCCTTCACGATGCGGTCAGGCGCATGCGCGTCGATACCGAGGAATGGCACCAGGAGGACGACCGCGTCTTCGTGACCGTCACCTCATCCAGGGAGATCGACGAGCGCAACACGCGCTATCTCGACCGCTCCGACACCTTCGATGATGCCAGGATCGAGAGCCGATCCGAGGACGGCCGCAAGATGGTGATGAGCGCCTCGGTCAAGCAGAAATATTTCCTCTTCGGCACCGACAATACCGGCCGCGACCTGCTGTCGCGAACGCTCATGGCCGGCCGCATATCGCTGGCCATCGGCCTTCTAGCCGGCGTGGTCGCGGTCGCCATTGGCGTCATCTACGGTGCGACCTCCGGCTTCATCGGCGGCAAGACCGACGAGGTCATGATGCGCATCGTGGATGTGCTCTATTCGCTGCCCTTCATCTTCTTCGTCATCATGCTGATGGTGTTTTTCGGCCGCAACTTCGTGCTGATGTTCATCGCTGTCGGCGCGGTGCTGTGGCTCGACATGGCGCGCATCGTGCGCGGCCAGGCCCTGTCGCTCAGACGGCAGGAATATGTGCAGGCGGCCGAAGCGCTCGGCGTACCTGCGCGCGGCATCCTGCAACGCCACATCATCCCCAACCTGCTCGGCGTCGTGGTCATCTACATGACGCTGCTGGTCCCCCACGTCATCATCCTGGAAAGCTTCCTGTCCTTTCTCGGCCTTGGCGTGCAGGAGCCGATGACGAGTTGGGGCGTGCTCATCTCGACAGGCGCAAAGAACATCGGCAGCGCCAACTGGCTGCTGTTCTTCCCCGCCTTCTTCCTGGTCTCCACGCTGTTTGCCCTGAACTTCGTCGGCGACGGCCTGCGCGACGCTCTCGACCCGAAGGATCGCTGACATGGAAAAGACCGCAGAGCCGATCCTGTCCGTCCGCGACCTTCACGTCCGCTTCCGCACGCTGGACGGCGAGGTCCACGCCGTGAAGGGCATCAATCTTCATGTCAATGCCGGAGAAACCGTCGCCATCGTCGGCGAATCCGGTTCCGGCAAGAGCCAGACCATGATGGCGGCGATGAAGCTTCTCGCCTCCAATGGCGAGGCGACCGGCAGCGTCGATTATCGCGGGCGCAACCTGCTGGCGCTCACCAAATCCGAGCTCAACGCCGTTCGCGGCCGCAAGATCACCATGATCTTCCAGGAGCCGATGACCTCGCTCGACCCGCTCTACACCATCGGCAACCAGCTCATGGAGCCGATCAGGCGGCACCGCCGGATCTCCGCCGCCGAGGCCCGCAGGGAGGCGCTGCGCCTGCTCGAACTGGTGAAGATCCCCGATCCCAAGCGGCGCATGCGCTCCTATCCCTACGAGATGTCCGGCGGGCAGCGCCAGCGCGTTATGATCGCCATGGCGCTCGCCAACAATCCCGACATATTGATCGCCGACGAGCCGACGACCGCGCTCGACGTCACCGTCCAGGCGCAGATCCTCGAACTGCTGGCCGAACTGCAGCGCACGCTCGGCATGGCGATCGTCTTCATCACCCATGATCTCGGCATCGTCCGGCGCTTCGCCGACCGGGTCTATGTCATGCGCTATGGCGAGATCGTCGAGGAAGGCTCCACCGAAGCGCTCTTTTCCAAACCCAGGGAGCCCTATACGCGGATGCTGCTTGCGGCCGAGCCGACCGGGCGCAAGGCCCCGCCGCCCGACACCGCGCCGATCCTGCTCGATGGGCGCAATGTCGAAGTGGTGTTCAGGATCGGCGGCGGTTTCCTCGCCGGCCCGCCGATGCTGCTGCGCGCGGTGGACCGCATTTCGCTCAGGTTGCGCAAGGGTCAGACCATCGGCATCGTCGGCGAATCCGGCTCCGGCAAGTCCACCCTTGGCCGCGCGCTGCTCCGGCTTTTGCCCAGCGAAGGCGCCATCCGCTTCGGCGCACGCGATATCTCGAAGGCCGACCGCGAACAGATGCGGCCGCTGCGGCGCGAAATGCAGCTTGTGTTCCAGGACCCGTTCGGTTCGCTCTCGCCGCGCATGACGATCGGCCAGGTCATCACCGAGGGGCTGCTTGTCCACGAGCCGGGCCTGTCGGCCAGGGAGCGCGACCGCCGTGCCGTCGCGGCACTTGGCGAGGTCGGCCTCGACCCCTCCATGCGCAACCGCTACCCGCATGAATTTTCCGGCGGGCAGCGGCAGCGCATCGCGATTGCCCGCGCCATGATCCTCAAGCCCAAGGTCGTGGTGCTGGACGAGCCGACCTCGGCGCTCGACCGCTCGGTGCAAAAGCAGATCGTGGAACTCCTGCGCAAGCTCCAGGCCGATCATGAACTGTCCTACCTGTTCATCAGCCACGATCTCGCGGTGGTGCGCGCCATGGCGGACTACATCATCGTCATGAAGCAGGGAAAGATCGTCGAGGAAGGCCCGACCGACGAGATTTTCGACACGCCGCGCGAGGCCTATACGCAGACCCTGATGGCGGCGGCGATCGACGTCACGCGGTTTCGCGT
This sequence comes from Pseudaminobacter sp., assembly GCA_049646905.1. GTDB lineage: Bacteria > Pseudomonadota > Alphaproteobacteria > Rhizobiales > Rhizobiaceae > Pseudaminobacter. Next base: position 5,999 of record JBARWP010000371.1, on the reverse strand, counting down.
CGCCGGGTAAGCAGGCTGTCGAACCTCAGCGCTGCGGCGGCTTGACCGGGCCGACGCCGATATCGACGGTCACGCTGCCCGACACCCGCACGTCGAAATCCCCGACCTTGAACGTACTGCGATCGGCGGTCTCGTCGTCGGGTTCGGGCGGCAATTGCTTCACGATCGGTTCGGGCTGCTCGACGCCCGGCAAGGCTTGTTCGGCCGCAGCCGCGGCAATGAATGCCGTCGAAAACAATACGGCCAAGCAAGGCAGGTTCGGCTTTCGCATCATGGCCCCAGCATAACGACGGTTGAGTCGATGCGCCAGTTGCAGTTGGATGAGACGACGCGGCGCGGAACCGGCCGATACGGTATCCACGCCTTGCGTCGGCTTGCAGCCGTTCCGTAATGCAAGGCTGCTTTGATCGGCGGCCAGGGCATGGTCCCGAAAAGTCTCAGACTTCTCGGATAAGATCCTGTTCCAAAACAAGATCTTGGAGCGAGGCGGCGATTCAAAGAGAAATCATCTCGCTCTAATTGGTCTGATTTTCCATGCTCAGGCGCAATGCGCGCAAGCGTTCAGTTTTTCTCTCGCGTTCGCGCCGTTCGCGCTCAATATATTCACGCGCAATTCTGTCAGCCCGAACATGTCTATTTTCTGGTTTTTCGCAACGTACTTCCATATTGATATATGCACTCCATGTTACACATATCATTTAGGAATTTTTATCGAATATTAAAGTATCGGCGGCGAAACGCCGCCCCGCCAGTAAAAGCAGGCAGAGAGAACGCGTCGCGATCAGGGAATTTCTTGGAAATATTTGATTTTACTGGTCGGAGTGGCAGGATTCGAACCTGCGACCCCGTCGTCCCGAACGACGTGCGCTACCAGACTGCGCTACACTCCGTGACCAGACGGGGCGCTTATAACTGGCGCTAAAAGATACCGCAAGCGTGGAATGGAGGCTGCGACACTGCAAACTTCGCTTTTTGGCGAAGCCCGTTAAACCTTTTGGTTTCACCATTGGGCGAGACCATGGCAGCAAGGCTTAATGTGACGGTAAGCCATTGCTGCTATTGTTAAAAATCCAAGTCCTCGATCTGGAGCCGCTGCCCGTGACCTATAAGCCTGTTGGCGCCGCCAAGCCCAACACCTTCGCCTTCGAGACAAGCGCGCTTATCAAGCCGACGGGTTTTCGCGAATACGATGCCCGCTGGTGGTTCGGTCATCCCGGATCGCCGAAGGAGCCGGAACTGAACCTGATCGGCGTGCAGGCGCTCGGAATGGGCCTCGGCACGCTGATCCGCCGGCTTGGCGTCGGCCCCGATATCGTCACCGGGCACGATTTCCGCGGCTATTCCATGGCGATCAAGCTGGCGCTGACCTCCGGGCTGATGGCCGCCGGCGCCCGCGTCAAGGATGTCGGGCTTGCGCTCTCGCCCATGGCCTATTTCGCGCAATTCGCGCTGGATACGCCGTCTGTCGCGATGGTAACCGCCTCCCATAACGAGAATGGCTGGACCGGGGTGAAGATGGGGGCTGCACGTCCCCTCACCTTCGGACCCGAGGAAATGAGCGCGTTGAAGGGCATCGTGCTGGAGGGCGATTTCGATCTTGCCGGCGGCGGAAGCTACGAGTTCATCGACGGTTTTCGTGACATCTACCTGGCCGACCTGACGAAGGGAAAGGCAATCGGGCGCAAGCTGAAGGTGGTGGCGGCCTGCGGCAACGGCACGGCCGGCGCATTTGCCCCGCAGGTGCTCGAAAGCATCGGCTGCGAGGTGGTGCCGCTCGACACCGAACTCGACCATACCTTCCCGCGCTACAACCCCAACCCGGAGGACATGCAGATGCTGCATGCCATCCGCGACAAGGTGCTGGAAACCGGCGCGGATATCGGGCTCGGTTTCGACGGGGACGGCGACCGCTGCGGGGTGGTCGACAATGAGGGCAACGAGATCTTCGCCGACAAGGTCGGCGTCATGCTGGCGCGCGACATTTCCGGCATGCATCCTCGCAGCGTCTTCGTCGCCGATGTGAAGTCCACCGGCCTGTTCCAGACCGATGAGGTCCTGCGCAAAAACGGCGCCAGCACGGATTACTGGAAGACCGGCCATTCCTACATCAAGCGGCGGGTGACCGAACTCGGTGCCATTGCCGGTTTCGAGAAATCCGGACACTTCTTCTTCAACCCGCCGATCGGGCGCGGCTATGACGACGGTCTGGTGACGGCTATCGCGATTTGTGAAATGCTCGACCGGAACCGAGGCAAGTCGATGGCCGATCTCTATCGCGAGTTGCCGGTCACCTTCGGCACACCGACCATGTCGCCGCATTGCGACGACGAGGCCAAATATGGCGTGGTCGACAAGGTGGTAGCCGATTTCCACGCCATGAAGGAGCGTGGCGCGCTTTTCGCCGGCCAGAAGATCGCCGACCTCGTCACCGTCAACGGCGTCCGCGTCGTGGCCGAGGACGGGACCTGGGGCCTGGTGCGGGCATCTTCCAACAAACCCGAAATCGTCGTCGTCGTGGAAAGCCCGGTCTCGGCGGACCGGCGGCGCGAGATGTTCAATGCTGTCGATGCGGTGCTGAGGAAAAACCCGCAGGTCGGCGCCTACAACCAGACCTTTTGACCTTCAGCGGCGAGTCGGGCATGGCAGAGCGGATAGTCAGTTTCGTGATGAGCGGCGGTGTCGGCTCCCGCCTGTGGCCCCTGTCACGCGAAGACAATCCCAAGCAGTTCCACGACCTTTCCGGCGACGGCTCGATGCTGGTCAAGACCTTGCGCCGGCTCAAGGCACGCCCGCACGGGCAGACGCCGGTTTTCCTGATCGCATCCGAACGCCATGCCAGCCGCGTCAACGCCGATATCGCCGCAATCGATCTTGCCGGCGGTGGCGCGATCTTCGAGCCGACCGGGCGCAACACCGCCGCCGCCGTGGCAATCGCCACGCTGCGCACGCTCTCGACCTATGGCGACGGCATCGTGCTCGTGGTCCCCTCGGACCATGAAATCTCCACCGACGAGCAGTTCTGGCGCACGATCGAGCAAGGTGTGCCGGCGGCCCAGGAGGGCCGCATCGTCGTGTTAGGCATCAGGCCGAACCAGCCGGAAACCGGCTATGGCTATATCGAAGTGTCGGGCAGCGGAAAATCCGTCCGTGACGTGACCCGCTTTGTCGAAAAGCCCGACCTGGAAACCGCCCGCACCTATCTGGAAGCAGGCAATTTCTACTGGAACACAGGTATTTTCCTGTTCCGCGCCAGCGCCATGCGCGATGCTTTCCTGCGCTTCCAGCCCGAAATCTGGCAGGCGGCCGAACACGCTTTCGCGGCCGCCACCAGCGACCTGTCCGGCCTCTACATGCCGTTCGATATCTACGAGGCGATCCCGTCAATCTCGGTCGACTATGCCATCATGGAGCAGGCTGAGCACATCGCGATGGTCCCGGCCACCTTCCGCTGGAACGATCTCGGCTCGTGGCAATCGCTGCTCGATGTCAGCCCCTCCGACATAGATGGCAACGTGATCGTCGGCGATGTCGTCGCCATCGATTGCGAAAACTCCTATATCCGCAGCGAAGGGCGCCTGCTTTCGGCCATCGGCCTTCGCGATGTCGCCATCGTCTCGACGCTGGACGCCACCTTCGTCGCCCCCGTAAGCCATAGCCAGAATGTGAAGCGGATCGTCGAGCAGCTTGAAAAGAGCGGCAGGCTGGAGACGAAATTCACGCCTTCGCAGGACCGCGTGCTGGTCAGCGGCGCCTGGCGCGAACGCGTCCGCCATTGGCTGTTCGAGGAAACCCTACCCCTGTGGTCGACCCGCGGCGTCGATGAGCAGCATGGCGGCTTCTATGAATCACTGGGCTTTGACGGCGCGCCGCAGATGAAGCCCAAGCGCATGCGCACCATGGCCCGGCAGGTCTATGCCTTTGCGGTGGCCAAGGCGCGCGGCTGGGACGGCCCGGCCGACCGGCTGATCGCGCATGGGCTCGATTTCATGGCCGGCAAGGGCCGCACCAAGCGCGGCGGTTGGGTGCGCGCGCTCAATGTCGACGGCAGCGTGGCCGACCCCGTCGAGGATGCCTATGACCATGCCTGCGTGCTCCTGGCGCTGGCGCATGCCCATATGTCGGGCAATCCGCAGGCGTTGAAGCTCGGACAGCAGACGCTCTCGTTCCTCGATGCGCATCTGGAAGACCAGCGGCTGACCGGCTTTCTGGAAACCTCCACCGGCGAGGGCTTGCGGCGCACCAACCCGCATATGCACCTGCTGGAAGCCTTCCTTGCCTGGCACACCGCCACCGGCGACCGCAGTCATCTGCGGCGGGCGGCGCGCATCATCGACCTGTTCCGCAGCCATTTCTTCGACCCCGAAAGCTGGACGCTGGGCGAATATTTCGACGATGACTGGAAGCCCGCGCCGGGTGAAAAGGGCAACTGGACGGAGCCGGGCCACCATTTCGAATGGGCCTCGCTGCTCATCGATTTCGCCGACAAGAGCGGCCAGAAGGACCTGACCGGCTATGCGCGCAAGCTCTATGCCTCGGCCATCGCCAACGGCCTCAACCGCGCCACCGGCCTCGCCTATGGCGCCGTGTCGCGGCAGGGCATGCCGCTCGACCGCGTGTCGCGCAGTTGGCCGCAGGCGGAAGCGATCAAGGCGGCGATTGCATTGGATGGTGCCGGCGGCCCAGACCTCAAGCCGGAGATCGAAGCCCGCGTGGGAAGGCTCTTTCGCTGGCATATCGATCCGGCGCCGCTCGGGCTGTGGATCGACCAGATCGATGAGCGCGGAAGGTCGCTGGCGACCGATGTCCCCGCCAGCATCTTCTATCATCTCGTCTGCGCGCTGACCCAATATCTGGACAACACCGACGAAGCGAGGATTTAGAGCGGTTCCGCTTTAAGAAGAACGCCCTCGCCCTCATCCCCGCCGGACCTTCTCCCCGTCAAGGGAGAGAAGGAGGTTGGCCGCGATGCTGACGCCCCTCGCCCCGCTTGCGGGGAAAGGGTGAGGGGCTGGCCGTTTCCGTCAGAAACCGAACCGCTCCAGCACCTTGTTGGACGCATTCGTGCAACGCCGAATGCGACCATTCAGCGGCAAAACGCTTAGCGATGCTTGGGCAGCAGCGCCCAGATCGCCGGGGCCAGCGTGGAGGCGAGAGCGACCTTGATCAGGTCCGGCACGATGAACGGCACGACGCCGAACTGCCAGGACTTCTCCACGCCGATCAGCGTCGCCAGCCAGGCAAAGCCCATGGCCATCATCACCACCTCGGCGGTGAGAACCGCGCCGAACAGCTTGACCGGGTTGCGGTCCCAGCCGCGATCGGCCGCCCAGCCGACAATGGCGGCCATGACGACGAAGCCGGCGAGATAGCCGCCCGTCGAGCCGAGCATATAGGCAAGGCCGATGCCCTTCTCAGGCGTGCTCTGGAAGACCGGAAACCCCATCGCGCCCTGCGCCAGATAGAGAAGCACCGTCGCAACGGCCAGTTTCCTGCCATAGGCGATCGCGATCAGGAAGACCACCAGCGTCTGCAGCGACATGTCGACCGGGCCGAGAACCACTTTCATGCGGGCCGAAACCGCCAGCAGCAGCGAGCCTGCAACGGCAAGGAATATCTGGGTGGCAATGCGTGCGCCGCGACTCTCGGGCAAGGCCAGCGATACCAATGGGCGCGCAATTGTGGAATTCGTCATGTTTCTCCCCGTTCCGGTTGAGGCCAGCCGGTCGATTGCCGGTTGGGTTCCCGTATATTCGCTGACGTGCTAAGCGGCAAACCATTTTAGCGATCCGGCAACAAGCTTTGGCGATTTGGAAATGGCCATGGACTTCGACACGAAATTCGAACCGGCCTACGGCCAGGCGGTCGAGCTTGCCGATGGCGTGCTGCGGCTGACAGTCAATAACCCGAGCGCCTTCACCTTCCACGGCACCAACAGCTACATCGTCGGCCGCGACACGCTGGCCGTCATCGATCCCGGCCCCGAGGACGACGCCCATTTC
>JBARWP010000370.1:0-4216 GCA_049646905.1 Pseudaminobacter sp. | reverse complement strand
GTTACTATCTCTAAAGCTCTTAAAAGTTGAATTCCCTCGTGAGAGCGCTACTCTTCTGGATGCCCTATCCCTCCCGAATTCAAGGATACGCATATAAGAAGTTCTGGTTGCCGTATCGACTGAATAGGCACTATCGAAAACTCTAAATCCCTTATCTTTAAGATAAGAGATATGAGGCAGATCCTTTATCTTATACAGCTCTCGGTAAGCTTTGGGGGAATGCAAAGATTCAAATGAAATAAAGTATATGTTTCTATTATTTTTGAACTGCTTTGAAGTTACCCTGAATCCAGATTCTGGTGTCATCGTTGCCCGGCCATAGGCATATTGTCCAACAGATAAAACCCCAAAAATACCGGCAAACATGATTGCTGGCTTCACGACAGCAAGTGGCAGGAGCACAACGGTTAGAAACGCAAGGCCAGCTAATGCCGAATACAATAGTTTCAGATGGAAGGGGGCCTCCAGCGGAATCATTCCGAGATAATAGACATTCGCCGCAACCAGCAGGCCGAGCACAAGCTTGAAGGTTAAACCCACTAAGCCTGGTGAAGCTATGTAGCGCACCAAAGCATAGATGGCTCCCGCTATAAGGGATTGAACCCCCAAGATCAGAAGGAAGCTGAAGCCAAGTAAAAGCAGTTCGGCAGACCTGATTTCACTGGCTGCTCCTGAGAAAACCCATCCGAACAGCGCAAAATTTGCGGCCAGAAAAGCAGTGTAGATGCGTCCCATATTTAGCCTTCTGTCGTCCGCCTCGACATACATATACATTCATCTGATTCGGCACATACACCCAACCAACTTCAAGTCCGTTCATTGGCTGCCATGCCTTATCGCAAATTAATGGGAAGAAACGCAATATCTGTTCCAGCACTTCCTCAAGGATCGGCATATGGCACTTCTGCCGTGACGTGCTGGTTATCCAGACTGGCTGGCTAAGGCGAACTTGGCGGCACCCGGACCGAATGTTGCATGGATCAACCGAAAGGCCTGATGCTTGCGTTAAACACCTAAAGCAAGCGAGCGTCAGGGGATTCGAGCGCCACGAGTTGTTTGGGGCATCTCCACACCCTCAGAAGCGCTTGGTGAAGATCACATTGATGTCGTGGCTGTCGTAGTCGTAGAAGCTGACATTCGAGTATTGGCGTGTGTATTCATATTGGAGTTGCGGCGCAAAGCCGTTGAAGGACAGCGTCCTGCTCATCAATGTCGTGCCGGCCGACCAGACCTTGTCCCGCCGCGCAAGGCCAAGGCCCGGAAAATCGCCAAGATATTCGTGCGCGCCTGCCGCTACGGCAAAGCTGGTGATCAGGCCGCCTGACCATTCACGGTCAAACTGAGCGGTGATTTCAAAGTCATCATGGTCGAGATAGTCGCGCTGCGTACGCTCCACACCCAGTTTGCCCGTCAGGCTGGCGGCCAGCGACGGCGAGAAGGCGTGCCGGACACCGGCATAGCCAAGGAATGTCCAGCCGTCGCGGTGATGCTGCGACTGGAAGTCCTGCCTGAGCCATGTGCCGCCTGAATAGAGCCTGGTACGCGGCCTGAGATCGAAAGAGCCGCCCAGCGACACGCCGTATCGCAATGCATGAGGCTCCCAGGCAAGAAGGCGGTAGTCGATCGTCGGCCCGGCCTGGAGTTCCAGCCGGCCAAACCGCCTGGCAAGCGAAATATTGGTCGAGAGCGCAAGCTCGTCGAATTCCTTGCCGCTGTACTCCTTCAGATCGACGGCACCTGCCCAGGTCAATCGGGTCTGTCCGTCGAGATAGAAGCTGCGATAGGCATTGCCACCGACGCCAAAACCGACACCGCTTTGCTTGCGGCCTTCCTCGTCGATCTCGAAATCCATGTCTCCGACCTTGACCACGGTGTGGCCGGAGCCTCTGTTCAGATTTGTCGAAGGCAGGACGGTTACGTAGCCGGAAAAGCCATAAGGTCGCCGATCCTTCACGCTCTCGCCGAAGGAGCGGGCCTGGCGGCGGATCTCGGGATCGTCCGAGCCGAGTTCGATGACCTGCAACTGATGCAGCGCGGCATCCGAATCACCCAGTTCGGCCAGAGCACTCGACAATTCGATCCGGGCCGGCGTGAAATTGGGCTCGCGCGAAAGGATGAACCGGAAGACCTCGACGGCCTCGCGATTCCTTCCCTGCCTCCGGAGAATAAGCCCTTCAAGCTGCGCCTGGTGCAAGGGTGCATCGGGGCGACCGGCTACCGCCTCGCGCAGAACGTCGCGGGCCGTCTCGAAGTCACCCTGTCCGACAAGCTGAATGGCACGCGTCGCCTGCTCGCCGACTGTCGAAGCACTGGCAATGGATGCTAGCCCGCCGACGATCCCCAGCATGCCGGCAAAAATGTAGATCAAGCGAGAAAGCACGGATCCGATACTCTGAGTGGGGTAAAATAGGAGCCAAACGCGATATCGCGTTTGGCTCCCGGAATGGCTGTCCTTCAGGCCACTCTTTATTGCTTTTCGCCTGCGAAGAACCCGGCGCCGACGAACTTGCCGCCCTCGCTGATGCCCTTGGCGGAGATCACGCCACCGACCTGCTCCGCATTCGGACCATAGAAGCGGCCCGAATAGGTGCTGCCATTGAGGTTGCCGTCGATCGCGGTGTTGGCCGCTGCGTTGCCGACGACGCTACCGCCGGTGAAGCCGTTGGCGCTGATCTTTGACTCGGTCAGGGAGATTGCCGCGCCGTTCACGGGCGTCCAGCCGGTCCATACGTTGCCGGTATCGACGTTGCGCTGGCGCGCTTCGATATTGTCGATCGACCCCGAGACCGAGCCCTGATCGAACTTCGCGGCAAGGGTCAGGTCGCCACGCACGCCCACGCGGTCCCTTATGTCGGTTTCCTGGCGCGTATCGACGCGTGCCCAGCCCTTGTAGGTCGCGTTGGCTTGGGCTTTCACCGTCTCAGGCGCGGTTTCGGCGCCGACCACCGCATAACCCGTCGTTCCGACACCGGCCTTGTCAGCGCTATACTGCCACACCTGCAGGTATTTCGCGTCGGTTCCGTCGAGAATGCTCTTCGTGTCCGAAGTGTGCGACGAGAGGTAGCCGCCCGCATTCTCCCATTCGTAGGATTTGCCATCGGGCTCGACGAATTTGTCGGCGTCCGCAAAGCTTACCGTCTCGCCATTGACGGTCATGTCCATGCCGCCCTTGGCGTTTTTCTTGACCGAGAATGCTGCCGGATCGACCGCCTTTGCCGTGCCACCGCCATATGCCAGCTGAATGGTCGAGGAATTGCTTGCTGCTGCGCTCAAGGTCTCTCCGTCCTTGACGGCTGCGGCAGCAGTATCCGTCGTCTTGGTCGCGACATAGTCGCCGGCCACGAGCCCGCCACCAGGACCGCCGGGGCCGCCTGGGCCTCCCGGTCCACCAGGGCCGCCCGGCCCTTCTGCCGAGCTGTCATTGTGCTTGCATCCGCTGAGCGCCAATGCCAGCGGAATGACCGCAACGGCGATCATGGTCTTCTTCGAAATCATGGGTATCCCCTACTGCCTGAATATCAAACCGGGAGTAGGGATATCGCTCGATTGCGGGGCCTCGAAACTCCCACATGGGGGGTGTTGATGCCTCGATCACAAAAGTCGTTCAGCAAAGCTAACAAATTGCTCTGCCGTTCCTGCCGATGTCCGAAATAAACCTCGGGCGTCGGCGCACGAGCCCTGTCTCTATGGCCAGATCGAGTTCCGCAAGCGCAGGCGGAACTCTGCCAATAAAAAGAGCCGCCGGCTTGCACCGGCGGCTCTTTTATTCGGAACGCTTCAGAGGCTGCGCGTCCGTGGACACGCAGCGATCCAGGTCTTACTGCGCGGCGTTGACCATATCGGTCAGCATCGGCTCGGCGGCCTCCGCTCCCGATGCCTTGCGGCGCTCGTCGAGGATCAGTTCGTCGCGCGAGGTCGCGATGCGCCGGATCTGGCTCATCTGGCCGCCGGTACCGGCCGGGATCAGCCGGCCGACGATGACGTTTTCCTTCAGGCCCTGCAGCATGTCGGTCTTGCCGGCCACGGCCGCTTCCGTCAGCACCCTCGTAGTCTCCTGGAAGGAGGCGGCTGAGATGAAGGACGGCGTCTGCAGCGAAGCCTTGGTGATGCCCAGCAGCACCGGCTGGCCCTCGGCAGGCTTCTTGCCTTCCTCGACCAGGCGCTCGTTGATCTCGTCGAGTTCGATGACATCGACATGATCGCCGGGGATGTAGGA
>JBARWP010000369.1:0-4390 GCA_049646905.1 Pseudaminobacter sp. | reverse complement strand
GGTCCGCACATACTATTTTAGAATGGGTCGGATACCATAATTATATTGGACAGGACCGATGGTCCGAACGCACCATCCGCCGGAACAGATGGCGCTGAGGGCGCCGATTTTTGCAGTCGGGTGAGGTTTAGCAGATGAATGCCGATTATCTTTTGTCGGGGGGCACAGTCATTACGGTCGACAAGGAACGTCGTATCATTCGTGACGGTGCCGTCGCCTTTCGCGGCTCGGAACTGGTAGCGATTGGAAAGCGCGAGGAACTCGAGAAGTTCGTCGATGCCAAGCAGGTCGTTGACTGCCGCCGCAAGCTGGTCATGCCGGGCTTCGTCAATTCCCACCTCCATTTCTACCACACCATGCACCGCGGCCTTGCGCCGGAAGATTCGGGCGGCTGGCTCTGGTCGAACTACGTCCACGGAAAAGTGGCGACCGTGCTCAATGCGGAAGATGAAATCTATGGCGCCCTCACCGTTCTTCTCGAGACATTGAAGGCAGGAACGACGACCTTCCTGGAGGCAGGCTCCTACAATCCCCAAGCCGTGATCGAGGCGATCAGCCGCGTTGGCATGCGCGGCCTGATGGGCCGCCGTTCGTTCGACCAGACGATCCTGGGCCACGGCATGCTGGTGGAGGACACCGAAACATGCATCTGCGAGAACCTGAAATTCTTGAAGAAATTCCGCGACGGCTACAATGGTGGCCTGGTTCGCGCCTGTGTGGATGTCGTGGGGCTCGGTCGTGTGACGGACAAGCTCTACATAGAATCGAAGAAGATGGCGGACGACTACAACACGACGCTGAATTTCCATCTTGCTGCCATGACCGAGGAGGTTACCGACACCCGTAGCCGCACCGGACTTCGCCCGGTCGAGCATGTCTGCAATCTGGGCGTTTGCGGGCCGAATGTGGTCATGGTCCATATGGTCCAGTGCACCGACCGCGAAATACGGCTGCTGGCCGACAGCGGCACCAATGTCATCCACTGCCCGTCCACCGCCCTGAAGCTCAACTACGAGCTTTCATCCAAGGGCCGGTTCCCGGAAATGCTCGAGCATGGCGTGAACGTCGCCATCGGCTCGGATGCAGCGGATTGTTCCAACTATGCCGACATGATCAGGACCATGTATCTGGCGGCGGCCCTGCCGAAGGACTACCGCAACGATGCGGGCATCTCTTCGGCCGAAGCCGCGATCGAAATGGCCACGATCAATGGCGCGAAGGCTATCGGCATGGAGAATGAAATCGGATCGCTGGAAGTGGGCAAGAAGGCGGACGTCATCGTCCTCGATATGCACCGTCCGGAATGGTACCCGAATTTCAGCGAAGTGCAGAATCTCGTCTACTCGGCGTCAGGCGACTGCGTCGAGACAGTCTTCATCAACGGTGCGCTCATCATGGACAATCGTCGGGTCCTCACCGTTGATGAAGACGAAATTCTAAACCGGTGCCAGGAGCTGGGAGACCAGGTACTTCAGCGCGGCAAGATCATCGTTCCGGGGAGGTGGCCCATCTATTAATCGTCGACCGCATGAAGAATCAGAAGCAAACAACAAACCACATCCGTGGATAAAATAACGGAGGGGAACATATGTATAAGAAAAGCTGGAAATCTCTTCTTCTTGCTGCCGTGACAATCGTCGCGTCAGCAGGTTCTCTCGCACACAACGCGCAGGCCCAGGATGCCGCCAACTATCCTGAACAAACGATCCGCCTGGTCGTACCCTATGCTCCGGGTGGAGCCTCTGACTTCCTGGCACGTATAGCAGCGCCAAAGATGTCGGCGCTGCTCGGCCAGCAGATCGTGGTCGATAACCGCTCGGGCGGTGCAGGCAATTTCGGCATGGACATTGCCGCGCGTGCGGCACCGGACGGCTATACGCTGTTTCTTGGCGATATCGGAGCCGTCGCGCTCAACCCGCACGTCTATGCCGATATGACGGTGAAGCCGCTGGAGGACTTCATTCCGGTATCGGTGATGACCGAGACCCCGCTTCTGCTGGTTGCCCACCCTGATGTACCGGCGGCCAATGTCGAGGAACTCGTCACGCATGTGAAGGCCAATCCGGGCAAGCTCAGCTTCGCCTCGCCCGGCTCGTCGACGCTTGATCGATTGGTCATGGAACGGTTCCGGAGCCTGGCCGGCATGGAACTGAACCATGTTCCCTATGGCGGCGGTGCGGGTCCGGCCGCGGCAGATGTGATCGGCGGTCATGTCCAACTGATGTTCGGAACGATTTCGTCCACCCTACCCCACGTCCAGACCGGCAAACTGAAGGCTTTGGCCGTGTCGACGTCCGAGCGTACGCCGGCACTTCCCGATACCCCCACAGTCGGAGATCTTGGCTATGGCGACGCCACTGGCGTTGCCTGGCAGGGGCTTTTTGTCCAGACCGGCACTCCCCAGGCCATCGTCGACAAGCTTCATGCCGCGGTCGTCGAGGTCATGAACGATCCCGAGGTGAAAAGCCGGATCGCCGAGCGGGGTGGAAAAGCCGTGTCGAACGACAGCCCTGCAAGCTTCCTCAAATATATCCAGGACGACGAGGCGAAGTGGGCTGCAGTGATCCAGGAAGTTGGTATCAAGGCGGACTGACGGAAGCAGTTTGCCCGGACCTGCCGTCATGGTCCGGGCAAACATAACTCTATTGGTTAGGTACATGAAAATCAGTCAATCGAGCACCTTGCTTTCGGGTCTGCTGTTCAGTTCGGTAGGTCTTGCCTGTGTGATATTGTCGTTCGGTTACCATATCGGCACCGCAGGACGCATGGGTCCCGGCTACTTCCCACTGGTCGTAGGTTCCATCACCACCCTGCTCGGAGCGATCCTGGTCTTTTGTTCGTTCCAGGATGCAGATGAAGCCGTCGGACACATAGGTTTCAGGTCTATCGCCTGCACCCTGCTTGCGATCATTTCCTTCGGGGCGTTGATCGAGAGCGGGCTGGTCCCGGCTACGATGGCGGCAATCCTCATTGCCTCCCATGCCCGGCCGATCAAGAACTATGCCGAAGTCCTTCTGGTGTCCGTCGGCTTCGCGGCATTCGCTGCCTTCGTGTTTGTCTACGCCATCGGCCTGCCGATGCGGTTGTTTCCAGTCTGGGGGGGTTAGGCATGGAGTTGATTGGAAACCTGGGAATCGGCTTTTCGGTCGCGTTCACTCTAAGCAATCTGGCTTACGCATTCACAGGAGCCTTGATCGGCACTCTTGTCGGCGTGTTGCCCGGCATCGGGCCGATCGCAACGATCTCGATTCTGCTGCCTTTCACGTTCTCCCTGACGCCGGATGCCGCGTTGATCATGCTCGCCGGCATCTATTACGGCGCGCAATATGGCGGCTCCACCACCGCCATTCTGGTCAATCTACCGGGTGAATCGTCTTCCGTCGTGACTGCGATCGACGGCTACCAGATGGCACGCAATGGCCAGGCGGGCCTGGCGCTTGCAACGGCCGCACTCGCATCCTTCATAGCGGGAACATTCGCGACATTTCTCATCGCCTTCTCGGCACCGGCGCTATCGCAACTCGCGCTTAAATTCGGCCCCGCCGACTACTTCTCCCTTCTTCTATTCGGCTTGGTCGCCGCCGTCATTCTTGCCCATGGCTCGATCCTGAAGGCATTGGCGATGATTTCGGTCGGCGTGATGCTCTCGCTGATCGGCATCGATGCCAGTTCAGGCCAACAGCGCTTCACTTTCGGCATTCCGGCGTTCGGCGACGGGATAGACTTCGCCATCATTGCGATGGGCCTGTTCGGGATTGGCGACATGATCATCAATCTCGAAGGAAAGGACGAAGATCGGACTTTCCTGAAGCGGGTCGGGCGGCTTTGGCCCTCCTTCAGCCAGCTTCGTGCGATCGGCATGCCAGCCTTGCGGGGGACGCTGCTTGGATCAGCCTTCGGCGCACTGCCTGGGGGCGGGCCGACACTTTCATCCTTCGCCTCCTATGCGCTGGAAAAGAAGATCTCGAAAGACAAGAGCCGGTTTGGACGCGGCGCGATCGAGGGCGTGGCAGGGCCGGAGGCCGCCAACAACGGTGCGGCACAGACCTCCTTCATCCCGCTTTTGACACTTGGCATTCCCGGCAATCCGATCATGGCCCTCATGCTGGGTGCCTTCATGATGCAGGGTCTGCAGCCAGGGACACAGTTGGTCGGGGAACGTCCGGAACTGTTCTGGGGGCTGGTGGCGAGCATGTGGGTTGGCAACCTGATGCTTGTGATCCTCAACCTGCCGCTGGTCGGCGTATGGGTAAAGCTTCTCGACCTGCCGTATCGTGTGCTGGCCCCCGCTATCTTGCTGTTCTGCTGCGTAGGCGCCTACAGCATCAACCGCAGCCCATTCGACGTCTTCCTGCTCGGCATCTTCGGTGGGGTGGGATACATATTGTAT
>JBARWP010000368.1:0-2226 GCA_049646905.1 Pseudaminobacter sp. | reverse complement strand
TGAAGCGTCCCGGGTTTTCCGGAGGCTCCGCTTTGTGAGAAGGAGCCGATGCCATGAACAATACCCGGAACAGATTTTCGCCTGAAGTCCGCGAGCGCGCGGTGCGGATGGTTGGTGAGCACCGCGCCGACTACGGCTCGGAATGGGAGGCGATGACCTCGATCGCATCGAAGATCGGCTGCACGGCCGAGACGCTGCGGCGCTGGTGCCGCCAGGATGCGGGACACCGAACGGGATCGCCGGCGTTGTCAGCCGATGAGCGGGAGCGGTTGCGGCTCCTGGAGCGCGAGGTCAAGGAACTGCGCCGGGCCAACGAGATCCTGCGCAAGGCATCGGCGTATTTTGCAATGGCGGAGCTCGACCGCCGCGAGAGATGATGATGGCGTTCATCGACGCTCATCATGAGGACCTGGGAATCGAGCCGATCTGCCGCGAGCTGAAGATCGCCCCGTCCTCCTGGCACGAACATGCCGCCCGTCTCGCCGATCCCGGCAGGCGGCCGGCCCGCGCCCGCCGTGATGATGAATTTAAGGAGCATATTGAGCGGGCCCATAAGGAGAGCTTCGGCCTCTACGGCTCGCGCAAGGTCTGGCACCAGATGCGCAGGGAAGGGATCAAGGTGGCCAGGTGCACCGTGGAACGGCTGATGCGGTCGATGGGGCTGGCCGGCGTGCGGCGCGGCAAGTCCTGCATCACCACGATCAGCAACCCCAAGGCGCCGTGCCCGCTGGACAAGGTCAACCGGGCGTTCAAGGTCGAGCGGCCGAACGCGCTGTGGGTGGTCGACTTCACCTACGTCCATACTTGGGCCGGGTTCGCCTATGCCGCCTTCGTCATCGATGCCTTTGCCCGCAGGATCGTCGGCTGGAAGGTCAGCACCACGGCCACGGCCGACTTCGTTCTCGATGCCCTGGAACAGGCCATCCATGCGCGCCGGCCCGGTCCCGAGGACAAGCTCATCCATCACAGCGACAGGGGAAGCCAATACCTTGCCATGAACTACACCCAGCGTCTGGCCGAGGCCGATCTCGTGCCGTCCGTCGGCAGCGTCGGCGATAGCTATGACAACGCACTCGCCGAAACGGTCAACGGTCTCTACAAGGCTGAAGTCATATGGCGGCGGCGGTCCTGGCCAAACGCCTCGGCCGTCGAAATGGCGACCTTGCGCTGGGTGGATTGGTTCAACAATCACCGCCTCTTCGGCCCTATCGGCCACATCCCGCCGGCCGAAGCCGAGGCAAATTACTATGCAGCCAGCGAGACCCTCGATATGGTCGCATGACTCAAATGAAACCGCCTCCAGAAAACCCGGGACGCTTCATCCCGCTAGGAGACAAAAGATGTTGGTGGGATTGGGGCCGTTCCGGTTCCAGGTGCCGACCTATTCGGTCGAGAAGATCGCGCGTTCGGTGAAATCGCGCGTCGAGAGCCAGCGGGTGATCGGCGCGCGCCCGCCGGGCACGCTCACGTGCACGATCAAGCGCAGCGGCGTTTGATCGGTATTTTTCCGCCTCTTTCTCAAGCATCTCAAAGATCGGGACCAGTTCCTGCGCGATCGCAGGATCATCGACCATGATCACGGCCAGGCGGTCGAGCGCGCGCTCGATCCTCGGCAGAGTGACAGGCTTTTCTCGTCGAGGTTTTTGGGGGTGAAAGTTTCTTGGCGAGCGCATTCAGTTCCCCCCGTCAGCACGCCGGTCATCGTTCAATTCTTCGATGACGGACGTCATCAGATCCGAAGCCAACGATGCAGCGCGAGCAACATCAAATGCCGCATTGGCCAATATTTCGGAGTTCTCGTCTGCTCCCAGCCGGTCGATAGCCAAGCTCACCAGGTTCATAATCGATTGTGCACTGACCGCAGCTTCGATCGATTCTTGGCTGATCGCGCGCTTTCCAGTTCCAACATTCATCATGTAACTGACCCTTTTCCCTGTTACTCGTTGACGCGGCTCCGGCCGATAATCAGCCGAATACCAGGGCCGAGACGGACGCCCGGAAGCGCCTGCCTTTGCCGGCCGGGGTCTCCATGGGCGCACGATTGCGGGGGGAAGAACTCAACTTTGCTGTTCTAACGGCGGCAGTCAAGCGGGGGCGTCGTCGGCGCTGCGAATCCGATCGCGAACCGTCTCGAATTTCTTTTCAAGGCGAACACGACCTTCTTCGATGATCGCTAGGATGCGTGCGCGATCATCGCGGTTGCGCCCGATATCCCGCGCAACCTCC
>JBARWP010000367.1:0-8696 GCA_049646905.1 Pseudaminobacter sp. | reverse complement strand
AGCAAGCAGCGCATGCATGTGCTGCTCTGGCTGGGAAGCTTGGTATCGAGTGCTCACGGCGCTGGGTTAATTCATATCAGGGCGGTAACATGTGGGCTGGCTACGACTGCTACCTCACAGCCTGTCGTGACATCATTGGGTTAGAGCTTACTAGCCATTCTGCCTACACACATTGGGAACAAGCAGCCATTCATGGCGGATTCCGTGTCATGCACGAAGAATTCTGCATGGTTTCGGATTTCCCCGAGATTCTAAAGGTTGACGATCAAAACAGACCCCATTGCGAAGATGGCCCGTCGCATCGTTGGCGTGACGGATGGAGTCTGTATCACTGGCACGGGGTTCGTGTACCGGGAGCGTGGATCGAGAACCGGGACACCATAGACCCGGCTGAAGTACTGCGCTGCGAAAACGTCGAACAGAGAGCGGCTGGAGCGCAAATCATCGGCTGGCCGAAGATGCTCGACGTTCTGGACGCCAGTATTATCGACAGCGACCCGGACCCGGATCACGGCGACCTCATCGAATTGACCCTTCCCGGGCTTCCAGAGCCAGGTCTGTTCCTCCGTGCCTACTGCAAGAGAAACGGCCTCATCGTAGAGGGGTGCCCGCGCGTCTCCGATATCGACGGCAAGGCCATCACGACTGTTCGCGCCGCGCAAGCCTGGTCCTTCGGAGAGGCCGAAGCGGATTTCCAATACCCCGATCACGTTAGCTGAAAGGAGCTACAAAATGACCATCGTTCGACAGGGTGAAGTGCGTATGGAGCCGATAGCGGCTCTGCCGGATTGCGATATGCGTCCGGTTGAGGCGAAAGGCGGAGTCATCATCGTGGGTGAGAGCGAAAGCCACCATCACCACGTTCTTGATGCGGAGGGCGTGACAGTGATGGAGCGTACCTCGGGCGTTCCTGCCGGTATGCGAATTCTCTACGCGATTGTCGAGAAGGCGACCACGCTTCGCCAGACAGCCGGCAACCCTCACGGTTCGCACCGTATAGAGCCAGGCACGTACAAAATCCCGATCAAGCGCGAATTCAACCCATTCACTGAAATGGCGCGTCGCGTCGCGGACTAAGGCGCTCTGGTTTCCGGCGCTTCACCGGCGCCGGTTTCCTGAACGTTTTCAAAGGAACGCTTTATCATGACCTCCCTCGCCCTGACCGCTCACAGCCTTTCCCTGCTCGGCAAGCCCCGAGCCCGCCAGACGGTGCATCGCGTCGTCAGCGTCTTTGGTGGCGGCAACCCTGCCCGTCACATCGTCCTTGTCGTGCCAGATGGTGCCGAGACTGGTGAATATTACGAGGTTTCAGACCGCACGCTCGCTGCACTGCATGACGGCGCATCGCCCGAATACCTGGGGCTTGAGCCGTGCGACGACGGGTATCCCGACGACTACGCCGGAACCGCATGGGACCGAGACGCCAGTGCTGGGGATGCCCGGCATCAGTTCAATCGTGAACAGGAGCAATTCTGATGGACCGCGCCCGCCACGAGCGTCAGATCAAGCTCAACGATTACACCTTGAGCGGCGGCAACACATTCGATGCTGCCCTGAACCGGGTCACATCCCGGTGGCGCGGGTTGGATTGGTTCACCGACGAGCAGATAGCAGAAATTCGCGCCGAAATGATCGAGTGCGAATGGCTCCGCCACAAGCTCAAGCGCGAGAACCGGAAGCGGCTCGCCAGTAAGGAAAGGGCCGCGTGATGACATTCCTTTTCAACCACTTAGCCACCCGCCCGTCTCTCTCAATAGCGCTTGTATTCGCGCTGGCGATTGTAGCGGGCGTAATGGAGCAGCCGATATGAACCAGCACGTCCCCTACGGCTTCAAGGCCGTCAAGGCGCTCGGCATGGTGCCGATGGCTCCTGACCATATTGCCGAACTGGCCCTGATCGAAATGAGCCGGATGCAGCGCGATACGCTTGAGCGCTGGAACGATGCGCTTCTTGTCGCTGGCCTGACGCCAGATGAAGCCAACGCAATCTGCCCGCCCAGCGCGCAAATCATCAACCTTGAAGCGAGGAAGGCGAAATGAGCGAACTTGCCATCACCTGCCGCGACAGCGCCCGCCGCCTTCTCCGCACCGCCAGAGAGACGCAGGACGAGCGGCACATCGCCCGCTTGGTCAAGAGCGCCCGCCTCTACTGGCATTGGTATCTCCGCGAACTCTAACCGAAGGAGGCCGAAATGGCCCTGAAAATCACCCGTGCATCCGATCCTATCACCGTCGATCGACTGAATACCGTAATTTACGGGCCTCCCGGCCTGGGCAAGACCTCGCTCGCGTTTACCGCCGATGCACCGCTGTTGCTCGACTTCGACAACGGCAGCCATCGTGCTGCTAACCGCAAGGACGCGGTTCGCATTGGTGATTGGTCCGATGTTGCGGGCATCACCGCCGACGACCTGGCGCCATTCAAGACCGTTATCGTGGATACCGCAGGCAGGGCACTGGATGCGCTCACCGCCGATATTATCCGCACTAATCCCAAGCATGGTCGCGGCGGTGCCCTCACCTTGCAGGGCTACGGCGAACTGAAATCCCGCTTCACGTCTTTCCTCAAGCTTCTCAACAGCTTCGGAAAGGACGTGGTGCTGATCGCCCACATGGATGAACAGCGCAACGGTGACGATATTATCGAACGTCTGGACGTGCAAGGCGGGTCCAAGGGCGAAATCTACAAGGCCGCCGACGCAATGGGCCGGCTGGTCATTGCCAACAACAAGCGCTGGCTTCGCTTCTCCCCGACAGACGCCGCATTCGGCAAGAACCCAGGCCAGTTGGAACCGCTGGAGATACCCGATTCCACCAGTGCCGAGTTCGATACCTTCCTTGCCTCCGTCATCCAGCGGATCAAGGATCGTCTCAACGAGCTTACGGAAAGCCAGCGTGAGGCGATGGCCGAACAGCATTGGTTCCGCGACACGCTGCCGACCGTAACGGACCCCGATGGCATCAATGGCCTTCTGACCCGCGCCAAGGACGGCGGGACCGTCTGCAAAACCTTGCTCCATAAGCGCGCCGAAGAACTTGGCCTGACCTTCGACAAGGCCAAGGCCGAATACGTCGAGCGCGAGAAGGAAGCCGCATAAATGATGGCGCGCGTTTCCAACGTAGAGGCGTTCCGCCAGTGGAAAGGCTGGACGCCGCTTTTCGACGGTCAGGAAGAACCGACCATTGAAGATTTGGTCAAGTTCATCACCGTGGATGAGCCTTCCGAGGCCATGTTGGCCGGGACCGCCTTCCACAAGGCTCTGGAACTGATAGGGGAAGGCTCCCACGATACGTTGGAAGCCAACGGCTATCGGTTCCTCCTGCCCGACTGCGAGATGGAGTTACCCTCCATCCGCGAAATGCGGGGATACCGGAATTATGGCGGGCTGACCGTTACTGGCCAAGTGGACGGCGTTGGTGGCAATCTCGTCATCGACCACAAGACGACCGGCAAGTTCGATCCCGAGCGCTACCTGAACGGCTGCCAGTGGAAATTCTATCTCGACATATTTGGCGCCAACGAGTTCCGATGGAACATCTTCGTCATCAAGGAACTTGAGCCGAAGGTCTATTCGGTCGCGGCTCCGCAGGCCTTGAAAGCCTACCGCTACCCCGAGATGCACGAATATTGCGCCGCCTTGGCCAGTGAATATCTCGACTTCGCCCGCGCCCACCTTCCGGCGAACGACCTCCCCGAAACCGCAAAACTCCTGATGGCAGGCTGATCATGGCTGGTTCTCTCAACAAAGCGACCCTCATAGGCAATTGCGGCGGCGATCCCGAAGTCCGCTCCATGGATAACGGCTCCCGCGTTGCCAATTTCTCTCTCGCCACGTCCGAAAGCTGGAAGGACAAAAATACCGGCGAAAAGAAAGAGCGTACCGAATGGCACCGCATAGTTGTCTGGAATGACGGCCTGGTCGGCGTCATTGAACAGTACGTCAAGAAGGGCAGCAAGCTCTACATCGAGGGCGAAATCCAGACGCGCAAATGGGAAAAGGACGGGGTTGAACGGTATTCAACCGAGATCGTTCTGACCGGGTTTGGCGGCAGATTGATCTTGCTTGGCGACAGTGGCGGCGGTCGCGCTTCCGACCCCAACGACAATTCGAGCCGTCCCGGCAACCAGCGCAACAGCTACGACGAACAATCTGGCGGCAGCTACGGCGACCGCGCCGATGATTTGGATTCAGACCAAATTCCGTTCTGACCACCAGCAAAGCGCCCGGTCCCTTCGGGGATCGGGTGCGGGAGTTTCACACAATGGCCAAGCGCCCCGAAAAGCCCGTCTTTTGTTTCATCCGCAAGGGTAACGTCCTTGCCCCGGAAATGTCGTTCGATCTTCGCGCCCTCGACGGCGTGGCGAACGGTCAGCGCGTCAAGATCGAGGTCAAGGAGTTCCGCAATCTCGGTCGCCACCGCGCCTATTGGGCGATGCTGCAAGAGGTAATCGACGCCACGGATTGTGCCCTGAGCGCAGAGCGGTTGCACGAAGTCTTGAAGCTCGAAACCGGCGTCGTGGATCTGATCCGGCTCCCCACCGGAATGACCGTGGCAATCCCCGGCTCCATCGCCTTCGACAAGATGGCAGAGGATGAGTTTGTGGCCTTCTTTGCCAAGGCTCAGCAGTGGCTTGCCGAGACTTACGGCTGGGTCAGTGAGAGGGAGCAGGCAGCATGATCATCACCCGCGAAGACCTTATCCAGCGCAGAGCATCCATGAAGCCGAATGCCAGAGGCAAGCGCGCACTGGATGCAATGCTGGTGGAAGTGACCAGCGCAGAACTGCGCTTTGAGCAGGACATCTGGGCCGCCGCGCAGGCAAGTCTTGCGCTTGATCCCGAATATATAGCGTCAAGGGGGTGAGCGTGGCGCGTCGCGAATTTACCCGAAAGATCAAGCAAGCGGCCATCGAACGCGCCGCCGGCCGATGCGACAAGTGCAAAGCCGCCCTCAAGCCGGGCGAAGCTGAGGTTGACCATATCCTGCCGGATATTCTCGGCGGTGAGCCGATCCTGGCCAATGCGCAAGTTTTATGCCGCGTATGCCATTCGGCGAAAACCGGAGACGATATCCGCCGCACGCGCAAGGCAGATCGTGCGCGCGACAAGGCTTCTGGTGCCGTCCGACCATCATCCTCGCTGTCTGCTCGCAATAAGCCCAAGCCCTCCAAAGCCCTGACGAAACAACTGCCGCCCCGGCGCAGTCTATACGAGGTGATCCAGTCATGACCACACACCAGGAAGCGCCGGCGGGAGCCCGCCCTTGCCCCATCTGTGCGGAACCATTCAAGCCGGATGACCTATGCGCCACAGACATAGAGCTTGGCATCTGCCACGCCGCCTGCCTAGAGGGCTCCCCGACCGTAGACCTTGAAACCGGCGAGCCTGTAGACGGACCGATCCCGACATATCGTTACGAGGATGACGCGGCCACCCTCGTCCCATCCGACAATGGGCTGGTGGAACGGCTGCTGCACCGTCAGACGATAGACTTGGGCGACATATCAGCCGTTCGGTCTTATCTCGACGCTAACAGCATCCTTCGCCATGAAGCCGCCGACACCATCGCAGCGCAAGCAGCCGAGATCGAACGGCTCAAGGCGCTGCTGGATAAGGCGGTGGAGGCGCTGTCGCCGTTTGCGGCAGTTGCCGAGCATGACATTGGCGATGACGAGACCGACGACGACATATTCTGGCCGATCAGCAATGCCCGTTATTCCATGTCGGGCCGCTTGCGCGTCGGCCATCTCCGCGCCGCCCGCCGCGCACTGACAGGAGGGAAGGATGGTTGAGCTTGTGACGGCGCTGGAACAAGCGCACAGGGAAAGCCCCTCTTGGCGTCTCTATGGCCTGTGCCATCAGGCTGCCACCCGCATTGCCGAACTGGAGGCAGAGAACGAACGTAAAGCTGAATGCATTCAGCAATGTCTTGAGATGATCGCCACACGCGACGAAGCCCTCTCCCGCACAGGCGCGGTGAAGGTGCTGCCGAGGCCGGATGCTGTGTCGATGACATGCGGCACGATATGCCTCGAATATGAGGACCGTGATCGGCGCGACGCAGCGTATGACTGGCTTGAGAACCATGCCTATGCACCCCTTTCCGCCCTTGAGCCAGCCGCACCGGAGTTCGGCTCCATGGAAGCATACAACGCAGCGACGAAAGCCATGGCGGCGCGAATGGCAAACACCGCGATATTGGTAGGCGACAGCGAGCCAAGCATCGACGGGGAGCATACAGATGCAGACGGATACCCCTACGCTTTCGACGCACCGGAAGGCCAGCAGCCGGTGGCGTATCGTGTTCATGCCCCAGCGGACGAGCATTATGGAATTGGCCCGGATCGACTGCAATTTCACCCCCTGGCGCAGTACGATTTGGATAATGGCTATCGACAGACACCACTCTACACCCGCCCCGCAGAACAGGCGGTGACGGAGGCTGACTTGAAAGCCGCGTACATTTTGGGGCGCAGCGCATTTGCTCCGGCTCATGTCTTGATGGACGAAAGCCGCACAGAAGCATCTTGGCAGGAAGCCTTGTCCCAAGGCCGCGATGGAGGCAGGGCGATGAGCCGGCAATTTGGAGAGCCTGAACGGGTAGAGGTTCGCCTTGATGACGATGGTAAACCATCCTTCTGGTTTAGCGGTCGCGATGGATGGGAAGACCTCGGGCCGGAACTTCGGATGGCGGCTGATACCTACGCCGTTGGCACCGAGATAACCTTACGTGAACCGCTGCCCTATGTGGAACTGAACCATGACTGACCTCGGCCAGATCATCGTGCCTGCCCTGCTTGGCCTGCCGCTGGCGGTGCTTGGTTTCGCAGCGCTCGGCTATGGCGTGTTCAGGCTGTTCAGGATCGTGGGAGGCTCGGAATGAGCAAGGCCGATCCTATCGCCTATCCGCCACGCGGTTTGAGCCGGGATGAGGCAGCCCGCTATGTTGGCGTGGGCACGACCAAGTTTGACGAGATGGTCAAGGATGGCCGGATGCCGAAGCCCAAGCGCCTCGACGGACGCACCATATGGGACCGCGTGGCAATCGACATCGCCTTCACTGACCTGCCCGACAGCACCAAAGGAAATTTCTTCGACGGCCTCTATGCCGTGAAGTGATTGAGGCGCTATGGTTCGCGCCATGAGGCATCCAGACTATCCCGGCGTATCGTCCATGCAGGACCGCCACGGCAAGACGCGGTGGCGGTTGCGGCGCAGCGGCCACAAGGACGTGATGCTTCCCGGCGAGCCGCATTCGGAGGAATTCGACCGCGCCTATCAAATGGCAACCCTCGGCC
This sequence comes from Pseudaminobacter sp., assembly GCA_049646905.1. GTDB lineage: Bacteria > Pseudomonadota > Alphaproteobacteria > Rhizobiales > Rhizobiaceae > Pseudaminobacter. Next base: position 1,397 of record JBARWP010000367.1, on the reverse strand, counting down.
TGTCGGCGCAAGTCGTCACGCATCCGAATGCCGCCAGCCCCAAGAGCCTGAAAGCCGCCTATCGCCTCCTGCGCGAGGACGACAAGTGGCACGCGCTCGACCAGAAGAGCCGGACCAGATACCAGCTCACCATTGAGCGCATCCTTGACATGCCGATCGGCAAAGCCGTGCTGGGTGACGGCGCGATTGAGGAGTTGAGGCGCTCGCACATCAAGGCGATCCTCTCCACCTTTCGCCACACGCCGCACATGGAGCGCATCGTTCTGATTTGCCTGCGCAAGCTGATCATGGTGGCGCTGGACGAGGAATGGATCGAATCCGACCCGACCTACAAGATGACGCGGAACCCGCAGACGGATGGTCACAAGACATGGCCGGCGGCCGTCATGGCAAAATATGAGGCTCGTTGGGCTATAGGCACACGGCAACGGACAGCCTATGCGCTGGCGCTTTGGCTCGGCAACCGCGCCAGCGACGTGACGCGGCTGAAATGGTCGGACCTGACGATCAAGCATATCATGGAGGGGGATACGGTTCGCTCGGTGGAAGGCTTTGAATTCGTCCAGTTCAAGGGCCGCAAGCGGGGACGAAAGCTGTTCCTGCCGATGACGCCGATGCTGGCGCGGGAGCTAGCGCCCTTGCCGCGTGATACCGAAACCGTTCTGGTATCCGCGCGCAGGAAACCCTACACCGACAACTCGCTAAGCTGCCGCATGGCCGAATGGTGCGCCGAAGCAGGGATTGAACCTGGCTACACCATGCATGGCCTGCGCAAGGCGCTTGGCGTCAAGATGGCGGAAGCTGATGCCTCGACCCGGCAGTTGATGGAAATGCTCGGCCACAAGAACATTGCCTATGCCGAACTCTACAGCCGGGAAGCCTCGCAAACCCGCCTGGCCGTGCAGGCGATGGAGAAGGTGACGCGGATCGAGCAGGCGGTGCGCAAGCCGAAATTATCCCGCGTCAAATGAGCTTTGGAAACCTCGCTTGGAAACCTTTTGGACACCTGATTGTAAGTGATTGAAAATGCACGAATTAAACGCAGCAGACGGTGACTTTACACAGAGTTCGGAGCCGTTTCGGCTTTTTGCGGAGTGGCTCGGCGACGCAGGCAAGAGCGAGCCGAACGATCCCAACGCGGTTGCGCTGGCCACCGTCGACGCGCAGGGCCTGCCGGACGTGCGCATGGTGCTGCTCAAAGACTTCGACGAACGCGGCTTCGTCTTCTACACCAATTTCGAGAGCGCCAAGGGCCGCGAGATATTGGGCAGCATGAAGGCGGCGATGTGCTTCCACTGGAAGTCGCTGCGCCGGCAGGTGCGGGTGCGCGGGCCGGTCGAAATCGTCAGCGACGAGGAGGCCGACGCCTACTATGCCACGCGCCCGCGCGGCAGCCG
>JBARWP010000366.1:0-5176 GCA_049646905.1 Pseudaminobacter sp. | reverse complement strand
ATCTTGTCCGAAAGGTCCGGACCTTTCGGCATCGTGCTCCTAGAACTTTTCCGCTTTCTTCGAATCGCAGAAAGGCTCTACCTTATTGTTTTTGCGCAATTCCGGACGGAAAACCGCTACGCACTTTTCCTGGAATTGCTCTATACGGACCGAGTGATGCCGCCGTCGACGCGTATGTTCTGGCCGGTGATGTAACTTGACTTCTCGCTGGCCAGGAAGGCGATGAGTTCCGAGACCTCCTCGACACGGCCATAGCGCCCCATCGGGATGCGCTCGCGCCGCTCTCCTGTCTCCGGTAGGCTGTCGATGAAGCCCGGCAGCACATTGTTCATGCGGATGTTTTCGGCCGCATATTTGTCGGCATAGAGCTTGGTGAAGGCGGCAAGCCCGGCGCGGAACACGCCTGACGTCGGAAACAGCGCCTCCGGCTCGAAGGCTGCGTAGGTCGAGATGTTGACGATGGAACCGGATTTCTGTGCCTGCATCGCCGGCGTGACCAGGCGGGCGACACGCACGGCATTGAGCAGATAGGTTTCCATGCCGAGATGCCAGTCCTCGTCGCTGATTTCCAGCACCGGCGCGCGCGGCCCATGGCCGGCGCTGTTGACGGCGGCGTCGATGCGGCCCCATTTCTCCAGAGCGGCATCGACGAGGCGCTTCAGATCGTCATTGGAGCGGTTGGAGCCGGTGACCCCGATGCCGCCCAGCTTTTGAGCGAGCGCTTCGCCCCTGCCCGACGAGGACAGGATCGCGACCTTGAACCCGTCCTCGGCAAGCTTGCGTGCCGCATCCGCGCCCATGCCGCTGCCGCCGGCGGTGATGATCGCTACCTTGACCTCGGACATCTTCGAAAGCCTCTCTGTTCATTGCTGGTCGGCGAAACCTAAGCAGCGCGCAGCAACGAAACAAGCGCCTGGACCAACAGGTTGCTGGAGCAGGGAGGCGGTTCCTTCGATCGCGATCTCTTTCCATTCCTCAAGGAAGCATCTGGACCGTTCGCCCCATCTTGACGGAACGAATCCTTTGGCCGACAGATCATGCAGCCGAGCGCGCCGCGCCGGATCAGTCTTTCGGAGGCTTGATTTGTCCCTGTCCGGCATCGTGCAGCTCGCCGCCTCGACGGCGATATTCCTGCTTGCGGCAACCGTCGCCAAATACTGGGCACTGGCGCCAAGCCTGGGCAAGCTGGCGCTGACGCTGCTGCTCTATTCGCTCGGCAATCTGATCATGCTGCGGCTGGTGCGCGAATTCGGCATGTCGTCGGCCTTCAGCCTGTCGGCTGTCATCCAACTGGTGGCGGTCAATGTGATCGCACTCGCCTATTTCAGCGAGCGGCTCGGCACAGTGCAGAGCGCGGGACTTGTGCTGGCGGTCGTTGCGGTCGGCATGATCATGTTCGGGCCGGCGGCCGCGAAATAGTGGGCGTCGGGAGTAAGATTCCGGCTTGTATGCTGCCCTCATCTGCCTGCCGGACCTTCTCCCCGCGGGCGGGGAGAAGGGGGAAGTTGAAAGCGATCAGACCGCGATCTTGCCGCCGCCCTGCCTGGTGATGGCCACGACGGCTGGGCGCACAGGCATGCCGTCCTTGAAGTCGGGCCAGCGGGTGGAAAGGTCCTCGTAATAGGACGGGCGGCCGAAGCCTTCCCAGTCGTCGCCGCCATCGCCCGGATGCTGGACGGCGACGAAGGCGGTCTCGTCGTCGGGCGTGAACAGCGGGCCGCACATTTCGGCGCCGACCGGCACGCGGAAGAACAGCTTGGACGTGGCGCGAGCCTCGCCTTCCGTATCCACCGCCCACAGTCCGTCGGTGCGCCCGGTGGCCTTGGGCGAGTTGCCGTCCGTCGAGATCCACAGCCGGCCGGCCGAATCCACGGCGCAATTGTCCGGCATGCCGAACCAGCCATTGGCGGTGGTGGAGGTGGAGAAGGAAGCGCCGACCTCGGCGACCGACGGATCACCGCATTTCAGCAACACCTCCCACTTGCCCTTGGTGGCGGCAAAGTCGCCGTCTTCCTCGATCAGTTCGATGATGTGGCCGAAGGCATTCTCCGCGCGCGGATTGGCGGCGTCGACCTGATCGTCCTTGCGCTTGGTGTTGTTGGTGAGCATGACGTAGACCTTGCCGTTGACGCCGTTGGGCTGGATGTCTTCCGGCCGGTCCATCTTGGTCGCGCCGAGCAGGTCGGCGGCACGGCGGGTCTCGATCACTACGTCGGCCTGGCTGGTAAAGCCGTTTTCAGAAGTGAGCGGCCCCTCGCCATGCACCAGCTGCAGCCATTCGAAGCTGCCATCCTCGGCGAATTTGGCGACATAGAGCGTGCCCTCGTCGAGCAGGTCCATGTTCGCTGCCTGGTCGTCCGGGTTGTATTTGCCGGCGGTCACGAACTTGTAGACATAGTCGAAGCGCTCGTCGTCGCCGAGATAGAAGACGACCTGGCCGTCCCGGGCGACGATGGATTCGGCACCCTCATGCTTGAAACGGCCGAGCGCGGTGCGCTTCTTCGGTGTCGAGTTGGGATCGCTGACATCGACCTCGACGATCCAGCCGAAGCGGTTGGGTTCGTTCGGTTCCTTCGACACATCAAACCGCTCGTAGAAGCCGGCCCACTGATAGGTGCCTTCGGGAATGCCGAGGCGCTCGTAATTGGCCGCCTCCGGATGATCGGCGGGCAGTTCGCCGCCGAAATAGCCATGGATGTTTTCCTCGGCCATGATGTAGGTGCCCCAGGGCGTGACGCCGCCGGCGCAATTGTTGATGGTTCCGAGGACCTGGGTTCCGCTGGGGTCGGCATTGGTCTTCAGCCGGTCGTGGCCGGCTGCCGGGCCGGTGATCTGTATCGGCGTATCGGCGGTGATGCGGCGGTTCAATTTGCCCTCCTTGACCACCTGCCATTTGCCGTCCGTCTTGCGGATCTCGACCACCGTGCCGCCATGGGCGGCGATCTCGATATCGACCTGCTCCTTGCTCAGCGGCGCCATGGTGATCTTGCCCTCGGCGATCGTGACCAGGCCGGGGAACATCAGATGCGGATCGGTATATTCGTGGTTGACCACCAGCAGGCCGTGCTCGGCCGAACCGTCGATCGGAACATAGCCGACATAGTCGTTGTTATAGCCGAACTGGCGGCGCTGGGCCTCGGCACTCTGCTTCGTCGGATCGAATTCCGGTGCATCGGCAAACAGGCCGTCGCCCCAGCGCAGCAGCACATCGGCATCATAGCCGGCGGCGACATGGTGCTTTTCATCTATGCCGGCCTCGACCTCGTCGAACGAAAAGGCCGAGCCGCTTGCGGCGCGGGCATTGTCGGCGGTGATCAGTGCAATGGGGCTGACGGTGGCGGTAATCGCCGTTGCCGCCAGCGATCCTTTCAGGAAGCCGCGGCGCGAAAAGCGCGCAGCGATGACCTCGCCCATCGTCTGGTTTTGGGTCGGATTGCGGCTTGGCCCGTCATTCTCCTCAAGCAGGCTCGTCCGGAATTTCTGGTCGGGAGAAAGGTGCTCGTTCATGGCGGTTTTCCTCTGGCTTCATCCGTGGCTGGAGACGGGGCCACCGCTAGCCGCGCAGCATAACAGCAACATGACAGCGCGGGATGGAACAGCCGCACGTTGCACACATCGGGCAGGCTGCCTATTGAGGAAGCGATGCAGAAATCACTATCGCCCCTTCGCGGCAGGATCGAATTCATTGTGCTGCTTGCCTTGCTGGTCGTCGCCGGCGGGCTGTGGGGTTTCGTTGAGCTGATGGAGGTTGCGCGCGATGCCGCCCCGCACAGTTTCGACACGGAGATCCTGCTGGCATTCCGTGTCGCGGGCGATCCGTCCGCGCCCATCGGCCCGTCCTGGATGGAGGAGGCCGTGCGCGACGTCACCAGCCTTGGCGGCACGGTGGTGCTGATCTTCATCGCGCTTGCGACGATCATCTATCTTTTGCTGGCCGACAAGCCGGCGGCCGCGCTGTTCGTGTTCGCCTCCATCGCGGGCGGCCAGATGTTGTCCAGCATGCTGAAGCTTGGGGTCGACCGGCCGCGCCCGGACCTCGTCTCGCATCTGGTCGAGGTGCACACGCTGAGCTTTCCCAGCGGTCACGCCATGCTTTCGGCAGTCACCTATCTGACCCTGGGTGCGCTTCTGACGCATATTCTGCCGGGTCGCGCCATAAAGCTCTACGTGCTTTTCTTGGCCGTGCTGGTGACGTTCTGCGTCGGGGTGAGCCGCATCTATCTCGGTGTGCACTGGCCTTCGGACGTTCTTGCTGGATGGTGTGCCGGATCCGCCTGGGCGATGCTGTGCTGGCTGATTGCCCGCCGGTTCCTGCGGCGAGAGCACGCGAACGGAGGAGACTGATGCGTCGTAACTTCACATTGATGCTTGAAACATCACTATGATTGTATTATACATCTATTTTGCGGACTCAGGCAGGAGCCCCGACCGGTGATCACAGCAGCGCAGATGCGCGCCGCAAGGGCGCTGGCCGGCATCGACCAGAAGACGCTCGCCGAGCTTGCCGGCGTTTCGCTGCCGACCATCCAGCGGATGGAGGCAAGCGACGGGGTGGTGCGGGGAGTGGTCGATACACTGGTCAAGGTGATCCAGGCGCTGGAAAGCGCGGGGGTGGAACTGATCGGCGAAAACCAGCCGAGCGAGGGCGGCGGCCGGGGCGTGCGCCTCAGGCAGCCCGGCCCCGGCGGGGCTTCCGGCTGATCCGCATAACAGGCGCGACCTGAAGTCAGGTCGGCGCAGCGGAAGGCAGAGATGAGCAAACGCCGCCGGACCGGCGCGACCCGGACAGAGCCGAGTTTTTCCGAACTGTTCACCCCGAAGCTGGTGACGGTGCTGCGCGAGGGCTACCGCCTCTCGCATTTCCGTGCCGATGCGATTGCCGGCCTCACGGTTGCCATCGTCGCGCTGCCGCTTTCCATGGCGATTGCCATCGCCTCCGGCGTCGGGCCGCAACAGGGGCTGTTCACGGCGATCGTCGGCGGCTTCATCGTCTCGCTGCTGGGGGGCAGCCGCTTCCAGATCGGCGGGCCGGCCGGCGCCTTTATCGTGCTGGTTGCGGCAAGCGTCGAGCGGCATGGCCTCGACGGGCTTATCCTCGCCGTGATGATGTCGGGGGCGTTCCTGGTCGTCACCGGTTATCTGCGGCTCGGAACCTATATCAAGTTAATTCCCTACC
>JBARWP010000365.1:0-2054 GCA_049646905.1 Pseudaminobacter sp. | reverse complement strand
GATACTTCGGCTGATACTTCGGCTGATACTCAGGCTGATACTTCGGCTGATATCCCGGTACACACTCAGGCTGACACCGACACACCAGCTCAGTCCTACGCCGAGCCAGCCGAAGTTGACGAAGTAGCCGGTTCGCAGGCCACAGACACCCAGACCGATGCTGTGCCGGCACACACCGACGCTGATCTCAGCGACGAAAAGGCCACGACAGCGCAAGCCCAGCAGGCAGCAAGCCCGCTCAATGGGAAAACGTCAACACTGGAGCAGATTCTGGCAAATACAGATATGCAAATGGTCGAAACACGGGTTGCCACACAGCCTTTGCCTACTACGCCACCAGTGCGCCTCGGACGGTCCCGTAAGCCCGCCACCGTCGCCGCTGACGAGCCGCTCAAACAGGTAGAAACCGAGTAATCCGTCTGCCCTGGTGCGCGCCTTCGGGCTCAGCGTCGGGGCAGCACGAACACCCGACAAGTAAAAAAACACCCCAAAAGCCTGGATTTTATCTAAGCGTTTGGGGTGTTTTATTTGCTGCAGCAGTGGTGACGGTGGTTTAACTTCTTTTTGTGCCCGACGACCTGGAAGTGGTACGGTACCCAACCCAGGTAGCAATCCGTCTTGAACGGCAGAGCCTTGCGTATGCCGGCCGGTTACGCTTTCGCGATCACGTCGGCAGGCTGACGTGCGAGCAAGGTCAGCAGGTGCGCCAGTTCGCTGCGCATCTCTCGTCGGTCCACCACCATGTCAATGGCTCCTTTTTCAAGCAGAAACTCTGAGCGCTGGAAGCCTTCTGGCAGTGTTTCGCGTACAGTTTGCTCGATGACCCGGGGGCCGGCAAAGCCGATAAGCGCCCTGGGCTCTGCAATGACCACATCACCCATAAAGGCAAAGCTGGCCGAGACGCCGCCCATGGTGGGGTCAGTAAGAATGCTGATGAAGGGCAGGCCTTCGGCTGACAGCCGGGTAAGCATGGCGTTGGTCTTGGCCATTTGCAGCAGCGAAAACAGGCTTTCTTGCATGCGTGCACCGCCCGATGCAGCGACACAAATAAATGGCGTACGGTTTTTGATGGCCTCCCGGGCCCCCCGTACAAAACGCTCTCCGACCACAGACCCCATAGAACCGCCCATGAAGGCAAACTCAAAGCAGGCCAGCACAACCGGAACGGCCAGAATAGAGCCACTCATGACAACCATGGCTTCACTTTCGCCCGTGAGCCGCGTGGCTTCAGCGACCCTTTCTGGGTACTTGCGGCTGTCGCGAAACTTGAGAGGATCCATGGGGCGTGTGTCTTGCCCAATTTCTGCGCGCCCTTCAGGGTCAAGCAATGCATCAATGCGCTCACGTGCACCAATGCGCAAGTGGTGGGCGCACTTGGGGCAAACATTGAGTGTCGCCTTGAGGTCTTCTTTATAGAGGACGGATTCGCACGACGGGCATTTGACCCACACGCCCTCTGGCACGCGTTTCGTGCCTTCATTGCGATTGATACGCGGTGGAAGAATTTTATCGATCCAGCTCATGGTTCATTCCTGGTGAAGGCCCGGCCTGCGGCCGGACTTTTGTTCTGTTTTGTCTTCGGTGGGCCGCCTTTTTGGTCTGCCCCGCAAAGGACGCCTTGTGCGGCCAATACTTCAGGCGGTGGCTGCGCCCCCGTCAGGCAGTGCCTGGCGAATGCCAGCCAGCCAGCCTGCCGCTGCCGTGACGGCCGCCTGGTCAGCCTGCTGCGTGTTCAGCCCCTGCCCAAGTGCCTCATCAGCCGCAGCGGTCATGGTCTGAATGAGCTTGCTGCCTATAACGACGGCATCAGCACACTCGGAAAGTCGCCGGGCGCTGTCAGCATCACGAATGCCAAAACCCACCCCGACAGGAATGGAAACATGCTGCCGGATTCGGGCAACATGCCGGGCCACGTCGTCGGTGTCGATATTACCGGCACCGGTAACACCCTTTAGCGAAACATAATACACATAGCCGCGAGCTACGCCGGCAACCTTACGAATACGCTCATCGGTAGAGGTAGGGGCAAGCAGGAAAATGAGATCAATGCCTGC
>JBARWP010000364.1:0-1844 GCA_049646905.1 Pseudaminobacter sp. | reverse complement strand
CGAATCTGAAAGATCGCGACGCGCTTAGAAAACAACGACCTGAAGCGCGGCAAGCAATCCGAAGGGATCGCCACGCGCTTCGGGAAGCCTGCGGGGGCGTTTCGGAGGAAATGCAAATGACGGATGTTCCCGCCACCAATCCGCCCAAAGACGCCGCCGTCGAGCCCAGCCTGCATCGCGTCATGGGGCCGTGGCTGCTGCTCTTGTTCATCGTCGGCGATATTCTCGGCACCGGTATCTACGCCCTGACCGGGCAGGTCGCCAAGCAGGTGGGCGGCGTGGTGTGGCTGCCCTTCCTGGTGGCGTTTGCCGTCGCCGTCGTCACAGCCTTCAGCTATCTCGAACTGGTGACCAAATATCCGCGCGCGGCCGGTGCGGCCCTTTACACGCACAAGGCCTTCGGCATTCATTTCATCACCTTCATCGTCGCCTTCACCGTCATGTGCTCGGGCATCACCTCGGCCTCGACGGCCTCGCGCGCCTTTGCCGCGAATTTCTCCGAATCCTTCAACCTCGGGCTTGAGAGCGGCATCGGCGTCACGGTCATCGGCCTTGCCTTCATGGCGCTGGTCGCCATCATCAACTATCGCGGCGTCGGCGAAAGCGTGAAGGCCAATGTCGTGCTGACCTGCGTGGAACTCAGCGGCCTGCTCATCATCATCTTCATCGGGCTGTGGGCGATCGGCGCCGGCCAGGGCGACGTTTCGCGCATCACCGAGTTCGGCGGGTCGGAAAATCGCAGCGCACTGTGGGGCGTCATCGCCGCCACCACGCTCGCCTTCTTCGCCATGGTCGGCTTCGAGGATTCCGTGAACATGGCCGAGGAAACCAAGGAACCGACTCGCATTTTCCCAAAGATCCTGCTGCTCGGCCTGTTCATCACCGGCACCATCTACGTGCTCGTCTCGATCTCCTCGATCACGCTGGTTTCTCCCGAGGAACTGGGCGAAGGCGAAACCCCGCTGCTCAAGGTCGTTCAGGCCGGCGCGCCGAATTTCCCGATCTGGATCTTCGGCTTCATCACCATGTTCGCCGTCGCCAACAGCGCGCTCATCAACATGCTGATGGCTAGCCGCCTCGTCTACGGCATGAGCCGCGAACACGTGCTGCCGGCCTCCCTCGGCACCGTCCATCCCGCGCGCCGCACGCCCTATATCGCCATCGGCTTCACCACGCTTCTGGCCTTTGCGCTCATCACCTTCGTCGGCGAGGTCCCCGCCCTTGGCGGCACGACCGCCCTGCTCCTGCTCTGCGTCTTCACGGTGGTCAACATCGCCGTTTTGGTGCTGCGCAAGGACGAGGTCGGCCACGAGCACTTCCGTACGCCGACCTTCCTGCCGATCGTAGGCGCGCTCGCCTGCGCCTTCTTCGCCGGGCCGTGGACCGGGCGCGACCCGTTCCAGTACACCGTCGCCGGCGTCCTCATCGCCATCGGTATCGCGCTGTGGGTGCTGACCGTCATCGTCAACCGCGCCACCGGCGTGAAGCCGGCCGAGCCTTCGATGGAAGAGATCGGCGGCTCCGGCCCGGTCAACTGACAGAGCGTGATCCCGAAAAGCTGCAGACTTGCCCCTCACCCTTACCTTCTCCCCGCAAGCGGGGAGAGGGAGGCGTAGGTGTTGCGGCCAGCCTCCTTCTCCCCGTTAACGGGGGTGAGGAGTGGTCCGCGAAGCCGACGAAAAGCCAACGATTTGGCTTTTCGAGTGACGAACGCCCGGAGCGCAAGCAAGGGCCTGTCCCGGCAGGGGGAGAGCGACTGTCTTGGTTTTCAAGCAGGCCTCCAATGTTTTTGATCACGGATCATGGCGTTGAGGATCGTGAGCAGTTTGCGCATTGTGGCGACG
>JBARWP010000363.1:0-15036 GCA_049646905.1 Pseudaminobacter sp. | reverse complement strand
GGGCCTGATCGCCCGCCATGACGGCGCGCAAATCGCCGTCGGCAGCCACCGCCTGTTCGACCATCTCGACATTACGTTCGACGCCGAGGCCAAGGCCGGCATTGCCCGCCTGCACGGGCTTGGCCACACCGTGGTCATCGTGGCGCATAACGGTGAGATCGTTGGCCTGCTGGGATTGGCCGACATGCCACGCGCCAGCGCCAAGCCGATGATCGACCGGCTGCATGCGCTCGGCGTGCGCCGAGTGGTGATGCTGACCGGCGATCAGCGCCCGGCGGCCGAGGCGATTGCGGCCGCCGTCGGCGTGGACGAAGTCCATGCGGCCATGATGCCCGACCACAAGCTCGAGCAAATCCGGGCCATGCGCACAGAAGGCTTTCGCGTGGCGATGGTCGGCGACGGCATCAACGACGCCCCGGCGCTGGCGGCCGCCGATATCAGCATCGCCATGGGCGCCAGCGGCAGCGATATCGCCATCGAGACGGCGGACATCGCGCTGATGACCGACGAACTCGGCAAGATCGCCGAAGCGATGGAGATCTCGCGTGCCACGCTGACCAATATGCGCCAGAACCTGGTCATCGCTGTGCTGACGGTACTGGGTCTGCTGGCCGGCGTTTACACCGGCTCCATCCACATGGCCGGCGGCATGCTGGTCCACCAGTTGTCGGTGCTGGTCGTCATCCTCAACGGCATGCGTCTGCTGCGCGTTCCGGCTGCCGCGAAGGCCAGTGCCAAGGCGGCTATCGAACCGACCGCCGAGCGCATTCCAGCATAGCGGAACGTACAGGCCTTCCATGAAACCCGCGCCGACCCGGCGCGGGTTTCATGTTACGACAACAACAACCTGGAATTTTGCCGACGGAGTTTGATATGAAGCCGATCAAGGTCGGCCAGGAATGGGACGCTATCCTTGATTTCTGGTTTCCTGAAGGCCGCGCACTGACTGTCACTGCACAAACGCACAGTGCATATTGGCTGTGGCGGATGCAGGGCGGCGCGGATGCTGAAATCGCAGCGCGCTTTGCCAAGCTAACCAGGCAGGCTGCCGAAGGCGCCCTTGATCACTGGGCGCGGGACCCACATGGGCGGCTGGCGCTGATCATCATCCTCGACCAGTTCTCGCGCTCCGTCTGGCGCGAAGATGCGCGCGGTTATGCGCAGGATCCCCGCGCATTATCGCTGGTGACCGAAGGACTTTCGAACGGGCACTATGCCTTGTTGGAGACGCCGTGGTTTCAACTGGTGTTCGGCTTGCCGCTGGGCCATTGCGAAGGCGGCGACCATTTGCAGCGCCTCAAGTGCCTGATCGGCTTGCGTGAGCAGATTGCGGCGGACGCACCACCCCTGTTGCGTCCGCTCTACGCGTCCCTGGCGCAGCAGGCGCGCGATGTTCACGCCGTCATTGCCGCCTTCGGCCGCCATCCGCATCGCAATGCAGTGCTTGGCCGCACCTCGACGCCGGCTGAAGAGGCCTATATCGCCAAAGGCGAATTCCCGCACCGCAAAGCGTTTCAGTAAGGCTGAGAGTCTAAACTTCATCCGCCCCGCGCAGTATTGACTTGCTCACCACCTCACGGTTCATGATCTTCATCTCCGCCCGCTCTCATTCCTGACCAAAAGCTGACAACAATTGTTGTCACACTTCAGGAGCACGTCAGATTACCACCGCATGGTTTCCTCCATGGACAACAGCAACCCAGGAGTTGAAACCATGAAAAAGACAGTTGCAATGCTTGCTTTCCTCGCGGCTCTTCCGGCAACCGCTGCATTGGCCGGCGAGAAATGCGACGTTCCGCCCGAACAGAGGCAATCCTTCGAAGCTTTGGGGAAGCTTGCCGGCGACTTCGGGTGGACCATCGACAAGATGAAGATCGACGATGGCTGCTATGAGCTTCGCGTCACGGATGGCAGTGGGAATGTCCTCAAGGTGAAGATCGACCCGGCAACGCTGGACGTCGTCGATGGCAAGGTCAAGCGCTTCGGCGACGGCAACAATGCATCGGTGAACGGGAACGGAGATGGCATGACATCGCAGGAGGCCGAGGAAGACTGAAGTCGGATGCGCAGTGCCTATCGTAGCTCTGCAAGCTGAGGCCAGACCATCGACAAACCCCGCTACTTCTGCGGGGTTTGTTTTTGGTATCGACATTCCCGGACGCATTGAGATTTCAAACTTAGATGTTTGGCTTCTCGTGGGAATGTACACAAAAAGTCGCGTAGAGCACTTCCACGACGTTGCGCGCCGAGCCGCTTTCGATCCGATACCAGATCGTCTGGCCATCACGCCGCCCGGCGATGAGCCGGTCTTTGCGCAGGAGCGCCAGGTGTTGTGATACCGTCGAATCACGGATGCCCAGGAATTCGGCAAGCTGACCAACTGACTTCTCGCCGTCCACTAACTGGCACAGGATCAGCAGCCGATGACGGTTCGACATAGCCTTGAGAAGCTCGCAAGCCTCATCGACGGCAAGTTGCATGGCTTCAGCGTCAATTTTCATAATTGCATATCTACGCTTATTCGTATATTTGTCAATGACGGATCATCGCCCGTGCATAACACGGCAGACAAAATCTTGTGAGGCGCAGACGCAATGGAAACCGTTCGCATCATCGTTTGCCCGCAATGCGCCACGGTAAACCGGGTGGCGGCAGAGCGTGACGCCCGCAAGGCCCGGTGCGGTTCGTGCAAGGTATCTCTGTTTGACGGCCATCCCGTTGAAGTCGATACGGCCATGTTTGATAAGCAGACCGGCCGCAGTTCCGTGCCGGTGCTGGTGGATGTATGGGCGCCGTGGTGCGGCCCGTGCCGGATGATGACGCCCGCGTTTGAAGAAGCCGCCCGGCTGCTGGAGCCCGACCTGCGGCTCGTCAAGCTGAACTCGGACGAGCATCAGGAAATCGCCGCCCGGCTTGGCATTCGCAGCATCCCAACACTCATTCTTTTTGCGCACGGCTATGAACTGGCCCGCACGGCCGGAGCGATGACCACGCAACAGATCGTCGATTGGGTGCGAAGCAAGCTTCCCCCAGGCTCGTGAACCATCATCAAGTAAGAGGAGGCGGGTGGTGAACAGAAGACAGTTTCTTTTGGCAGGAGCGACGGTTACCGCGGCAAACGGTATCGGGCTTTCCAGTGTCAGGGCCGCAACATCTTCCGCGAAGGCGCGCATCGTCATTGCAGGTGCAGGCGCTGCAGGACTGGCATTGGCCTCGCGGCTGCGGCGACAGATGCCGAAGGCGGGCATCACCATCATTGATCAGAAAGCCGCGCATCACTTTCAGCCCGGCTTTACTCTTGTCGGTGCCGGCCTGTGGTCCCCCGGCGACGTCACGTTCCGCAATGCGGATTTCATGCCGGTGGGAGTGGACTGGATCACCGAAGCAGTTGCGGAATTCGACCCTGATTCGAACACCGTCACCACGAGCTCCGGCCGGCGTGTGCCCTATGACTTCCTGTTCGTGGCGACAGGGCTTGCTCTCGACTATGAGCGGATCGAGGGTATGGATCGTTCCCTGATCGGCACGAACGGCATTGCCTCCATTTATGCCGGCCCGTCTGAGGCGGCGGCCTCGTTTGGCGCGATCGATGCGTTTGTCGATCAGGGCGGTGTCGGGTTGTTCGGTCGGCCCGCAAGTGAAATGAAATGTGCCGGCGCCCCTTTAAAGGTCACTTTCATCACCGACGATCTGGCGCGCCGGAAAGGACGGCGCAGCGCGGTCAAGCTTGTTTATAACGCCCACAACCCAACGGTCTTTTCCGTTCCGCCCGTACATGACCGCGTCACGCAAATGTTTGCCGCGCGCGACATTGCCGTCAATTTCAGCCATGTCCTCAAGGCCATCGATCCGGGCGCAAAACGAGCAACCTATGAGACGCCGGAGGGCGTGGTCACATTTGATTACGACTTTATTCATGTCGTACCACCCATGCGCGCGCCGGATGCGGTCATGAACAGCCCGTTGCCCTGGCAGCACGGTCCGCTTGCCACCGATGGCTGGGTGGAAGCGGAGAAGGCGACATTGCGCCACCCACGCTATGCGAATGTCTTTGCGGTCGGTGACATTGCCGGAGTGCCACGCGGAAAGACGGCGGCAAGCGTCAAATGGCAGGTCCCCGTCGTCGTGGACAACCTGGTTGCTGAAACCTCGCAAGGAGCCTCTCGCCACCTACAACGGCTACACGTCTTGCCCGATGGTCACGGCCTACGGAAAGGCGATGCTGATCGAGTTCGACTATGACGGCAATCTCACGCCGTCCTTCCCGTTTATTTCACCCCTCGAAGAGCTCTGGATCTCATGGCTGATCGAGGAAAAGGGCCTGAAGGGCGCCTACAGGGCAATGCTGCGCGGTCTGGCATAGGAGAGGCATCATGGAAGATTTCAACCCCGTCACAATGTTCGCCATATTGCGGGAAAGCCTGGGACCATGGCTGTGGGGCCTTCTTCTGATCGCACTGGTTCTGGTTGTCGGTGTGGTGTCGGCTGCCATGAAGCTGCGATCCGCACGAAGATCGCCGAAGCACCCGATCATCGCGGCGGCCCTCGCTGGGGGCGTTGCAACAGCAATCTTCTTCATGCTGGTGCCGGGCTGGACCATGGCCACCCATGCCGCGCTGAACGGGCCTGTCGACTATCTTGCTGCTATCCTCATTGCTTTCATTCCGGGTGGCGGTATCGCGGCGATGGTTTTTTCGATGGCGTCATGGCGCTGCGCACGCCGCACCACAGCAGTCTGCGACAAAAGCATGGCGTGATTGGCCGGAGCGAACAGGCGCTACCTGCGCGCGATTTGCCTGAGCGGCCCCTTGCAGACGAGCAAAGGCAAACGCATATTGCGTACATTCATATGTTCGTATATAGGATACTACATCAACTAGGGAGAATTTACATGACCCTCGAACGTTCCGTCCTGGCATTCGCCGGCTTCATGGTGCTCGTTTCCGTGGCGCTGACCGTGTGGGTGTCACCCTATTTCGTTTGGCTGACCGTCTTCGTCGGCTTTAACATGTTCCAGTCGGCCTTCACTGGTCTCTGCCCGGCGGCGAGCGTGCTGAAGCGCCTTGGCTTCAAGCCCGCCTGCTCGATTTGAACCGCAAGAAAACTCTCATGTGTATCGCTATCCCTACCGCTGCACGCGCGGCAGTTGTCTTGACGGTTGCCGCCGGGCTCATGGCGACGTCCCCGGTGCTTGCCACCGACACCTCGACGCTCGGCATGCAAACTGTGCCGGAATGGAAAGCGGTCTACGGAAGGGTGGAGGCGCGCGACCTCGTGCCGGCACGCGCCCGTATCGGCGGCACCATCGTCGAGCTTGTAGTCTCGGAAGGTGACACGGTCGCAGCCGGCCAGCGCATCGCCACGGTGAGGGATGACAAGCTTGCCTTCCAGATCGCCGCCATTGATGCGCAACTGGGTGTGCTCGACGCCCAGCTTTCACGAGCCGAAGCTGAACTGTCCCGCGGGCGTTCGCTGGTCGAACGCGGGGTCAGCACCGCGCAGCGACTGGAGCAATTGCAAACCGATGTGGAAGTGACGCGCAATCAGATCGTCGCCACGCAGGCGCAACGCTCGGTCGTTGTCCAGCAGGGCGAGGAAGGCGCCGTACTCGCGCCGGTATCCGGCGTAGTGCTCGGCGTGCCGGTCACACGCGATACGGTCATCATGGCCGGCGAAGCTGTCGCCACTGTCGGCGGCGGCGGCTTTTTCCTGCGGTTGGCAATCCCCGAACGCCATGCCGAGGCCTTGAAGGAGGGTGCTGAAATCCGCGTTTCGGCCGGTGGAGCTGAAGCGATGGGGCGGCTCGCCAAGGTCTATCCGCGTATCCAGAACGGCCGTGTTGTTGCTGATGTCGAATTTGAGCGGCTCGACACAACTTTCGTCGATGCCCGTGTCCTGGTCGAAGTGCCGGTTGGTACGCGCGAAGCACTTCTGGTGCCCCGTTCAGCGCTCGCTACCCGCTCAGGGCTCGATTTTGTGCGCGTGCGGCAAGATGGCCAGGACGTCGAGCGTGCCGTGGTGCCTGGCGAGGTCATGCGGCGCGGCGGCATCGCTTATGTTGAAATCCTGACCGGCCTTGCCGCCGGCGAAACGATTGTCGTTCCCTGACATGCCAAACCATACCGAACCCGGCACCGGCCCTGCGCTCGGCATCGCCGGTGCGCTGACGCGCAGCTTCATTACCTCGGCCCTGACACCGCTGATCCTCATCGCCGCGCTGGTCTTCGGCCTGATCGCGCTAATGGTTCTGCCGCGCGAGGAAGAGCCGCAGATTTCCGTGCCGATGGTCGACATCGCCGTGCGCGCCGATGGGCTGAAGGCGCCTGATGCCGTCAAGCTGATCACCGAGCCGCTGGAAACAATCGTCAAGGGCATCGACGGTGTCGAGCATGTCTATTCCCAGACAAGCGACGACCGCGTGCTGGTCACAGCCCGTTTCTTCGTCGGAACCTCGGCAGATGCGGCGGTATTGCGTGTTCACGACAAGATCCGCGCCAATATGGACCGCATTCCCGTCGGCGTGCCCGAGCCGCAGATCGTCGGGCGCGGGGTGGACGATGTCGCCATCGTGTCGTTGACGTTGGCCCCGGTTGCCGGGGCAGCCGGTCATATCACGCCGAACGACCTGACCCGCATTGCCCGTGAATTGAAGACCGAGATCGCCAAGATCGAGGATGTCGGCCTCACCTATCTGGTTGGCGGCGCCGACGAGGCGATCCGTATCGCACCCGATCCCGCCCGGTTGGCGCTTTATGGCATCACCCTGCAGCAGCTTGCCGGCAAGGTTCAAGGGGCCAACCGCGCTTTTCCGGCCGGTAGTGTTCGTGACCAGGCCGAGCAGATCGTGCTGGCAGCCGGCGAGACGCTGGCTACCCCCGCCGCAATCGGCAACCTTTTGCTCACGTCGCGCGATGGCCGCCCGGTCTATGTGCGCGACGTCGCCACGGTCGACTTCGTCACCGAGCCGGGCGAAGCGCTGGTCTCCACCGTGGTGCGTGGCGAGGGCGCAGCCACGCTGCGCGTGCCGGCGGTGACCCTGGCCGTGGCCAAGCGCGCGGGCGCCAACGCCGTCACCGTCGCCGACGCCATCCTGCATCGCGTCGAGGCGCTGAAAGGCTCGCTGATCCCCGACGAGATCGCCGTCGAAGTGACGCGCGACTATGGCGAGACCGCCAACGAGAAGGCCAATGAACTGCTGTTCCATCTCGGCCTTGCCACCCTCTCCATCATCCTGCTGGTCTGGTTCGCCATTGGTCGGCGCGAGGCGGTGGTGGTAGCGGTCGTCATTCCTGTCACCATCCTGCTCACCTTGTTCGCCTCCTGGGCGATGGGCTACACGCTGAACCGCGTCTCGCTGTTCGCGCTGATCTTTTCCATCGGCATTCTCGTCGACGACGCCATCGTCGTCATCGAGAATATCGCCCGCCACTGGGCGATGGTCGACGGCCGCAACCGCAGGCAGGCGGCCATTGAGGCGGTGGCCGAGGTCGGCAATCCGACCATCGTGGCGACGCTGACCGTAGTGGCGGCCCTTCTACCCATGCTGTTCGTCTCGGGCATGATGGGCCCTTATATGAGCCCGATCCCGGCCAACGCCTCGGCCGCGATGATCTTCTCCTTCTTCGTCGCGGTCATGGTCACGCCCTGGCTGATGCTGAAGGTAGCGGGCAAGGCGCCGCTTCATGACCATAGCCCCGGCCACGCCCATGGTGGGCCGCTAGGACGGCTCTATGCGGCCGTCGCGCGGCCGCTTCTGGCCTCGAAGGCGCGAAGCTGGATTTTCCTGCTGGCTGTCGGCGTACTCACGCTGGGCTCGCTGGCATTGTTCTACACGCAGGCGGTGACGGTGAAGCTGCTGCCCTTCGACAATAAGTCGGAATTGTCGGTCATCATCGACCTGCCCGAAGGTGCTTCAGTCGAGGCGACTGATGCGGTGGCGCAGGATGTGGCGGCCATCGTCCTTGCCATGGACGAGGTGGTTTCGGTCCAGACTCATGCGGGCGCTGCCGCACCCTTCGATTTCAACGGCCTGGTGCGCCACTATTTCCACCGCAGCGAGCCGCAGATGGGCGAGGTCGCGGTCAATCTGAAGCCGAAAGGCGAACGCAGCCGTGCCAGCCATGACATCGCCCTCGACATCCGCCAGCGCATTGCAGCGATAAGAGTGCCCGACGGCACGGCGCTCAAGGTGGTCGAGCCGCCGCCCGGCCCGCCGGTGATGGCGACACTCTTGGCCGAGATCTACGGTCCCGACGCCGAAACGCGGCGCAAGGTAGCTGGCAAGGTCGAGGCGGCGTTCCGCTCCGTGCCCTTCATCGTCGATGTCGACAACTCCTACGGCGTGGCGCCACGCCGGCTGCGTGCCACCATCTCCACCGACGACCTCGAATTCTTCCGGGTTGAGGAGAGCGACGTGCTCGACACCATCGCTATTCTTGGCGGCGGAACAATAGTGGGCTATTCGCATCGTGGCGAGGGCCGCCAGCCGATCCCGATCCGTATCGAGCGCCCGAAGAGCGAACGCCGGCTGGACGAGCGCTTCCTGACCACGCCCATCCCCGCCAATGTGCTGCCGGGCGACCGCGGCGTGGTGGAACTGGGCGATGTGGTGCGCATATTGGAGGAGCGCGCTTCGCTGCCGGTCTTCCGGCGCAACGGACGCGCCGCCGAGATGGTGACCGCCGAGCTTGCCGGCGATTTCGAGGCCCCGCTCTATGGCATGATCGCCGTGCAGCGGGCGCTCGATGCGCAGAACTGGAGCGGCCTGGAAAAACCCGTGATCTCGCTGCACGGCCAGCCGCAGGACGAGCGCGCGCCGACGCTGCTGTGGGACGGCGAGTGGGAGGTGACCTGGGTGACCTTCAGAGACATGGGCGCGGCCTTCATGGTGGCGTTGCTCGGCATCTACATCCTCGTCGTCGCCCAGTTCGGCTCGTTCAAGGTGCCGCTGGTCATATTGACTCCGATCCCGCTGACCTTCATCGGCATTCTCGGCGGCCATTGGCTGTTTGGCGCCCCCTTCTCAGCCACCTCGATGATCGGCTTCATCGCGCTTGCCGGCATCATCGTGCGCAACTCGATCCTACTGGTCGATTTCATCCGCCATGTCGATCCGGCGGGGCGGACGCTGACGGAAATCCTGATCGAAGCGGGCTCGATCCGCTTCAAGCCGATCCTGCTCACCGCACTTGCGGCCATGATCGGCGCGGCGGTGATCCTCGCCGACCCGATCTTCCAAGGGCTGGCAATCTCGCTGCTGTTCGGGCTCGCCTCGTCGACGCTGCTTACTGTCCTTGTCATCCCGGCTATCTACCGGGTTCTGCGGACGTGATGGCTGCCCTGATTATAGTCAGGATCAGGCCGAAACAAGCACGTCGCATCCGGCGGCCCGCAGCACATGGCGGGTGACGCTGCCCAGCAGCATCTGCGAAAGCGCATTGCCGCCATGGGTGCCGAGCGCCATCAGATCGGTTCGGCAGCGGCGAGTGAGGCGCACCAGTGCCTGGGCGGCATCTCCATGGACGATCCGCAACCTGGCCCGGACGAGAGGAAGATCGTGCTCCTCCAGTGACGCGCTTATTTGCCGGCGGGCCTCGCTGGCTCTCGCGCGACGGTAGCCGTTGATTTCCTTTTGCGAGGTTCCGGCTCGCAGCATCGCCTGCTCGAACGCAAGCGGAGTTTCGACAGCATGGACAAGCTCGATAGCGGCATCCGGCGCAAGCCGCGAGGCAGCCTTTGCCGCCGCCCGCGACGCGGTGGAAAAATCCGCCGCAGCGGCGATGTGCCGATAGGGGCTGGCCACCGATGACCGAACCACCAGAATTGGCTGTCGCGCGGTTCTCACAACGCGGTCGGCGGTGGAGCCAAACACCTTTTCACGCATGTTTTTGGCCTTGCCCGGACCGATGATAACGAGGTCCGCGTCTTCGCGTTGCACGATCTCGTCGATGATCCGGTATGGCTTCCCGGTCTCGATGACGATTTTCACCGTCGCTTCGGACTCGGGATTGCCGGTCAATTGCCTGATCCGGTCGGCTGCATTTCGTTTCACTATTGCGTGCAGTACGGAAACATCGAGCGAAACCGGCAGGTCATGGATAGGGATCGCATCTTCCACCGCATGGACGAAAATCAGGCGCGCCTCGTGCTGGCGGGCAAGTTGTATGGCGCGGCCCGCAACCGGATCGCTGTCTGTTTCAAGTGCAAGCGCCGCGACAATGGTGCTGATCGACAAACTGTCCTCCCCTGAGTGCTAAACGAACGGCCATAACCCGTCGCTCCGATGACCTGCCTCCGGTATTAGCGGAGGCAGGCGGACTGCTGGTTATAGGCCGCATCAGAGCGGATAGCGCGGGATTGCCGCAAGTTCCCTTTTACCGAGAGTGTCGGCATGCCGTACGCCCGGTACCAGTACCTTGACGCCACTGGCCAACGCCCGGCTCGCGTCGTCTCCACTGTGCCACTTTCGTCGTCGACAAAGCCGGGCATGACAGTGGCGTTTCGATGACATCGAACGTGACGGCGCGGTCGGCATCAGAAATATCGGTGGTGGTACGGCTGGTCCCCAGCGCGCTTAACAACCAGGATGCGGATGTCATTGAGGTTTCATTCATAACCTTTGTCCAGGAGACGCGGCGCGCGCTGTGCCAATTCGCGTCGGTTAGGCGGTCGGGCCTATCGGCGATAATTTCATCCATCAGGTGCGGATAGGAATTGATCTGCGAAAAAGCCGAAGCCAAGCGGCCGGTAGCCGCCAAAATGAGCAAACTCTCGCGCCCAGCGTGAATTGGACAATATATTAAAATCTATTCCATTACGACTGCGATGTAATCGATGATCGCATCAATTTGTTCCCGCGTCGCCTTAAAAACAGGCATTCCAGGATGGCCGGTATCGATGGCGTCGATAAAAGTTTCCTCAAGTGCGTCAATCGGAAACCGCTTTGAAAGCTCCCGAAATGGCGGAGCTTTGGGATTCGGGCTTCCTCCCATGAGGCCTACTGCATGGCACTCCGAGCAATATTGCGTGACAAGCGCCTTGCCACGCTCGGCGCCGTCTTGGGCGGCAGCGTTATTTGTATAGATGGTCATCGCCAAGCCGACGACCAGAATATGGAAAGCCCAGATTTGAGATTTCATGCGTGACTCCGGTAGTTGCCCGTACTTTCATGGCGCGAAAGAATCCTGCCAATGAGATTCAACGACTTTAATTGACTCTTATTGGTGCACGCGATTTCACTACAAATGCCAGAACGTTATCAGCCGATTTCGAACTATACCGCGATTCCTATTGAATCTTCGATCCTCACCTCGGTGAGACGACCAAAGGCAAGCTGCCCAACATCGTATCCGCCGGAATCGGGGTGCAGCAATCAATGATTGCGCGCTCGTGATTAATTCTTGACCTGCACCAGTAACTGCGGCCAGCGGCCCGTGCTCGAGTCACTCTTGCCTGATCTGGCAAAAGATAGTAATAACTTACTACCGACTCGGTAGGCAAACCCGAAATTGCGCGAGCCGGCGCGGCCGGCGCAAAGAGCGTCACGTGACCAAGGAGGCTTGATTGTTAGAGCACTTGAGAGTGCCTCATACACGTCGAGTGAATGTACACAGAATATCAATGAGCCTGTTCAAATTCTATCTGAAATCTCATTATGGCTGAGGAGCATAAAGATGAGTGCTGGACTATTCCCATCGGAAATATACAAGGCTAACGTCGAACTGCAACAGCGTGTCATCGAGTTACTACAAGAAAATGGCCGTAACTGGGTGGCTGCCGTACAGCAATTCAGTAAGGGTGGTTTGTCCGACCCCACGGCTCAGATTGAAGACCGATTGCGCACAGCCGACTGGGCAGTCGCTGACAACGCTATCGTCTGAAGCGTTTTGGCCAGCATTTCAGAGCCGGCTGAATGACGTTCAAGCTGCAAACCAGATTGCCTTGAGAAATCAGATCTCCTTTGCGACCGGGCTTCAACAGGCACTTAGAAATTGGCACGAAACCGTCTTTGAGGCGTGTGGCACTGCCGTAGAAGCTGGAGATTTATTCACGCATTGGGGAGCGCCGTGGCCTCAAGCTGTAACGACAGACGCAAACAAGGCAGAAAAGTGAGGCGGACTCGTGGACAACCTCAAGCGTACCGCATTGGTGACGGGCGGCAATCGTGGCTTGGGCGAGGCTATTTCCCGAGCGCTACATGATGCCGGCCATGCCGTGATCATAACCCACACACCGGGTAACAGAAAAGTTGCTGCCTGGCTCACGACACAAACGAACCAAGGCTATAATTTTGTAGGTTATGGTGTCGATGTTGCCGATTTCCAGTCAACTCAGGATTTGGCACAACAGATTCATTCGGATGGCCGACAAGTTGACATCCTCGTGAACAATGCAGGCATCACCAGAGACGCTTCCCTTCGCAAACTTGATAAAGCCAATTGGGACGCGGTGCTGCGGACCAATCTGGACTCCATGTTCAATGTGACTAAACCCTTCATTGAGCCGATGATGGAGCGCGGCTGGGGTCGTATCGTCAACATTTCCTCGATTAACGGCAGCAAGGGCCAGTTTGGCCAAACCAACTATTCGGCGGCAAAAGCAGGCGTCCATGGTTTCACCAAGGCACTGGCGCAGGAGGTAGCGCGGGCCGGCGTAACGGTTAACACCGTCTCCCCAGGCTATTTGGCGACGGAGATGGTAACGACCATGCGCGAGGATGTACTTGCGCGGATTGTCGAAGCCATTCCGGTTGGCCGCTTAGGTCAACCAGACGAGACTGCGGCGCTGGTGGCGTTTATAGCAAGCGAGAAGGCCGCCTTCATGACTGGAAGTAACATTGCGATGAATGGCGGCCAGCATATGTTCTGAAATAGCTGCCTTGCAGCAGCCTCGGGTGCGTCGTCGCTTATTTGTCCTCCCGATCATTTCACCGCTTCGACCGAGCGTTTGTAGAGTGCGAACACCCCTGGGGCATTGGCGCGGATACGCTTGACGTCGCCGGCAAGAAGAGCCTGCATCACGAGCCCCTGGATGGTGCCGATGAAAAGTATGACAGCGGCCTTTTCATCCAGTGCGGCGGCCATTTCACCGCGTTCCTTGCCGTCTGCAATGAGCCGACAGAGACGCTCTCCATAGCGCTGGATCAAGGTTTGCGCCATCTGCTTGGCCACCGTTTGCTCAGCGCGCTGCAGCTCTCCAAACAGCATCCTGGGCACGCCAGGATGCTCTGTAATGAAATCAATATGTGCCATGAACGCTGCCTCCAGCGCCTCGAGAGGAGAAGCAGCTCTCAAAGTCGCCTTTTCAATGCGAGCTAGCAGCCGGTCGGAAACCCATTCCATCACTGCCTGAAGGATCGCGTCTTTTGAAGGGAAGTGTCTGAACAGCGCGCCCTGGGTCACCCCCATCCGCTTGGCGATCGCCCCGGTCGTAATATCGGCCGGGTTCTGTTCGGCCGCGAGCTCGATGACGGTCTCGACGGTTATTTCGCGCCGCTCCTCCGCTGGAAGATAGGCTGATCGGGAGATCATTACGTTGCTCCTAAAGATAGTGATTGACTACTACCTATCAATCAGGCAGCTTCCTGACAAGGTTTGAACGGCCATGCGTTTGTAATTTGAACTGCCTCGGTTAGCCATAAAAGATTCCGCCAGACACGGAGAGCGCCGTGAACGACGCATCGAAAACCGCAAAACGGGAATCATTACGCTTCCCCACTGCCTTCACCATTCTTTTCGGGCTGATCATTCTCGTCGCGGCGCTGACCTGGATCATTCCCGCCGGTCAGTATCAACGCATTCATAACGTTGCACTCGATCGCGACGTTCCGGTTGCCGGCACCTACCAGATTGCCGAACCCAATCCGCAGGGTATCTTCGACATCATCATGGCCCCGATCGCC
Source organism: Pseudaminobacter sp. (assembly GCA_049646905.1). Classification (GTDB taxonomy): domain Bacteria; phylum Pseudomonadota; class Alphaproteobacteria; order Rhizobiales; family Rhizobiaceae; genus Pseudaminobacter. The sequence continues at coordinate 1,136 of JBARWP010000363.1, read as the reverse complement.
GGCCTCTACGATCCGGTCACGAACCAGGCCAATGCAATCGATGTAGCTCTGTTCGTGCTGGTGATCGGTGGCTTTATCGGCGTCGTTGCGGCGAGCGGCGCCATAGATGCCGGCATTGCCAGTTCGATGAGGGCGCTCAAGGGTCGCGAGAAATGGATGATCCCGGTGCTGATGGCGGTCTTTGCCTTCGGCGGCACCACCTACGGCATGGCCGAGGAGACACTTGCCTTTTACGTGCTGCTTCTGCCTATCATGATCGCGGCCGGCTATGACGCTGTCACGGCCGTGGCGATCATCCTGCTTGGCGCGGGCGTCGGCGTGCTCGGTTCGACGGTTAATGCGTTTGCCACCGTCATCGCTTCCGACGCCGCAGGCGTCCCATTCACCCAAGGCATAGTGCTGCGCTTCGCCATCCTCGGCCTGACGTGGCTCGCCTGCGTGATCTATGTGATGCGCTATGCCGAGCGGGTTCGGGCTGACCCGAAGCAATCACTCGTGTACGACCGCAAGGAAGAGAACGAGACGCATTTCCTTTCGGCTCACCAGGGTGCAGCAAGGGGATTCACCACCCTGCACAAGATTGTGCTGGCAATCTTCGGGCTTACCTTTGTCGTTATGATCTGGGGCGTGCTGAAGGGCGGCTGGTGGATGGGCGAGATGAGCGGCTTGTTCCTCGCCTCGGCGATCCTGGTGGGCGTGATCTCCCGGCCTGGAGAGGAAAAGTTCGTGGACTCGTTCCTGAACGGCGCGCGCGACCTGCTCGGCGTGGCGCTGATCATCGGGCTCGCCCGCGGCATCGTCGTGGTCATGGACGCCGGCAAGATCACCGACACCATCCTGCACTGGGCAGAGGTCTCGGTGGCGGGCCTGTCGCAGGTGGTGTTCATCAACGTCATCTACTGGATCGAGGTGCTGCTCTCCTTCTTCGTGCCTTCGTCCTCGGGGCTGGCCGTCCTGTCCATGCCGATCATGGCGCCAGTCGCCGATTTCGCCAATGTCGGGCGCGATCTCGTCGTCACCGCCTACCAGTCGGCCAATGGTCTGGTGAACCTCATCAATCCCACCTTTGCGGTGGTCATGGGGGCACTCGCAATCGGGCGAGTGCCTTATGAGCGGTGGCTGCGCTTCGTGTGGCC
>JBARWP010000362.1:0-5879 GCA_049646905.1 Pseudaminobacter sp. | reverse complement strand
GAAAAAGGCGGAGCGGGCGGCTCCGCCTTCAGTTTCAATACGATCCTGTTGAAATCACTTCACGATCCTGACCGTTTCGATCGTGCGGTTCCTGCCTGAATTGTCCCAGGAAATCTCGACCTTTTCGCCGGCCTTCAGCCCCGGGTCCTTGACCGTCTTGGGAAGCATGTAGACCGAGCCGTCGGCGAGCTTCAGCGACATGGCCTTGGCGTCGAAGGTCTTGACCGTGCCGGTGGTGTGCTGGGCCGCGAGGGCAAGGGCGGAAGTGGCGAAAAGGGCAGCGACTGCTGCCGGTATCAAAAGTGTACGCATGGCGATCACTCTCTATCAGGCGAATACGGGTAATATCACCTGGATACAGGCCGTCAGGGCGCGTCGGGTCGCGGTTGCAGTGGAGCAAGCCGCCGGCGGTTCCCGGCCTGGGAGATATGTATAGCCAGCTCTCTTCTTCGGGATATTACCCGAAAAAGAAATTTAGAAGCGGCGTGTCTGCCATAATATACTTCGGTTTATTGGCGTGGCGACAGTATGCCGACATGCCGTGGCCATGATCATGCTGCATTTTCGGCATGCTGGCCACAAAAGCCGCCCGATGGCCGGAATCTTGTCTTTGCCAAGGCGCTCGGTGTTGGAGGCGGACTTTTTTACAGGCGGCCCTACTGGTTCAGCGAAACCGCATTCGATCGCGCCAGCCATTCGCTGACGACCTGGACGTCCTGCTTGCCAAGTCCGTGATTGGCCTTGATCGTGTGGGCGTCGATGCGTGCGCCATGGTCGCGCAGCATGGTTTCGAGCCCGGATGCAAAGGGTGCATAGGTGGTGTCGGATGCGCCGGCTACCATCAGTATGCGCAATTGCGACAGGTCGGTCTGCGGGATCGTGTCGAGCACGGACATCGGCCGCAGCAGTACGGCCCGCTCGACCAGGCCGGGATGCAGCAGCGTCAGGGCCGCCAGCAGGTTGGCACCGTTGGAATAGCCGATGAAGGTGGTGTGATCGAGATCGATCGATCCGGCCTTGACTTCATCCTGCAGAAAATCGGCAAAGGCGGCTGCCTCGTGCCGAATGTCGTTCTGGTCGAAGCTGGTCGGGGTCAGGCGCTTGTACCAGCGCTTTTTCCCGTCCTGGGTGATCCGCCCGCGCACGCCCATCAGCACCGAGCGCGGCGCGACCCGCGAAGCGAGCGACATAAGCGTCGTTTCATTGCCGCCGGAGCCGTGGAGCAGCACCAGCGTTTGGGCGTCCGCGTTCTCGGGACGCTTCACCAGCACGACGAAATCCTTCGCCCGCATCAGCGAACCGGTGTTCGGAACGGCTGGCAGCGACCTGCCGGGCTCGGGGAGGAGTTCGCTTGGCTTGATCATCGCTTTTGCAGGCAAGGAAGCAGGCGTCGAGCCGGATTGATCGGCCGGTGCACCCGGGCAGTCCCGTTCGACGGCGGTCAACTGGTTTCCGCTTTTGGCGGTCATCTTCCCGTTCTCGCAGTCGGAAAGGTCACGCGCAGAGGCTGCTCCGACCAGGCAGAGTGCGGCGACTGCAGACAGCATGCTGATGACGGATATTTTGACCATGCTCGGACATTGTCAGCTAAAAGTTAACTAAAATGTCAGCGAGCGTGGTGTTTCACACGGGTTGCCTCGAACTTTCCCGATCAGGCTGGATCAGGAAAACGCGCCTGTAGTCGGCAAAGGGTATAGCTCGCTTCCGGACCGTTCCTTACAGCACGATCCGGTGGCGGTCACCACGCAATCTTACAGCCGTTAATATTCTGTCATGAGTGTCGCGGGAATGTCACGGCGGCCCGCCTCAGGGCCATTTCACTGCGGGCGGCATGCTCGACAGGATCGAGTTGACATTGCCGCCCGTCTTCAGGCCGAAGATCGTGCCGCGGTCATAGAGCAGGTTGAACTCGACATAGCGGCCACGGCGGATCAATTGCTCGTCGCGATCGCCATCGGTCCAGTTCAGGCCGAAATTCCTGCGCACCAGATGCTGGTAGACGACCAGGAAGGTGCGGCCGACATCCTGCGTGAAGCGGAAATCCGCTTCCCAGCCGCCTTTCTCCTCGGTCGAATGCAGCCAGTCGAAGAAGATGCCGCCGATGCCGCGCGGTTCGCCGCGGTGGGGCAGGTAGAAGTACTCGTCGCACCATGCCTTATAGCGATCATAGTCGGCGACCGCGGCATGCTTGCTGCAGGCAAATTGCATCGCCTTGTGGAAGGCCAGCGTGTCGGGGTCGTCCTGGGTACGCCGGCGGTCGAGCACCGGCGTCAGGTCTGCGCCGCCGCCGAACCACTGCCGCGAGGTGACCACCATGCGCGTGTTCATGTGAACGGCGGGAACGTTCGGGTTCCAGGGATGGGCGATGAGGGAAATGCCGCTTGCCCAGAAGCGCGGGTCCTCATCGGCGCCCGGTATCTGCTTGCGGAACTCGGGCGAGAACTCGCCATGCACGGTCGAGGTGTGGACGCCGACCTTTTCGAAGACGCGGCCATGCATCATCGACATGATGCCGCCGCCGCCCCGGCCTTCCTCGCGCTGCCAGGGCGTCCTTTCGAAGCGCCCGGCCACCCATGAGGCCTGCGGCCCGGTCAACTCGTCTTCCAGTTGCTCGAACCCGGCGCAGATGCGGTTGCGCAATTCCTCGAACCAGAGACGGGCTTGCTCCTTCTTGTCTTCGATATCTGCCGGTAGTCCCGCCGCTATTTCGAGGCCTTGCATGGGCAGTCTCCACTCGCTGTCTTGCACAAATGACTCGTCTTTTTCGACGTGATCCCTAATCTGTCTTTGTTCCGGGTCAAGGAGTTCCTCGTGCGTACCCCAGCAAGACCGCCGCTCGATGGTCTTAGAAAGAGGCTCAATCAGAGCCGGGCAGACCGCGGGCGCCAGCCGCGCGACGGCTTCCTGCGCGAGACTTTCGTATTGCCCCGCAACGATGCAAGGAAAAAAGCCCGCGAATGGTTCGAGCGGTGGCCCAAGCAGGCCTATTGGACCACCATCGAAAGCTGGTTCGAGCGCCCGGGCGATGTGATCGAATTCACGATAAGGCGTTTGCCTTCATCGGATTAACCCATTAGCCGCTCTTTCTTGCGGCCGATACCAGAAGCCGCCTCGGACCCGGTCCGTCCGCGCCGAGCCGGTCGTCCGGATTGTACATCGGGCAACGGTCGATCGACATGCAGCCGCAGCCGATGCAACCGCTCAAGCCGTCGCGCAATTTCTGGAGTTGCAGGATGCGGCGGTCGAGATCGACAGCCCAGCCTTGCGACAAGATGGCCCAGTCCTCGCGGGTCGGCGTGCGCCCGTCTGGCAGGGACTCCAGAGCGGCGCCGATCTCGGCCAATGAGATGCCGACCTCCTGGCCGACACGGATGACGGCGACCCGCCGCAGCACCTCCGGGCTGTAGCGCCGCTGGTTGCCGGCGGTGCGATGGCTGTGGATCAGGCCCCTGCTTTCATAGAAATGCAGCGCCGAAACGGCGACGCCGCTGCGGCGGGCGATCTCCCCGACAGAGAATTCCCTGGCCATGTCGAATTCCCGCTTGACCTCAACTTAGCTTGAGGTTTTATCAAGGTGTCCTTCGCGATGCAAACGGAAGGACGGCTCGATGTTCATGCGCTTCAGGATTGCAGGGTCGGTGAGGATCGGCCGCGAGAGGCTGGCCGCCTGGTCGTTCGTCATCGGAATGCAGGACGATTCAGCCGATCTGCCTGATCGCTTCGCTGGCGGCGATGGCGGCGCTCAGCGCCAGATTGAGGCTGCGGCCGCCGCCCTTCATGGGAATAAGCAGGCGGGCATCCGCCGCCTGATGCACGTGATCGGGTACGCCCGCCGATTCGCGTCCAAGCAGTATTACGTCGCCGTCGCTATAGTGGAATTCGGTATAGGGCAGGGCGGCTTTGGTGGAAAACAGCAGCAGCCGGCGACCTTCCGCTTTCCGCCACGCTTCGAAGGTTGCGAAATCGAGATGGCGCGTGAGCGCGGCCATTTCCAGATAGTCCATGCCGGCGCGCCGCAGGGCGCGGTCGGACAGGTCGAAGCCGGCCGGCTCGATGATATCGACGGCGATGCCGAAACAGGCGGCCATGCGCAGGATCGTGCCTGTGTTGCCGGCAATGTCGGGCTGGTAGAGCGCGATGCGTATGCCGTGGGCCAATATGATGCCTTCCTAAAATGTGGCGCGGCCGCCACACTGCCGGTTCGCCCACGAAAATCGAATGCTTCCGCGTGGTGTTTTGACGCGAATGGGTCTATAAGGCGGCCGTTGTCAACTCGAACCGATGGAGGCAGGCATTATGCGACATGTGTTCTTGCTCCCAGTCTTTGGGCCTAAGGCCTGACGGCGGTTTCGGTTCGACGCTTCACTGATCTCCCAAAGCTTCATCGTCTCGATTTCCGCCGGAACTCTTTTCCCGTTTCCGAAGGAATCCTGCGATGTCTTTCCGTTTGCCAAAGGGGCGAAATGCCCCACCCGGCTTTCCTTTCAACCGGCCCAGCCCGGATGCCGCCAGCCTGCATGACAGGAAGCTCGCTGCCTGGGCATTGAGCGTCGGCGCGTCCATACCGCTCTCTTATCCTGAAGGGGACGCGCGTCCGCATCGCGGTGAGCTGGCCGACGTGGACATGCGCATGGCTGGCCCCGATCCCGGACAGCAGCCGCTGCTGCGTCGTTTCATCGGCTGGCTCGGCAGGGTGCGGCGGGAGAGTGGCGGGAAGCAAACTGCCACGACTGTGTCAGGAACCGACAAGGACGCTATCGGCGCGGCTGCGCGGATGTCCTACATTGGCGGAAAGCCAGTCGCCTGACCGTGCAAATCATTTTCAATTTATGCCGATCGATACGGCGCATCGACGAACGATTCGATAGAGAACAAAGATGTTTCGCTGGTTTGAAGAACGACTCGATCCGTTTCCTCCCGGAGAACCGGTCGAGCCCCCGAAAACGCTGGTTGCCTTTTGCCTGCACTATACGCGCGGCACTTGGCCCTATATCGCCGCGACCGGCCTGCTGATCACCGCGATCGCGCTGGCCGAGGTGTGGATGTTCAACTTCCTCGGCCAGATCGTGGACTGGCTGTCGGCGCAGAATCGCGAGACCTTCCTGCAGACGGAGGGCTGGAAGCTCGCCGGCATGGCCCTCGTGGTCGTCGTGCTCTTGCCGGGCATGGCGCTGTTGCAATCGCTGGTGCATGACCAGACGCTGATGGGCAACTATCCGATGCGTATCCGCTGGGACGTGCATCGCTATCTGCTCAAGCAGTCGATGACCTTCTACCAGGACGAGTTCGCCGGCCGCATCGCCACCAAGCTGATGCAGACGGCGCTTGCGGTGCGCGAATGTGTCATCAAGCTGGTCGATGTCCTCAACTATGTCGTGGTCTATTTCCTCGGCACGCTCTTCATCGTCGGCTCGTCGGACTGGCGCCTGGCGACGCCGCTGGTGGTGTGGCTCATCGCCTATATCGTAATGCTGCGCTACTTCGTTCCGCGCCTCGGCAAGGTGTCGCAGGAACAGGCGGACGCGCGCTCGGTGATGACGGGCCGGGTGGTGGATTCCTACGCCAATATCCAGACGGTGAAGCTGTTCTCGCACGCGCGGCGTGAAGCCTCCTATGCGCGCGAAAGCATGGCGATCTTCATGGATACGGTCTACCGGTCGATGCGGCTGGTCACCAGCATCTATGGCCTGCTCTACCTCATCAATTCGCTGCTTCTGTTTTCCGTCGCAGCGCTGTCGATCTGGCTGTGGCTGATCGAGGCCGTCTCCATCGGGGCGGTCGCGGTGGTCATCGGCCTGGTGCTTAGGCTGTGGGGCATGTCGCAATGGATCATGTGGGAAGTCTCGGCCCTGTTCGAGAATATCGGCACGGTCCAGGAC
>JBARWP010000361.1:0-2775 GCA_049646905.1 Pseudaminobacter sp. | reverse complement strand
TGGCGCGGGGGCGTCCAAGCGGGTCGCGATCGGTGTTCTGCTGGCGGCGTCCCTGTTCGCTGCCGCCCTCGTCGCCCTGCATGGCCTGCTGCATCTGCCGCATCATGTCCTGCGCGCCCTTGCGCAGCGCTTCCAGTGCGCGGCCCTGCTCGCCGACCGCCCGTTCGCCTTCGCCCTGGCCAAGCGCGCCTTCGGCTTCACCCATGGCTTCGCCCGCTTCGCCGAAACCCTCTCCCGGCTGAATGCCCAGGCCCTCGAGCCCCTTGGTCAGGCCTTCGAGGTCGTTGCGCAACTGGCCTTGCCCTTCCTGCAGGCGTTTCAACGCCTCGGCGAACTCCTCAGGCGTCATCGGGCTGCCCTGCTGGCCCTGGCCCGGCTGCTGGCCTTGCCCCTGTTCGCCGAATTCCTCGCCGCGCTGCTGGTCGCCACGCTGCATCTGATCCATGCGGAAGGTTTCGTTCATCATCTCCTGCTGGCGCCGCATGATCTCGCCGAGCTTGTCCATCTGCTGGCGCATCTCGCTCTGGTCGCCATTCTGGCCGGGCTGCTGCTGGCGCCGCGCCTGGAGATTGTTCATCATGTCCTGAAGCTGCGACAGCAATTCCTGCGCCTGGTCGCGGTTTCCCGATTTGGCCAGGTTCTCGATCTGGTCCATCATGCGTTCAAGGTCGCTCTGGCGCAGTTCCTGCCCATTCTGCGGCATCTGGTCGGCAAGGTTCGGGTCCTTGGCGGCGCGCTCGGCATATTCGCGCAGGAACTCCGCCATGGCCTCGCGCAGTTCCTTCATGAGCTTGTCGATCTCCTCGTCGCTGGCACCGTTCTCCAGTGCCTGCTTCAGTGATTCCTGCGCCTGGCGCAGGCGCTTTTCGGCGGCCGAAAGCGAGCCGTCCTCGATCGCCAGCGCCATCTCCCAGAAATAATCCGCTACCGAGCGCAGCTGATCGTCATTCGTGGCCATATCCAATTTGGAGCGGCCCGCCATCAGCCCGAGGAAATGCGCCATGTTCTTGATGGTGTCTTCCGGGCGAAGCGTGATTGCGTCGATCAGTTCCAGAACGTGGGGCTTCTGCCTGGCATCGAGCGCCAGGATGCGGCGATGCTCTACGACTGCCCTGGCCAGCGGGTTGGAGAACGGACGCTCGGGCAGGGTGAAGGTCCTGGTCTCGCTCACGCCTTCCTGCCCCGCATCGTCGGTGGCCTTCAGCGTCAGCTTGACGGTGCTGCCGGCCCAGGCATGCTCGGTCAGATCGCTTGAAACCTTCACGGCGCCGTTTTCCTTGCCGCGCCGCGGCACGGTCAGCGGCATCTCCGGAGCCTTGTAAAGCGGATGCGTGCCCGATGCCGGTTCCTCGGCGAGCGCGAACTCGGCCTGGGCGGAAGCCGCGCCATAATCGTCGACGATCTCGTAATGCAGTTCGAGCGCGCCATTGACCGCACGCTTGGGATCGTCGGTGAAGCGGATCGTCGGCGGTTTGTCGGGAATGATGGCGAAAGCCCAATTCTGCAACTCGCCGCCGCCCGATTGCAGGCTGAGCACACCATCCTGATCGAGCTTCTCGGCGAACTGGCGTGTCGAAAACTGTGGCCCCGTCGCTACCGGCCTTGCCGTCTCGGCGCTCGACTTCGGCGCGATTTCGCGCACCAGGCCGTTGGCGTCGGTAAAGGAAAGCGTTTCATTCCCGGTTCCGCCGGCAACGCGCAGCGAAACCTCGCTGCCCTGCGGCACCGTGAAGCTCGCGGCCTGCTGATTCCGGTCGGCGGTCAGGAGGATCGGCGCCTTGCCGGTATAGGAAGGCGGCGTGACCCAGGCATCGATGCGGGGCGGGATGGTTTCGAAGGCCATGCCCATATGGAAGGCATCGTCCAGCCGGCCGCCAAGCGGGCTGTGGGAAAAGGCGAAGGCGACGACGAGAAGTAGTGCTGCTGCGGCACGCAGGCCCCATGGATCGCGCTCCGGCACGCGGGCGTGCGGCAAATCGCTGCCGACACGGTCGAGCTTTTCGGCCATGCGCCGCTGATGCTCGCGCCACAGCGCGTCGGCGAAGATGCCGCTCTTGCCGCTCGGGCGATCGGTCTGGACCTGCACCGGCGTGTGCAGCATCGCATTGGCGCTTTCGATGCGCCTGTCGATTTCGGACGCCGAGGGCTGGCGATAGAAACGTAGCGGGTAAAGGGCAGCCAGGCCTGCCAGCGCAAACAGGCCGGCGAGGCCGATCCGCGCCATGTCCGGCAACAGGCGGAACACGCCCAGCCATGACAGGCTGACGAACAGGCTCGCCACGACCAGTAGCGGCAGGATGAGCGGCCAGCCGCGCTCCACCATCATGGTAGCCGCGGTCAGCAGCCGGACGCGACCAAGGCGCCTGGCAAGGCTCTGATACAGGCTTTCTGCCGTCGGTTGCGTCATCACCCTTTCCAGGTCGGGCCACGCGAGAAAGCGCGAGCCTACCCTGAAAAGAATAGCAGCAATCGCGGCGAAGGCGAGGCGCTGGAGAAAACGTGATCGGAGTGAGCGGTTGGAAACTCGTTTCCGCCGGTCATCTGACGGGGTTTTCTGCGCTTCCGGTGGTTACGGTCCGGTTCGCGAAAATCGACGCCTTGTGCCTGAGAGAGATTGCATATGGCACCGCTGACCCCCTCACTGCCTCGCTTCGCTCGGCACCTCTCCCCCTGCGAGGGGAGAGCGACTGTCTTGGCTTTCAAGTAGGTCTCCAATGTTTTTGATCACGGATCATGGCGTTGAGGATCGTGAGCAGCTTGCGCATGGTGGCGACG
>JBARWP010000360.1:0-7818 GCA_049646905.1 Pseudaminobacter sp. | reverse complement strand
GTCGATGCCCTGGCCGACGACCACATTGGCCGGTTGGACGCCGTGATGCCGCGCCAGGGCGACCTTCAGGTCGTGATTGTCCGGATCGCAATACATCCACATGTCGGGCGCGGCGGCGCGCATGGCGGCGATGACGCTGGGCGAGGGGCCGAAGCTGCTTTCATTGGCGCCGATGCGCGCGCGAAACACCCGCCCGCTTGCGCGCTGCTGGGCCTCCGGGCCGACGAAGGGGACAGTGGAGGGCAGCGCATCGATAAGCGGCGTCAGGGGCGGGCGTGTGGTCATGGCGAACTCGGATAAGTAGGTGTGCTGGGCGGCTTGGACGCCGCGCCGCCAGCAATAGCCTATTCGCCGTCGGCCCGGTATCGAATTTTCGGAAGCCGTTTTGCAAACTTGGTGCCGGGGTTCAAATTCGAAGGAAGCCGCTGCCGCGGCGGCCGTTCCTGCAATAGAAAGGGCCGGCGATACGTTGCCGGCCCTTCGAGCTTGGTTTGCGAGCAATCAGGATTGCGCGGCCGGTTCCGGCTCCGGCTCGGTGGCGCTGCGGTGCACGATCTCCTTTTCGGAGATGATGGTGTAGAACATCGGCACCACGAAGAGCGTGAACATCGTCCCGACCAGAATGCCTGAGAAGATCACCAGGCCCATCGAATAGCGCGCCGCGGCACCCGCACCGGCCGCCAGGATCAGCGGCACGACGCCGAGCGCCATGGCGGCGGTGGTCATCAGGATCGGGCGCAGCCGCACCTTGGCCGAGGCGACGATGGCTTCACGCCGCGACAGCCCATGTTCCTCGCGCTGCTGGTTGGCGAACTCCACCAGGAGGATGCCGTGCTTGGTGATCAGGCCGATGAGCGTGATCAGGCCGACCTGCGTGTAGATGTTGAGCGTGCCGAGGCCGAGATTGAGCGGCACGATGGCGCCGAAGATCGACAGCGGCACCGACATCATGATGATCAGCGGATCGCGGAAGCTTTCGAACTGTGCGGCCAGCACCAGATAGATGACGATGACGGCAAGCCCGAAGGCGATAAGGATCGTGTTGCCCTGCTCCTTCTCCAGTCGCGATTGGCCGGAATAGTCGGTGAAGAAGCCGGCCGGCATTAGCGGCCGGGCGATTTCCTCGATCGTCGCAAGCCCCGTCCCGGTGGTGACGCCCGGCACGGGCAGGGCCGAGATGGTGGCCGAGTTCAACTGGTTGAACTGCTCGATGGAGGAGGGCGAGGCGTTGGTCTCGACATTGACCACCGCCGAGAGCGGCACCATCTCGCCCGACATGCTGCGGACATAGAACTTGCCGAGTTCTTCCGGGTTCTCGCGATATTTCTGCGGCACCTGCGTGATGATGTCGTAGCTGTTGGAATCGCGGTCGAATTGCGCAATGGACCCGCCGCCGACCAGAAGGCCGAGCGTGGAGCCGATCTCGCGGATAGGCAGGTTGAGCGCGGCTGCACGATCGCGGTCGATGGTGACGGTCACCTGCGGCGCGTCGAAGGACAGCGAATTCTGCACGATGATGAAGCGGCCGGAAGCGGTCGCTTCCTCCTTGATACGTTCGGCAACCTCGAACACCTCGCTCGGATCGCCGGTCGACTGGATGACCATGGAAATCGGCAGGCCACCGCCGGCGCCGGGCAGGGAAGGCGGCGCAAACACCAGCGCTTCCGCGCCCGACACGCTGGAGAGCCGGTTCTGGATGTCCTGCTGGATCTCCTTTTGCGAGCGATCGCGCTCGGCCCAGTCCTTGAAGGCCCAAACCGCAAAGCCGCTATTGGTTTCGCCACCCATGCCGACGATGGAGAAATTCGCGCGCAGTTCCGGCAGGTCCTTGGTGAGGTCGCGAATCTGGTCGGCATAAAGGCTGGTATATTCGCTCGTTGCGTAGCGCGGCGTCTGGATTAGCGAAAACAGCGCGCCGACGTCTTCCTCCGGTGCCAGTTCGCTGGACGTTTTCATGAACATGAAGCCGGTGATGCCCATCAGCGCGATCACCACCATCAAGGTCACGGGACGATATTTGAGCGAGCCCGAGACAAGCCGTTCATAGCGGTCCGCGACGCGGTCGAACGTGCGGTCGATGAAGCCCTGGAACCGGCTGTGGCCGGGCTTGAGGATGCGCGCCGACATCATCGGCGTAACGGTGACGGCCACGAAGCCCGAAATGATCACCGCGCCGGCAAGAGTGACGGCGAATTCACGGAACAGCGAGCCGGTGAGGCCGCCGGTGAAGGCAAGCGGCGCGAACACGGCCGCCAGCGTGATGGTCATCGCCACCACCGGACCGAAGATCTCCCGCATGCCCTTGAAGGCCGCCTCCATGGGCGTCATGCCTTCTTCCATGTGGCGGTGGATGTTCTCGACCACCACGATGGCATCGTCCACCACCAGGCCGATGGCGAGCACCATGGCGAGGAGCGACAGGAGATTGATCGAATAGCCCATCGTCAGCAGGATGAAGCATACGCCGATCAGCGACAGGGGGATAGTGACGATCGGCATCAGCACCGAGCGGAAGGAGCCGAGGAACAGCAGGATCACCAGCACCACGATGGCGACCGCCTCGGCGATGGTCTTGAACACTTCCTCGATCGAGGCGCTGATCGTCTCGGTCGCGTCATAGACCATGGTGATGGTCATGCCATCGGGCAGGCTGGCCTGGATGGCCGGCAATTCGTCGATGACGGCGGCTGCCGTATCGAGCGGGTTGGCCGCCGGCGTGGGGAAGATGCCGATGAAGGTGCCGGGTTCGCCGTTGAAATTGACGACGGTGTCGGTGCTTTCGGCCGCCAGTTCCACGTCGGCCACGTCGCGTAACCTGACCACGCCGCCGCTGTCCGAGCGCAGCGGCAGGGCGCCGAAGGCTTCCGGCGTCTGCAGCGTGGACTGCATGGTGATGGAATAGGCGACATAGTCGTTCTTGGTCTTGCCGGGGGCGGCCAGGAAGTTCGACGAGTTGATGGCGTTGAGCACCTCGCCGGCGGTGAGGCCGCGTGCCGCGAGGCGGATCGGATCGATCCATACCCGCATCGAATAGTTGGCGGCACCCAGCACCTGCACCTCGGCAACGCCCTGGATGGTCGAGACGCGTGGACGGATGACGCGCTCGATATATTCGGTCAGCTGCTCGGCCGTCATGTTCGGGTTCTGCATCGCCAGATACATGATGGCGAACTGCATACCGGTGCCCTTGACGATGGTCGGGTCCTCGGCGTCCTGCGGCAACTGGCTCTTGACCTGCTGCACCTTCGACATGACTTCGGTGAGGGCGATGTCAGGATTGGAGCCGAGCTTCATCTGCACCGTCACGACGCTGGCCGAAGGCCGGCTCTGCGAGGTGACGTAGTCGATGTTTTCCGTCGTCGAAACCGCTGCGGCGATCGGCGAGGTGATGAAGCCCTGAATCAGGTCGGCACTGGCACCCGGATAGGCCGTCGTGATGGTGATCACGGTTTCCTCGACCTCGGGATACTCGCGCACCGACAGGTTGAATATGCCCTGGAAGCCAAGCAGCAGGATCATGAGGGCCACGACCGTCGAAAGGACGGGCCGGCGGATGAAGATGTCGGAGAAGCTCATTGGGCGGCCGACTGTTTCTGGGCCGGGGCGGCCGGGTTGACGGTGTTGTCGACTTTCACGGGCGTGCCGTTGGACAGGCGGTTCTGGCCGGCGGTGACCACTTGGTCGCCGGGCTTGATGCCTTCGAGTATCTCGACGAGGCCGTGCGAACGGCGTCCGGGCTTGACGAAGATCTGGGTGGCGACGAGCGCCGGTTCGGCTGCCTCACCCTGGGTGGCGGCTGCCGCTCCATCCGCAGGCGCGGCGGCTGGTGCCGGGGCGGTGCCGTTTTCGCTGTTGGCGGGACGCACGACATAGACGAAGTCGCCATAGAGGCTGGTCACCAGTGCGGTCTGCGCAATCGCCAGGACTTCCTTTTCCTCCGGCAGCACGACCTCGACCTGCACGAACTGGCCGGGGGTGAGCTTGCCGTCCGGATTGGTGACTTCCGCACGCACGGTGACCATGCGCGAGGTTGGATCGACCTTGGGCTCGATGCCCTTGATGGTGCCGACGAAGGGCATGTTGTCGGCAGTGACGCCGAACCGCACCGGGCCGCCGATCTTCAGCAGGTTGAGCTGCTGCTCGGGGATCGAGAAATCCGCACGCATGGTCTCGAGGTCCTGCAGGGTCGCCACGATGGTGCCGGGTGCGAGATACTGGCCGAGATCGACGCGGGGAATGCCGATCGTTCCGGAAAAGGGTGCCCGCAACTGCTTCTGGTCCAGCACCGCCTGCAGCTTGGCAACCTGCGATTCCGATGCGGAAAACGCCGCGCGCGCCTGTTCCACCGTGACATCGGAGCCGACACCGCGCCGTTGCAGTTCGCTCGCACGATCGAGCGTGGTCTTGTCGAGCGCGGCCTGCGTCTTGCCCGCCTCGAGATCGGCCCTTTGCACGGCATCGTCCAGCTGGATGAGGATGTCGCCGCTCTCGACCTGCTGGTTGGCCCGGAACAGCAGTTCCTTGACCACTCCGGTCGTTTCCACCGTCAGGTCCACGCCCTGGGAGGCGCTGACGGTGCCGAGGGCCTCGATGCCCGGCGTCCAGGTCTGCGGCTCGACGGTTTCGGCCGACACGGTCACCGATGCCACCGGCATGTTGGCGAAGAACTGCTCGATCGCCTGGTCGCGGAACATGTTGAAGCCGACGATACCGCCAACCACGATAGCGAGGAGAATGAAAGCGATGATGAATCGTTTGATCATGAAAGGATACCGGCAGGAACAAGGATGGCGCGCGGATGGACGCGTATCTGCGCTCGGTTGAACCAAACGGCTAAACCAAAACGCAGCATTTGAAAATATCACTGTACCGTCTGGACGGTATTGTCAAGCTGGGTTAAGGTTGTTTTCATGGTTGATAATAAGATGAGTTCGCGCGACAGGATCCTCAGGGCCGCCGGTCAGGTGGCACGGGAAGTGGGCCCCGGCCATCTGTCGCTCGACGCGGTGGCGCAGCGCGCAGGCGTGTCGAAGGGGGGATTGCTTTATAATTTCCCGAGCAAGGCCAAACTGCTGGAAGCGCTTGTGGAACAGCACCTTGCCGATATCGGCGCCGCCCTTTCCGAAAAGGAAAAGCTGCACCAGCAAAATGGTCTGTGCGCGGCCTATCTGGAGGTTTTCAACACCGAACTCCAGCAGAGCCAGCCGCCGCCTTCCGGCATGCTGGCGGCCATGGCGGAAAATCCGGATTTCCTAGCGCCCGTAAGGCGTTTCAATCGCGACCTTCTCGACCGGATGAAGGCTGGCGCGCAAGATGAGGGCGCCGTGCTCGTTTTCTTTCTGGCGCTGGAGGGCATGCGCGCCTCGAGGCTGTTTGGCGTGGACGTGCTTTCGCCCGAGGAGCACGAGGCGACGATGGCAGCGTTAACCGAAATTCTCGCCGGCAGCCATCGTCTGGCGTGAGAAACTCTTGTTTTCCGCCACAGAAGACGTGTCTTTTCGGCCCTTGTCCTGTTTGGATATGTGCGGGCGATAGCATTCGCGGTCCAGCACGTTGACGCAGGCGTCGAGGTCGGTGGTTGCCAGGTGCGCATAGCGCATCGTCATCTGCAGCGTCTGGTGGCCAGCCACATCTGTACCCGGCGAATATCGATTCCACCCTGGACCAGGCGGGAAGCGCAGGTGTGCCTGAGAATATGCGGGACGACCTGCACATCGGTGGCCAATCCCACCTCGGCCTTGGCCTCGTTCCAGATGGTACGAAAACGCGCCCCCGTTAGCATGCAGAAAGGGCCCTTTTGATGGGCGCGTTCGATGCACACGGTCTGTTTTGCCCGTACCGTAAGGGGGACGGTGCGGCTGCGTCCGGATTTGGTAATCCAGAAACTCACGCGATGCCCCTGAATGTCGTTCCAGATCAGGCCTAGCGCCTCGCCAAGGCGGCAACCGGTGTCGACCAGGAATATGCAGAGCCGATAGGAATTCTCGCAACGTTTCCTTATCGCGGCAAACAGGAGATCTTCCTCGCCATATTCGAGGAAGCGGATCCTGCCGGCCCGCTCTTTCTGCCGGCGGAATTCCGGCAGGCTGTGGATATCCCCCATCTTATACGCCTTTCGCAGCAATTTGCTGAGCGCCGCCATCTTTCTGTTGATGGTGGCGTTGCTGTTGCCGCGTTCGCGTAGGGAGCCGATGAGATCGTCGAGAGTGCTTTGGTCAAAGGCGCTGAAACGTTGTCCCATAAGGATTTCGTTCAGCTCTCCTATAAAGAAATTCACATTATACTTGTGATTTCCGTCTTCCCACAAAATATTCTTATATTTTTCAAATAATTCTGAAACAGAGAAGCTTTCGACAACATTAAACTTGCCTGAGCCAAAACTTAACGTCGAGCTATAATTAGTCGAATAAGAAGAAGTTGGGCTCGGTAGCCCGCCTAAACGCTCTGTTTTCATCTTCTGGTTGCACCCCACCCAACCAATACCACTAAAAACTTGAATATTGGTACCCGCCGGGTGTTCAATACATGTTTGTGAGAGTTTTGGAAGCCTTCAGCCAAACTGCCTCAAGAAAATACGGATTTAGGTCCCCGCCGTATTTCTTGCGTTAGTTCTCACACTTCCCGCGATGCCCCTCCTTGTGCCGCCTCGCCAACGTCAGCTTGTGAAAAAAGCAACAGCCCGAGGCCGAAGCCTCGGGCTGCTTGATTCATATAAGGCTATGAAAGCGCATCAGAAGTTGCGCTGGAAGCGCAGGAAGCCGGTGACGCCGTCCGCATCATCGAGGTCGAAGTTGTCAGTGTAGGCGATTTCAGGCGTGATGGTCAGGCCCGGAACCAGCGTGTAGTTCACGCCAGCAACAGCAGCGAAGTTCTCCGACTCGGTGTAGGTCAACTGAACGTTCAGCTTAGCCTTCTCGGAGAGCTTGGCAGAACCGCCGCCCCAGACAGCCCAATCGCCGCCCCACTGAGCGTAGAAGTTCGGCTTGTCGGCATCCGACTGCCAGCCGCCCATGATGAACAGCGAGACGGTCTCGGTTGCGTTGACGTCCAAGCGAACCTTGCCGGCCCACTCTTCCCAGACCGAGTCATAGCCGACCACGGCCGAAACGCCGCCCCAGCCCTGCGTGTAGGACACGCCGGCAACCACGTGCGGGACATAGGAGTCCAGCGTGAAGGTCGAACCATTACCCTCTTCCAGAGCGACCGCAGCCGAGAAACCGTTGCCACCGGTGAAGGTGTAGGCGATCTGGTGAGTGTCGAACGGACCGTAGGTGAAGATATCGTCCTGGATCACGCCGCCGGCATAGCCGGTGAAGGTCGTGAACAGCGAGTCGGTCTTACCGATGCGGAAGCCACCGAGTTCGATGTAGGCATGGTTGATGCCGACATCGGTCACCGTGGTCGAGTCGTTGCCGATGGTGCGGCCGGTGTTCCAGTTGAAGTTGATGTGGATGTAGGCGCGCAGGGTGCCGAGTTCGGTCTCCGAACGGGCGTCGAGCTGCAGGGCAGCGCGGGCACGCTTGTAGTAGGTGTCGTCCAGGCCGCCGTCGAGACGGTCATTGACGTCGATCAGGCCGGGATAGCCAGCGCCGTCACCGGCACGGATGTCGTAGCGCAGATAGCCGCCGACGCGCAGGCAGGTCTCGGTGCCCGGGATGTAGTAGAAGCCGGCGCCGTAGACGTCGCAGACGCGGACATATTCCATGGGTTCCGGCTCGGCGATGACAACAGCATCGGCCGCGTAAGCACCGGATGCTGCGAACAGAGCCGCAGCGGAGCCGAGAAGAAGGCTCTTGGTGTTCATTTTCTGACCTCCAG
>JBARWP010000359.1:0-3492 GCA_049646905.1 Pseudaminobacter sp. | reverse complement strand
CGGAAAAATCCCAGCGCCAAGCCTATCGATACGCTTGCTCCCGCCGAATTGTCATGAATAAATTGCTGCCCCTCCTTATCGGTGCGATTGGCGTCCTGCTGCTTGCCACACTGATGTTGGTGATCCTGCCCGCCTGGCAATTACGCACCGCTGAACCCCCAGAACAACTTCAACCTTATACCGAGCAGCAATTGCTGGGGCGCCAACACTATGTGGCCAATGGCTGCGTCTACTGCCACAGCCAACAACCGCGCTCTACCGGCCAAACGCTATTCGATAGCGCCCGCGGTTGGGGGCGCGCCTCAACGCCCGGCGATTATTTCTATGATGCGCCACATCTGCTCGGAACGATGCGTACCGGCCCTGACCTGCTGAATATCGGGGCCCGCATAAAGAGCCGAGATTGGCATTTGACGCACCTGTATCAGCCTCGCGCAATTTTCGACTGGAGCCTTATGCCTTCCTACCCGTATATGTTCGAGGTGAAAGATGAAGCCTCGCCAGACGACGTCGTTGTGCGGCTGCCTCCCCAATTTCAGCCACCCGCCGGAAAGGTCGTCGTGGCACGCGACGAAGCTCTGGAACTTGTCGACTACTTGCTGAGCCTGGATCGCACCTATCCGGCCACTGATAAGGAATTGCAGAAAAGAGACCGCGGATATGATCATCGCCCCGAAACCGGGTCGGCGGAAGGAAATGCAGGGTAGGAATGCCATGAAAAGTACAGACTCAACATCGCCCCGGGTCGACGATATCGACCCCACATTCGAACCGTGGGAACCGCCTCGTCCGATTCCAATCTTTCTGCTGGCCGTTCTCATCGCACTGGCCTTGGCCGGGGTCGGCATCTATCTGAACGACCTGGCCCCACGAACTGATTCCGGCTCGCCCGACACGGTCGCCAGCGGCCCCGTTTCGCCCCCGGCCCCTACGGTGTCGCCCATGAGCGCATCCCCCCAAGATGTGCCTGTGCTGGTCCACGCCGGTCGCGGCAGCGTCTGGAGCTGCGCGTCGTGTCATGGCGATCAGGGCGAGGGGGCTAGCATCACGCCCCGGCTTGCCGGTCTTTCGCAGGAATACCTGGTCAAGCAACTGAAGGATTTTGCCAGCGGTGAGCGAATCAACGAATCCATGCATTACATCGCCCGCGAGCTGCAACAGCAGGACATCGCTCAGGTTGCCGTCTACTATGCAAGCCTGCCGGTCCCTCCATTAACCTTGCCTCCGTCGGACGCCGATTTGGTGCGAGGGCGCATGCTGTTCGAAAAAGGCGACTGGAAACTGAATGTACCGGCCTGCGCCAGTTGCCATGGAAAACAAGGCGAAGGCGTTGGCGTAGCTTTTCCGCCTTTGGCTGCACAGCAGCCTGAATACCTGTTCAGCCAACTCTCGGCTTGGAAAGGCGGGCGTCGGCACAACTCGCCACAAGCCTTGATGGATGATATTGCCAGCCGGCTTTCCTACGAAGACTTATATGCAGCTTCGTATTACGCGGCGTCTTTGTCCCGGCATGGTGAGGCCGCCCGAATGAATTCCAGTACAGAGAACATCAAATGAAAGACACTCAATCGCCAGACGGACTGGACACTGCGAGGCCGAAGCGGATGTCTGGCGCTCGCCGGCTCGCCTGGGGAGCCGGGCTCGGGATCCTGCTTTTTGGTATCGGCTACATGATTGATGATAGCGGGCTACTGTCGTTCTCGGTCATTTCGCAAAAGGCTGGCACCACGCAAATTGGCAATAACGTTTACACGCGTGAGGCGATGCAGGCCGACCGCAGCACGCGTAGCAAAGACAAGTCCGCTCCTACGGCCGGCACGCCAGTCGGGCCCGATGGCTACTACCTGCCACCATCCGAGACCAGTATTCCAAAAACCCCCTATGGCGAAGCCGCTCAGCGGGGACGGGCCATTTTCATGGAAACATCCACCAGAGTTTCGGACCATGTCGGTAATAAGCTCGCTTGCGTCAATTGCCACCTGGACGCCGGACGCCGTGAGAACTCAGCGCCCATGTGGGGCGCCTACGGAAGTTATCCCGCCTACCGCGGCAAGACCAAGTCAATCAGTACACTCGAAGACCGCATCATGGGTTGCTTTACGTACTCCATGAATGCGCAGGGTTCACCTTCTGGGGAACCCCCGCCACCTAGCAGCGATGTTTATCGTGATCTCATCACGTATTTTGCCTGGATGTCCGATGGCGCACCGGCAGGCGAGAAAATGGCTGGCGCTGGTTACCCCAAGGTCAAAAAGCCGGAGCAAGGCTACGACCTGATCCGGGGAGCCAAAGTGTACGCGCAAAACTGCGCCCTCTGTCACGGCACCGATGGCCAAGGCCAGCGGGATCCTGAAAGTGGCGTGGTCTTCCCTCCTCTGTGGGGTCCCGACTCGTATAACTGGGGGGCCGGCATGGCGCGTATCGATACGGCCGCAGCCTTCATCAAGGCCAACATGCCTTTGGGCAAACCATTTTCACTGACCGACCAACAGGCATGGGACGTGGCGGCGTATCTGGATAGCCATGAACGTCCTAAAGACCCTCGCCAGACCGGAACGCTTGAAGAGGCCCGCGTCGAATTTCACGGCGGTGAAGAGAGCTTCTATGGCAAAGAGGTAAATGGAAAGATCGTTGGGGGAGGCGTGAATCAAGAAGACTGATACTGCCATGCAGCCAACGACGGCGGCGGACGCCGTGCCTGACGGACTTGATCTGGAGTCTCTTCGTCCCGCTGGACGCATGATTTTTTCTGTGCGCGGCATGTTCTGCGCCAGCTGCGCCATGGCAGTGGAGCGCGTCATCGAGAAAATCCCCGGGGTACTGGCCAGCAACGTGAACTTCACGTCAGGGGCAGCATTGGTGCGCTGGGAACCCGACGGTTTTGATTTCAAGAATCTTTTCGATCGCGTAAACGGCTTGGGCTATGAGCTGTCGCCGCTGCTTGACAGCAATGAACTCAACCGTTCTCTGCAGGCGCAGGCATCGCGAATCCGGCTGCAACTGATCATCGCGGCCTTCTTCGGCATGTGGAGCATGCTGGGCTCGTGGATGCTCTATTTCGGCATCGAAGCAGTGGCCGGCATCGATGCGCTGCTCGTGGGATGGACGGCCACCGCCTTCAGCTTGCCAGTGATACTTTACAGCGGCCTGGACCTATACCGGGCGGGCTGGAAGACGGTACTCGCCGGCGTGCCCGGCATGGATGCCCTCGTATCGCTCGGTGTTTGGGGTTCACTGCTTCTGTCGCTCTGGAGCCTGTCGCGCGGCTCCCCGGCGGTATACGTAGACGCGGCAACGATGCTCGTTACCTTCCTGCTGGTCGGTCGACCGATCGAAATCCAGGCTCGCAAGCACAACCTGGTCGCGATCGACGCCTTGCGCCAGCTCCTTCCCGAAACAGCACGTCTCGTTCAGCCAGACGGTAAGAAGCAGCTCGTTCCATTGGCGTCGGTTCAGGTTGGCGCGTCGGTATACGTACAGGCGGGCGAACGC
>JBARWP010000358.1:0-3219 GCA_049646905.1 Pseudaminobacter sp. | reverse complement strand
GCCCATGGGAATGCGGAAACCGCCGCCGCGCCCAAGGCCGCCACCGCCGAAGCCGCCGCCCTGGCCGCGCTGGTCCTCAACATTGGTGCTTTGCCGACGGCCTCTCCAGCGCATGCCTACCTCTCTGCAATTCCGATGTGCCGCAAGGCACGGTCCCGTCAAACCGACAATTACCCCAACGGTTGCATCAAGTCACAGGAATTTTGGCATCGGGGTCTGCCGGCACCTAGCTGGCCTGCGCAATATCCATTTCCAACCAGAGGCAAAAAGAGTAGCTTTTGCAATGGAGGAATTTGCGAACCGGCGCGAAGCGAGGTCGCTCATGACCACCGAGCAGGAAGTTGCAAGGCACTACCGCCACGGCGCACTCGAACGCGCGATTCTCGATGCGTTGCAGGCCTCCGGCAAGGATATAGGCCATCTCGACCCGGCCGACCTCTCGGGCGTGGACGAATTCCATCTCGGCTGGCTGGCCGCGACCATCGATCTTGCCAACGATCTGGCCCTTTCGCCCGGCATGACGGTGCTCGATGTCGGTTGCGGCATCGGCGGCCCGGCCCGCTATTTCGCCGAGCATCACGGCTGCACCGTCGTCGGCATCGACCTGACCGACGAGTTCGTCAGCGTGGCGGCATCGCTCACCGACCGCTGCGGCCTTGCCGATCTCGTCTCCTTCCGCCAGGCGAGCGCGCTTTCGCTGCCCTTCGAGGACGAGAGCTTCGACCGTGCGACCCTCATCCATGTCGGCATGAATATCTCCGACAAGGCCGCCACCTTCGCCCAGGTGCACCGGGTGCTGAAGACGAAGGGCGTCTTTGCCGTCTACGACATCATGAACATTTCCGGCGACGACCTGCCCTATCCGATGCCCTGGGCGGAAACGCTCGACACCAGCTTCGTGGAAGCCCCGCAGACCTATCGCGACCTGCTCAAGCAGGCCGGCTTCGTGCTGCGGTCGGAAAAGAACCGGCGCGAAATGTCGCTCGCGCTCGCCCGCGAGATGCGCGAAAACGTCGAAAAGCACGGCCCGCCCCTGCTCGGGCCGCAGACGGTGATGGGCGAGGCCGCCCCGCTTCGGCTGGGCAATGTCATGCTGGCGCTCGCCGCCGGCACCATCGCCCCCATCCAGATGCTGGTGCAGAAGATGTGAGGGCTCTCGCCGCTTTCACGGTGCGACACCTCATTTTGAGAAGTCGGCATTCCTTCACACCCCCTCTGTCCTG
Source organism: Pseudaminobacter sp. (assembly GCA_049646905.1). Lineage (GTDB taxonomy): Bacteria > Pseudomonadota > Alphaproteobacteria > Rhizobiales > Rhizobiaceae > Pseudaminobacter. Next base: position 1,996 of record JBARWP010000358.1, on the reverse strand, counting down.
CCGGACATCTCCCCCACAAGGGGGGAGATCAGCCGCCGCTACCGTCACCGCCTTATTCTGCACTGTCGTGACTGCTTCCGTGACAAATGAGCGGAGCGGCCCATGACAGCCTGATCTCCCCCCTTGTGGGGGTGAGGAGCGGTCGGCGCAGCCGATCAATCGACAACGATTTGTCGATTGAAGCGACGAACGCCCGGAGCCATAGTGGAGGGCTGGGTCCGGCAGGACAGAGGGGGGCGCGAAGAAATGCGAACCTTATCAGTTGGCCTTTCCCCTCAATGCTGCTTGGTCGCCGCGCTCTTGCCGTCGGAGCTGCGCGAGCGTTCCTCGAAGCGCTTTTCGCCCTTTTTCAACGCGCTGCCGGTCCTTGCCTCGGTCTTGCGTTCTTCCTTGGCTGCCGCTTGCCTCAGCCCCTTGGCGGCCGCCTTGCCCTTCTGTGTCAGTGCTTCCTTCACGCCCATTACCGTTCCTCCGCATAACCCCGCGCGACCATCGCGCGGGCTGCCTGCCAACGCGCCTGCCGCGCCTTGCGTTCCACGGGGCGAACATACGGCGGGATTTCGCGCATTTTCGGGGTTACAAGCGCGACTTCATTTGCCTATAAGGCACCCTTAGCCTGACAAGATAATTGCTGTGCCGCCGGCCGGGCCGCCCCGTGCCGGACTTTTTGTGCAGCGCAAACAAGAAACGGACCCGCCGATGCCAAAACGTACCGATATCAAATCGATCCTGATCATCGGCGCCGGGCCCATCGTCATCGGCCAGGCCTGCGAATTCGACTATTCCGGCACCCAGGCCTGCAAGGCGCTGAAGGAGGAAGGCTACCGCGTCATCCTGGTCAATTCCAACCCGGCCACCATCATGACCGACCCGGAACTGGCCGACGCCACCTATATCGAGCCGATCACGCCGGAAGTGGTGGCCAAGATCATCGCGCGCGAGCGCCCGGATGCGCTTTTGCCCACCATGGGCGGCCAGACCGCGCTCAACACCGCGCTATCGCTGCGCCGCATGGGCGTGCTAGAGCGCTACGGCGTCGAGATGATCGGCGCCGACGCCCAGGCCATCGACAAGGCCGAGGACCGCGCGCTGTTCCGCGAGGCCATGGCCACGATCGGGCTGGAGACGCCGAAGTCGATGCTCGCCAACGCCACCGACGTCAAGGATGCCGACCGCAAGACGCATGAGGCACGCCGCGCCGAGCTGAAGGCAACCCATTCCGGCGCCGAACTCGATGCCGCGCTCGACCGCGCCGAGACCGAATGGAACCTCGGCGAGGGCGACCGCAAGCAGCGCTACATCAACCATGCCATGGGGGTTGCCGCCACCGCGCTCGACCAGATCGGCCTGCCGGCAATCATCCGCCCCTCCTTCACGCTCGGCGGCACCGGCGGCGGCATCGCCTATAACCGCACGGAATTCTTCGACATCGTGCAGAACGGCCTAGACGCCTCCCCCACCACCGAAGTGCTGATCGAGGAGTCGGTGCTCGGCTGGAAGGAATACGAGATGGAGGTCGTGCGCGACCGCGCCGACAACTGCATTATCGTCTGCTCCATCGAAAACGTCGATCCGATGGGCGTGCACACCGGCGATTCCATCACGGTTGCGCCTGCGCTGACCTTGACCGACAAGGAATACCAGTTGATGCGCAACGCCTCGATCGCGGTGCTGCGCGAGATCGGCGTGGAGACCGGCGGCTCCAACGTCCAGTTCGCCGTCAACCCGGCCGACGGCAGGCTTGTCGTCATCGAGATGAACCCGCGCGTGTCGCGCTCCTCCGCGCTCGCCTCCAAGGCGACCGGCTTTCCCATCGCCAAGATCGCGGCCAAGCTTGCCGTCGGCTACACGCTGGACGAACTCGACAACGACATCACCGGCGGCGCCACCCCGGCCTCCTTCGAGCCCAGCATCGATTACGTGGTCACCAAGATCCCGCGCTTCGCCTTCGAGAAATTCCCCGGCGCCGAGCCCATCCTCACCACCGCCATGAAGT
>JBARWP010000357.1:0-6842 GCA_049646905.1 Pseudaminobacter sp. | reverse complement strand
GGCCACAGTCGCGCCGCATCCGTGCGGCATTGGAAAATTCCCAACCTGCCGAACGCCAGGGGATCGAGCGCTTCCTGAAAGCGATGGTCAACCCCGAATGGAGAGTGCAGATTGATAATCTGCCCGCAAACACGCGAGGGAAAAGCCATGGAGACGAATGACGCCATAGACCGTCCCACCGCCCCGGACGATGATGCTCCGCATCTGCTTGTCGTCGACGACGATACCCGCATACGCAACCTTTTGAAGCAGTATCTCAGCGAGAACGGCTTTCGCATCACGGTTGCCGGCACGGCCGCGGAAGCGCGCCGCAAGCTTGCGGGGCTGGATTTCGACCTGCTGATCCTGGACGTGATGATGCCGGGCGAAAACGGCGTGGACCTGACGAAATCGCTGCGCGCCGAAAAGGAAGTCCCGATCCTGATGCTGACCGCGTTGTCGGAGACCGACAGCCGCATCATCGGGCTGGAGGCAGGGGCCGACGACTATCTGCCCAAGCCCTTCGACCCGCGTGAACTGATCCTGCGCATTAACAACATATTGCGTCGTGGCGGCCCGGCGACGACACCGAAAGTCGAGCAACTGGTTTTCGGCCCCTACACCTTCCAGATCGCGCGCCGCGAGCTGAAAAAAGGCGGCGAAACGCTGAAGCTGACGGATCGCGAGCAGGAAATCCTGGCGATCTTTGCCGAGCGCGCCGGCGAAACCATACCGCGCCATGAACTGGTCGCGGGCGAATCCGATGTCGGCGAACGGACCATCGACGTCCAGATCAACCGGCTGCGCCGCAAGATCGAGCGCGATCCGTCCAACCCCGTCTGGCTGCAGACCGTTCGCGGCATCGGCTATCGCCTCAGCATCGAGTAGGCAGGCTAAGCTGTGCGGGCCGCCTGGAGCTCTTTCATGCTGCGCGGCCGGGGCCGCGCAAGCCGCCTTGGGGCGGACTTCAGCGGTACGGCGCGGCCTTCGGCCAGACCCGACACAACGGCTTCGGTAAGGGTGACGGCGACGAAATCGGCATTTATGTCTGCCGCGTCGATCGCCGGATTGTCGGTGCCGTTGGCCAGCGGAATATAGACGCCGACGCGCAGCGAGCGCTTCAGGCGCTTCAGGCGGCGAACGATGTGGCGCGCGTGAGCCTTCGAACCGCCATTGAGAAATGTGACGATCGCGGTATCGACCTCATCGAGCGGGACCTGCCTTATATTGGCGCCTTCGATTGAAGCATGCGATGCTCTCGCCACGGCAGCGCCCTGAACTTCGAGAACCTGCGCCAGCATCGCGGCGGCCGCATCGTCGATATCGCCTCGCCCGCCCAGGCAAAGCAGGGACTTGCCCTCTCCGTCCGGAAGATCGACTTCTTCGACTTCCTCATCGGCACCGCCTGTCGGGGCCTCGTCGCCTTCCTTTTCGCTTTCCTCCTCGTTCTCCTCCTCCTCGGCGATCTCGGTCAGGTTGGCGACGAGCGTCTGTGCGCTCATGGCAAAGCGGGCACGTTGCTGATCGTGCATCACCCCGCGCTGGCGGTCCTGTTCGCCGAGCAGCAGCGCCGGAATGCCGATCTTCTCGTAGTAGTCCACGAGATATTCTTCCTCGAGGAATTCTTCGGCCGTGTCGGTGGCCTCGTCCGGGTCGCCGGCAAGCAGCCGCTGGTAAAGGCTCGCATGCGGCTCCAGCACCGGCTCGTTGCCGAGCAACACGCCAAGAACCTCGAATTGCGGCACGTGCCGGCCAAGAACCACCAGGCAGACGGTAAGCGGGGTCGACAGGACCAGGCCGAGCGGCCCCCATAGCCAGGTCCAGAAGATCGCCGACACGATGATCGCCAGCGGCGAAAGCCCGGTGTGCGAACCATAGAGCCAGGGCTCCAGCACATTGTTGCTCAGAAGCTCCATCACCAGGAACAGTCCGGCCGTCCACAGCACCAGCGACCAGCCCGGCGATATGGCAAGCGCGAGGAAGAGCGGCAGCATCATGCCGATCGCCGGCCCGATATAGGGAACGAAGCGCAGCACCAGCGTCAGCATTCCCCACAACAGCGCATTGGGGATGCCGAGCACCCAAAGCCCGATGGTGATCGGAACGGCATAGAGCGTATTCACCACGAGCTGCATCAACAGATAGCGGCCGACCCGCTTTCCCGCATCTTCCAGCGCGGCGGTGGTGCGGTGGAGATCGTGGTGCCCGACGAGGCGAATGAAGCGGTCGCGCAAATTCTCGCGCTCCAGCAGCATGAAGATGACCACGACGACGATCAGCCCGGCGGTGGCGAATGGGCTGGCCAGCGGAACGATGACATTCTTCAACGTCTCGACCGGGCTCGAGCGCGTCACGATCTCGACCGGAAGCGGCTCACGCGGCACCTGCTGCGCGGCATCGGCAACACTCGACTGGGCAGCGCTCCTCTCAAGCTCGGCACCAACCCGCTCGACTGTGCCGCTCAACCGATCCATGATGCCGCCGCTGACGCCGACGTCACGCAGCGAGCGGACTTTCTCGAGGATGTTGCTCTGATAGGTGGGGATATTCTGCGCCAGATTGCCGACCTGCGTGGCGATCACGAAGCTGAACAGCCCGATCATCGCAAAGGCCAGCGCAACCGTCAGGATAACCGCCGGGATCTTCGGCAGCGAGCGCTTGCGCAGAAACGAGACGATGGGAGCAAGCGCGAAGGTCAGCAGAAGCGAAACGGCAAGCGGCAGGAACACGTCCTGGCCGATATGCAGGATTGCGGCTACGCCGATCAGCGTAACGATGGTCGGCAGCGACGCATGGGCAAATCGCGCATCGTCGGAAGACTGCGAGATATCGGCGACGGATTTATCCGCAGTGCTCATTGACGGTCCCCCAAAAGAAACCCCGGCGCATTTCCGGCACGCTTGCGCAAAGGGGCACCCTGACGCTGGCGTCAGCTATCCGGGTAGATCAATGCCTCGGTGACGCCAAAGTTCCTCCGTGGCAGCCGGCAATGTAACACCGATCCGCATCGGGCGTATATTGGGAGCGTCAGCCTCGGATCGCTGCGCAACGGGACCGGAACATCAAATCGCCAACGCCCGGAACAGCCTTTGTTTTCGGCGTCGAAAGGGGAACCTGTTCGACCGGGGCGGACTATTGTCCAAGAACACGGCTTACAGAGCGGCTGGGTGTGCAATAGACTGTCTCGCGACGGCCCCCGCCCGCAACGGCAGCGACCGTCGGCGAATGGAAAGGAGCAGATGGCGACTTCGGAAGTAAACAATGCGCCAGCAGGCAGCCGTGCCGGGCGTGCCAGACGCCTGGCTGCTTCCGTGCCCAGAAGCTGGAACCGCTTCTGGCGGCTCGTCTCGCTTTATATGCCGAAGCGGCTCTATCCGCGCTCGCTCATCATCATCATCACCCCGATGATCCTGCTGCAATCGGTCGTCGCCTTCAACTTCATGGAGCGCCACTGGCAGACGGTGACGCTGCGGCTTTCGCAGGCCGTGACGCGCGACATCGCCGCCATTATCGACATGATCGAAACCTATCCGCAGGATGACGACTACGCCAATGTCATCCGCATCGCCCAGGACAGGCTGTCGCTGAAGATCGACCTCCTGCCGCCCGAACCGCTGCCGCCTCCCGGCCCCCGGCCGTTCTTCTCTATCCTCGACCAGACCCTTTCATCCGAGATCACCAAGCAGATAAACCGGCCGTTCTGGCTCGACACGGTCGGCAATTCCAACATCGTGGAGGTGCGCGTCCAGCTCGAAGACAAGGTCTTGCGGGTTTTCGTGCGCCGCAGCCAGGCCTATGCGTCCAACACCCATATCTTCCTGATCTGGATGGTCGGCACATCGCTGGTGCTGCTGCTGATCGCAATCCCCTTCCTGCGCAACCAGATCAGGCCGATCCTGCAGCTTGCGCAGGCCGCCGAAAGCTTCGGCAAGGGCTGGCCGACCCCGGACTTCCGCCCGCGTGGTGCCGACGAGGTGCGCCGCGCCGGCTTTGCTTTCATCCAGATGCGCGAGCGCATCGAGCGCCAGATCGAGCAGCGAACCGCCATGCTGACCGGGGTCAGCCACGACCTTCGGACCATCCTGACACGCTTCAGGCTGCAATTGGCCCTGATCGGCAGGAAGTCGGACATCGCTGCCCTCAACAAGGACATCGACGACATGCAATCGATGCTGGAAGGCTATCTCGACTTCGCCCGTGGCGAGGCATCCGAGGACCCCGGCAACTTCGATCTGGCGGCCTATTTCGAAAAGCTCACGGAGGAAGCAAAGCTGCTCGGCTGCGCGCTGACGACGTCGCTCAGCGGCGAGGGCATCGTCCATGTCCGTCCCAATGCGTTCGGCAGGCTTCTTGCCAATGTCGTCGGCAACGCGTTCCGCTATGCAAAGAACGTGCGCGTCAGCGCCACTCACACGCGCGGATCGCTGACCGTGATCGTGGACGATGACGGGCCGGGAATTCCGCAATCACGCCGCGAAGACGTGTTCAAGCCGTTCGTGCGGCTGGATACGGCGCGCAACCTCGATTCGACGGGAACGGGCCTCGGCCTCGTCATTGCCCGCGATATCGCCCGTAGCCATGGCGGCGACATCACGCTCGACGACAGTCCGATGGGAGGCTTGAGGGCCGTCATCAAGGTGCCGGCCTGATCGAAGCATGATCCGGAAAAGCGGAAACCTGTTTTCGCAAAGAAGATCATGCTCGAAAGAGCTGGATCGCTGCCACGTATCCGTTGGGATGCTCTGGCGATCTGACGCTCAGAACAGCCGCCCGCCGTCCGGCACCCTGCGCTCGATCGCGCCCAGCACCACCTCGCCTTCCTCGTCGGGAAAGCCCAGCGTGAGTACTTCCGACATGAATTTCCCGATCTGGCGCGGCGGGAAATTGACGACTGCAAAGACCTGGCGCCCGACCAGCGTGTCGACCGAATAATATTTGGTGATCTGCGCGGAGGACCTCTTCACGCCGATCTCCGGGCCGAAATCGATCTTGAGCTTGATTGCCGGTTTGCGCGCCTCCGGATAGGGCTCGGCTTCCACGATGGTGCCGGCGCGGATATCGACGCGGTCGAAATCGGCAAAAGTGATTTCGGGCTTTCGCGGCGTATGCGTGCTCATGATACCGGCTCAGGCGTTGCCGAAGGTCTCGAACAGCACGCTGGCCAGCGCATCCTTTGCCGGCGTGCCGGACCAGACGACGAACTGGAAAGCCTGGAAATAGCACTCGCACGCCTCGAGCGCGGATGAAAGCAGCACCTCGACCTGCTGGCTGGTCGGCTCCACGCCGCCTGCAAGCAGCAGCGATTGCCGGAACATGATGGCCCCTTCCTGCTCCCACAGGTCGAAATGGCCGAACAGCATCTGCTCGTTGATCAGCGAAAGCAGCCGCATGATCTCGATCGTCCTGGTCTCTGGAACCTTGATGTCGAAGGCACAGGCCAGATGCAGCGCCTCGAAATCCTCCATCCACGAAAAGGAGACGTGATAGTCGGTCCAGGTGCCGCTCACCGAAATCGAGATCTCGTCGTCGCCGGTGCGCTCGAACGACCATTCGTTATTGTGCGCGACCTGCTCGATGACATCCACCGGATGAATTTCGCGTGCGAACTCCAGTTCGACAAGTTCCATAGATGCTTCCTGACGTCCTGGCAGCGCACCACGCCATTCGGCGGCAGGATGCGCGAACAATCTTTTCTCGAACGCAATCGGCAGGGAATGGTCGGAACACAAGACTTCAACCGGACCCCCACCACCCGGCACATGATCCGGTTCCGAATCATGCAACAAATTCAGTGTATTGATGCAGAGTCGCGTGACCAGCCCCTTTTTTTGCGGGGGGCCAGAAGGGTGTGGACAGTGCTTGGCGCAAAGATTCACATAAGCCGGGTAAGCGATTCAGGCCAAAGCGCTTTTTCGGGTGGGGCTTTGTGGAAAAGCTTAACGAATTATTTTTTTGGAGCGGCCCTGGTGGTGCGCTTTGCCGGGGTTTCGGCGCCGGCATCGGCTTCCGAACCGGCCATCTTCGCCAACCTCGCCTCCAGTTCGGCAACCCGGGCGGCGAGGTTTTCGTTGTCGGCACGCGCCTTCAGCGCCATCTCCCGCATCGCTTCGAACTCTTCGCGCTGCACGACATCCATCGTGTTGAGGATCTTTTCGGCCTGGCTCTTGAAGGCCGTTTCCACTTCGCGCCGCACGCCCTGCGCCGCCCCGGCGGCATCGGTGACCAGCTTGGCGAATTCGTCAAGGATGCGGTTCGGTCCGGTAGACATGGCTAAACCTCGGGCGCTTTGATTGCTCCAATCGAGGTAATGCGGCAGGGCCGCGAATGCAAGACGGCATCGACGGCCCGCCTTGACCGCGCCCCAAGCCTGCCGCATGGTCCGCGCCGAAACGACCCCAGGAGCCTCCCCCGTGAGCGAGTATCTGGCGCTGCCGCTGGCCGCACTGCCATTTCCCAATATCGACCCGGTGATCGTCCAGATCGGGCCGCTCGCGGTCCATTGGTACGGCCTTGCCTATATCGTCGGCATCCTGTTTGCCTGGTGGTATGCCAAGCGGCTGGTCGGCAACACCACGCTGTGGGCGAACAACACCTCGCCGATGAAGCCGGAAGACCTCGACGATTTCCTCGTCTGGGCCGCCGTCGGCGTCGTCCTGGGCGGGCGGGTCGGCTATATCCTGTTCTACGATCTGGCGCGCTACCTCCAGAACCCGCTCGATATCTTGGCCGTCTGGCAGGGCGGCATGTCGTTCCATGGCGGCTTTGCCGGCACCACGCTCGCCATGATCCTGTTTGCGCGCTCGCGCGGCATAAATGTCTGGACGATGTTCGACACCATCGCCGCCGGCGTGCCGGTGGGGCTC
>JBARWP010000356.1:0-3099 GCA_049646905.1 Pseudaminobacter sp. | reverse complement strand
CGTAGCCAAGCACCTTTAGCGAAACGGCTTGCCAGCGCCAAGCGCTGTCGCAAATTCGACACGAAACCGGATAAGTTGCCGGTCGCTTTCCTTTTGCAGGAAGTCGCAAATCAGCTATGGAATTGCTGGCGATGCGAGATAGGTATTGAAGCGAAGTTGCGCGCCGCGCTGGATGGGTACCTGCGGGCCACGAGGAGCCAGAAAAAATGTCCGATGACGAGATCATCCTGTCCGAGCTTTCCGACGACGAACTCGTGCAGCAGATGCATGACGACCTTTACGACGGTCTCAAGGAAGAGATCGAGGAAGGCACCAATATCCTGCTGGAGCGCGGGTGGGCTCCTTACAAGGTGCTGACCGAAGCGCTGGTGGAAGGCATGCGCATTGTCGGCGAGGACTTCCGCGACGGCATCCTGTTCGTGCCGGAAGTGCTGCTCTCGGCCAATGCGATGAAGGCCGGCATGTCGATCCTGCGCCCGCTGCTGGCGGCCACAGGCGCGCCCAAGCAGGGCAAGATGGTGATCGGCACGGTCAAGGGCGACATCCACGACATCGGCAAGAACCTCGTCGGCATGATGATGGAAGGCGCGGGCTTCGACATCATCGACCTCGGTATCAACAATCCGGTCGAGAAATATCTGGCGGCGATAGAGGAACACCAGCCCGACATCGTCGGCATGTCGGCCCTGTTGACCACGACCATGCCCTATATGAAGGTCGTCATCGACACGATGAAGGAAAAGGGCATCCGCGACGACTATGTGGTGCTCGTCGGGGGCGCCCCGCTCAACGAGGAGTTCGGCAAGGCCGTGGGCGCCGACGCCTATTGCCGCGACGCGGCGGTGGCCGTCGAGACCGCCAAGGACTTCATGAAGCGCAAGCACAATCTGCGCGCTACTGCCTGAATCAAAAAAGGCCGCGCACCACGCGGCCTTTTTTCAAGAAAACGGACTGGGACTATTCGACTGTGTCCTCAACCGCATTGGCAGTCGATTTGACATCCTGGCCGACACCGCGAACCGTATTGGCACAGGCCGAGATGGCCATCGCACAAGCCAGGACGGCGGCGATTGATGCTAGACGTGACAGTTTCATGGACGATGTCTCCCTCATTCACTAAATAGAGCGGGTGGGCAATACAACTCCAAGAACGCGACTGCATTGAAGTGGTTCCATGACTGCCACACGCAAAGATAGTCGGCTTCGGGCCGATACAGTCCTCGTCATTGCCTGCGGCATGATCGCGCGTGAGGTTCTGGCCGTGAAGGAGCGGTTGTCCTTCGATCATCTCGAACTCACCTGCCTGCCTGCTGATTTCCACTTCTATCCCGACCGGATCGCCCCTGCCCTCGACAAGGCGATCGTGCAGGCCAAGGCGGATGGCTACCGGCATATCTTCGTCGGCTATGCCGATTGCGGCACCGGCGGCATGGTCGACCGCATCTGCGAAAAACACGGCGTCGAGCGCATGGAAGGCCCGCACTGCTTCGCCTTCTACCAGGGCATCGAAGCCTTCAAGGCGATAGAAGACGGCGACATGCTGGCCTTCTACATGACGGATTTCCTGTGCCGGCAGTTCGAGGCGTTCTTCATCAAGCCGCTCGGCCTCGACCGCCATCCCGAACTGATTGCCGACTACTTCGGCAATTACGAAAAGGTCGTCTATCTGGCGCAGACTGACGATCCGGCGCTGGACAAGGTGGCCGAGCATGCGGCACGCCTGCTCGGCCTTGCCTATGAGCGCCGCTTCACCGGCTATGGCGACCTGACAACAACGCTGCGCGCCAAGGCGGGCAAGGCGCCTGCCGAGGCCTGACCACGAAAACGTCAGAATTGCCGGCTCTTTCAGGGTTCGAAGGAGTTGGATATGGCGATGCGCAGGACGCTTCTGATATTGGTGCTGGCACTGACGGCTTCGCAAGGCCTTGCCACCGGCGAAATCGAAAGCCTGATAACGCCCGCGGATCGTGCACGCCTGGCCGAGTTCGATGCCACACGCAGCGCGGCAATCGAGGAAGCGCGCAAAGACGGCTCGGAGAAAGACGTCGCAAAGCTGGATACGATCCTGGCGAAGGAACCCGTTTCCTTTGCAGAGTTCGACATGACCGGCGAGTGGCGATGCCGGACTATCAAGGCTGGCGGCCCCGCGCCGCTGGTGATCTATGGCTGGTTCAAATGCCACGTCACCGATGACGGGTCGGGATGGATGCTGGAAAAGCTCACCGGCTCGCAGCGCACCAAGGGACGCTTCTTCACCGAAAGCGACACGCGCCTGACCTATCTGGGCTCGTTCTACGTCGCAGGTGAAAAGGCCGAGCCTTACGGAAGCGGCCCTGACAGCGACCAGGCAGGCTATGCTTTGCGCACCGGCACGAATGAATGGCGCATTGAATTTCCCGCGCCGCGCTATGAATCGAAATTCGATATACTCGAATTCCGGCGTTAGGTGCCTATATGTTGCAGCAACTACATTGTCTGTTGCACTGTGGGCCTATAGACAAGATTGATCGATCGTCCGGTTCCTCGTCATCAAGACTTAACCGCCCTTTGCGACGATAGAGTGGGGTTGTCCGTCCTGGACGGACTGGAAACGGGCGCAGCAGGGGCAAATGAGACCGGATATGCAGGAATATGACGCGGGCCGGACCGAAACCATCCAGCCCAGACGGCGACCGCGTCGATTGTCGCAGCTCTTCATGCAACTGGCGGAGAACGCGGAAGATCGCGTGACGATGGGCAGCATCCGCGATGCGCTCGGAACACGCTGCTTTGCCGCTCTGCTTGTCCTGTTTGCGGCCTTCAACCTGTTGCCGCTTCCGCCCGGCGCCTCGGCATTTCTCGGAGTACCGCTGCTGATCGTCTCGGCCCAGATGATGTATGGCAGCAAGCGTGTGTGGCTGCCACATTTCGTCACCGAGAAATCGCTGTCGGCCGAGCAGTTCCGCACCATCATGGCGCGCGTGATCCCCCGGCTCACGCAGGTCGAGCGCTATATCAAGCCGCGCTACTGGCCGTTTTGGCGCCGACGCGGCGACCGGGTGATCGGTGTCGTCGCCTTCCTGCTGGCAATCGTGGTGACACTGCCAATCCCACTCGGCA
>JBARWP010000355.1:0-1587 GCA_049646905.1 Pseudaminobacter sp. | reverse complement strand
GCCCAGTTGATGAGCGTAGGAGCCTATCGCATAGCGCCCGTCGCTACGCCGAATTACCAGCCTGGCTCTTTCGAGCGATGAGATCAGGCGCAGGAGCGTGCTTTTATAAAAGCCGGTTGCGCGCGACAGGTCAGCCAGGGTAATGGGTTCGTGGTGCTGCGATACAACGTCAACAATAGCCAGGGCGCGATCTACCGCAGCGACGCCGTCATTTTCCGGAACAGAGTTGGTGCTCATGAGGTAAGTATTTGAGAGATTGATGGCATTAGGTTCTGATTATGCCATGCGACCCGCAAGGGCAACAGCAGCCTGACGAATGCCGGGCTCTGTTGGCTGACTTTTATTTCCCTTCAAAGACCAGCGAGATGGCGGGCGCATACTTGTCGCCGTGTCCGGTTGCGATGGCTTTATCAAAACACGCTACCAGGTTTTTCGCGCCTGTTGCGTCGACCCCAACTTGGTCAGCCAGACCCACGGCATACAGTAAGTCTTTTCTTGCATAAGAAACTGGAAAAGCCTTCTCGGGGAAATTCTGAGGCGCGATCGCTTTCATGCCGTGGTTACGAAGGGCAAAGCTGTCTGCCGAACCCGTCGACATCGCTGAGAAGAGCATGTCAGGATTCACACCGGCACGTGCACCGATTGCACGAGCTTCAGCGAGGGCAAGAACGGTTTCATACAAAACCATGTTGTTAAGGATTTTGACCACTTGACCGGCGCCGATTCCGCCCACATGCGTGACGTCTGAGGCGAAGGTGTCGAGCAAGGGCTTTATGCTAAGGAAAACATCGTCGTCCGCGCCGACCGGTACCGCCAACGTGCCGGCTTCGGCTGCTGCGCGTGTGCGCATGACGGGCGCATCTGCAAAACGCATGCCATGTTTGATAAGGTCAGCCGCGACCCGGCGACTGAGGTCAACAGGTGAGGTGCTGAGGTCGACGATTAGTTGGTTCTTGCGGCCATTGTGCAGCAAGCCGTTCTCCTGGCTGCCCAAAATGACTTTCTCGACAATTTGACCGGACGGAAGAGACAGGAAAATAATATCGGCCTGGGCTGAGATTTCATTTGCTGTGGCGCTTTGCACACCGTGTTCGGCCAGGCGCTGCAAGGGTACTGAGTCGTGATCGTGCGCGAGTACTTTCAAGCCACTTTTGGTGGCGAGGTGGCGACAGATAGGTTCACCCATGACACCGACGCCGATGAAACCTATGATATTAAATGCTGACATGGAATAACTTCCTTTTCTCGCTTGTCCATTGATGCTGTGGTCGTTCAGGAGACGTTTATGCGTCAACCCATATTGTTGGGGTCCATGCTCCAGTAAATGCCTTTGCTTTGCTGGTAAAGACGCAAGCCGGTAGCACCTTTTTCTCGCCCAATGCCACTGTCTTTGAAGCCACCAAAGGGCGTAGAGATTGACAACTGTTTGTAGGTGTTGATCCAGACCAGCCCGGTTTGCAGTGCACGGGCAACACGCCATGCGCGTTGATAATTAGCAGTCCATATTCCGGACGCCAGCCCGAATGCGCTGTCATTGGCCTGTGCGATCAGGTCAGCTTCATCGTCGAACCGCAACACGCACAAGAC
>JBARWP010000354.1:0-1546 GCA_049646905.1 Pseudaminobacter sp. | reverse complement strand
GCTGAACACCCACCATAAGGCTGGCGACTCACGTACAAACGTAAGTGTTCCTAGTCCGTAATAAAAAATAAAAAGCTGCACCAGTAAAGGGGTGCCCCGGAAACAGGTGCTGTAAGCAAACGCAAGCCGGGAGGGCAGCCATGACTTGGACATACGCATAACTGCGGCAGCCAGACCTATGATTGAAGCCATCACGATGGCGACAAGACTGATATACACCGTCAGGCCGAACCCCTCGAGCAGGGTAGTAATAGTCGTGTAAAAGAGTGCGGCATCCATGCTAATGCCCCTTCATGCCGCGGCCGTAGTGACGCTCGGCCAACAGGAAGACACCCTGGCTGCCCGCGCCGATGACGAAATAAAGTGCGCCCGCCATCAGATAAAGAATTAGTGATTCACGAGTGGCCGCTGCGCCCAGGACTGCTGCACGCATGATTTCGACCAGGCCCACCAGTGAAATGAGTGCAGTGTCCTTGAGGGCGGTCTGCCAAACATTATTTGTGCCGGGCAGGGCATAGAAGAACATTTGCGGAATGACGATGCGTTTGAGGCGCAGCCAGTTGGACATGCCCACGGCCTTGGCGGCCTCGATCTGGCCGCGCGGGATGGCGTTGAGCGCCCCGCGAAACACTTCGACGCTGTCTGAACCAGAGATCAGACCAATTGCCAGAACGCCAATAAGAGCTGGAAACCAGCTGGTCATCGCCTCTTCCCAGCCCAGACGGTCAGCAAGCTCGGCGACAGGCTGGACCGATCCGAAAAAAAGAAGATAGATGATGAGCAATTCGGGGATACTGCGTACGATGGTGGTGTAGCCGCTGACCAGCAGGCTGGCAAACCTGGCTCCCGATACCTTGACGGTGGCACCGGCGATACCGATGAGTAATCCCAGTGCCATCCCGAAACACGAGATGAGCAGTGTCATGGCCGCACCACGCAAGAGCATGAGGCCCCAGCCTTCGTGCAGAATTTTAAGTGCAGTCTCTGTCATGATGGTGGTAATAGACTGCTATCCCGGACAATAGCCGGTTCAGAAGTAATGAAAAAACGAGACATGGGAAAAATCAAGCGCCGCCCCGAGAGGGGCGGTTAGGGCTGCAGGACAGCGCAGAGTCAGTTTTTGCAGACGTCGTAGTTGGTAGTGTCTACATCAAACCATTTTATGCTGGCCTCTTTCATGGTGCCGTTTTTGATGAGTGTACACAGTGCAGCGTCTACTTTTTGCTTTAGATCAGCGTTGCTTTTGTTTATACCAACACCAATGCCGTAGCCCAGGGTTTCTGGATCTGCAGTGCTTTTGATGATGAAGTGGGCGAGCGCGAAGTCTTTATCGCCGACTTTTTTAAGAAACTTGGCCTGAGATGTTACGTCGGCGAAGGTGGCGTCTAGCCGGCCGGCGTCGAGATCCATCTGCATTTGGTCAAGCGTGTCATAGGGCTTGACCTTGAGTTCTGGTGCATTCTTGCGCAAGAAGTCGCCTTGTGTGGTGCCACCCTGTACGCCTATTGTTTTGCCTGCCAAGCCTTTGAATAGCACTTCGGTGCTG
>JBARWP010000353.1:0-8080 GCA_049646905.1 Pseudaminobacter sp. | reverse complement strand
TGGCTTCGTGCTCGAAAAGGGCATGAAGGGCCTTTCCGCGCCCAAAATCGGCGGCAAGCTCTCGCTGCGCGCCTCGATCACCGGCGAGATCGTCATGGATGGCGTCGAATTGGGCGAGGACGCATTGCTGCCCAATGTCTCGGGCCTGAAGGGACCCTTCGGCTGCTTGAACCGGGCGCGCTACGGCATTTCCTGGGGCGTGATGGGGGCGGCTGAAGATTGCTGGCACCGCGCCCGCCAATATGGGCTCGACCGCAAGCAGTTCGGCAAGCCGCTTGCCGGCACCCAGCTCTACCAGAAGAAGCTCGCCGACATGCAGACCGAGATCGCACTGGGGCTGCAGGGCTCACTTCGGGTCGGCCGGCTGATGGACGAGCACAAATTCGCGCCCGAGATGATCAGCCTCGTCAAGCGCAACAATTGCGGCAAGGCGCTCGACATTGCCCGCCAGGCGCGCGACATGCATGGCGGCAACGGCATCCAGATCGGCTACCACGTCATGCGCCACGCGCAGAACCTGGAAACCGTCAACACCTATGAGGGCACCCATGACGTGCACGCGCTGATCCTAGGCCGGGCTCAGACGGGCATCCAGGCGTTCTTCTGACGATAGTTTCATCCTCTCCCTCCGAGATCTCGGAGGGAGAGGTGCGCAGTCAGATTACGGTGGATTTTCAACCCGCAAGGCGCGACAGTGCCTGGCATGACCCAAGCTTTTCTTTCCCATCTCGATTCCGAACTCGAAGGCCTGAAATCCGCCGGGCTCTATAAGTCGGAGCGCGTCATCACCTCGCCGCAATCGGCCGAGATTGCGGTGGGCGGTAGGAAACTCCTGAATTTCTGCGCAAACAACTATCTCGGATTGGCCGACAATCAGGAATTGCGCGCGGCGGCCAAGGAAGCGCTCGACCGCTACGGCTACGGCATGGCGTCGGTGCGCTTCATCTGCGGTACGCAGGAAGAGCACAAGCAGCTCGAAGCGAAGATTTCCGCCTTCTTCGGCATGGAAGACACGATCCTCTATTCCTCCTGCTTCGACGCCAATGCCGGCCTGTTCGAGACGCTGTTGTCGGAGGAAGACGCTGTCATCTCCGATGCGCTCAACCATGCTTCGATCATCGACGGCGTGCGCCTGTCGAAGGCCAGGAGGCTGCGCTATGCCAATAACGACATGGCGGATCTGGAAGCGCGGCTGAAGGAGGCGCAGGATTGCCGCTTCCGGCTGATCGCCACCGATGGCGTGTTTTCCATGGACGGCATCATCGCCAACCTGAAAGGCATCTGCGACCTCGCCGAAAGATATGATGCGATGGTGATGGTCGATGACAGCCACGCGGTCGGCTTCGTCGGCAGCCACGGCCGCGGCACCCCGGAATATTGCGGCGTTGAGGGTCGCATCGACCTCATCACCGGCACGCTCGGCAAGGCTTTAGGCGGCGCCTCCGGTGGCTACACATCGGGCAAACGCCAAGTGGTGGACTGGTTGCGCCAGCGCTCGCGGCCCTATCTCTTCTCCAACACCCTGATGCCGGCCATTGCCGCCGCCTCGCTGAAAGTATTCGAACTGATCGACAATGGCGACGCCCTGCGTAGCCGCCTCTATGCCAATGCCGACCGCTTCCGCTCCGGCATGGGCAGGCTCGGCTTCACGCTTGCCGGCGCCGATCATCCGATCATCCCGGTCATGCTGGGCGATGCCGCGCTGGCGCAGGACATGGCGGCCCGGCTGCTCGACCATGGCATTTACGTGATCGGCTTTTCCTTCCCGGTGGTGCCGAGAGGCCAGGCGCGCATCCGCACGCAGATGTCGGCCGCGCATTTGACCGAGGATATTGACCGGGCGATTACGGCGTTTGGGGAGGTTGGAAGGGAATTGCGTGTCATTGGATGAGATTACCCAGGGATTGATCTGTGCGTTCAATCATCGCATGTTAGTTGCGTCGAGGGTGTGATTCGTCTCGACAATTTGGGATTCTGTAGCGCATTAAGAGCGGTACGAGATTACCCAGTTGCAGCTGGACTGCGATTTCTGAACTGCCGGTGTACCTTTGTGAGCGGGTGCAGAGCGTTGGATACGCACGCAGGAGTACTCAAGCAATCTCTTCTGTTGGAGTTGCTTATGGTCTGTGTTGGAGGTTCGATTCCTCCTCTGCTCCGCGCTGCTTCTTGTGAATGTTTACGCAAGGATAGTTCATGTCCAACATGATGCGCGCGCTGGTGAAGGCCAAGGCCGAGCCAGGAATCTGGATGGACGAGGTTCCGGTGCCGGAAATCGGCCCGAACGACGTGCTGATCAAGATCAGGAAGACCGCGATCTGCGGCACCGACGTCCATATCTACAATTGGGACCAGTGGGCGCAAAAGACCGTGCCGGTGCCGATGGTCACCGGCCATGAATTCGTCGGAGAAGTGGCTGATTTCGGCGCGGCCGTGACCGAATACAAGGTGGGTCAGCGGGTTTCGGGCGAGGGCCATATCGTGTGCGGCCATTGCCGCAACTGCCGCGCGGGGAGGGGGCATCTGTGCCGCAACACGCTCGGCGTCGGCGTCAACCGACCCGGCGCCTTCGCCGAATACCTGGCGATCCCCCAGCACAACGTCGTGCCGATCCCCGATGATGTGCCCGACGAGGTCGCCGCCATCTTCGACCCGCTCGGCAATGCGGTGCACACCGCGCTCTCCTTCGATCTCGTTGGCGAGGACGTGCTGGTGACTGGCGCCGGCCCCATCGGCATCATGGGTGCGCTGGTGGCGCAGTGCGTGGGCGCGCGCAAGGTGATCATCACCGACATCAATCCGGTGCGGCTGGAACTGGCGCGCAAGCTCGGCGTCCAGCATGTGGTTGATGCCTCGAAGGAAAAGCTGCGCGACGTGATGCGCCAGGAAGGCATGACCGAAGGTTTCGACGTCGGGCTGGAGATGTCGGGAGCCGCCCCGGCCTTCCGCGACATGATCGACACGATGAACAATGGCGGCAAGATCGCGATCCTCGGCATCGCGCCGACCGGCTTCGAGATCGACTGGAACAAGGTGATCTTCAAGATGCTGACCCTGAAGGGCATCTACGGCCGCGAGATGTTCGAGACCTGGTACAAGATGATCGCGCTGGTGCAAGGGCCGCTCGACGTCTCGGGCCTCATCACCCACCGCATCGGCATCGACGACTACCGCGACGGCTTTGAAGCCATGAAGAGTGGCAATTCCGGCAAGGTGGTGATGGACTGGTGAGCCGGTTCGGACGCTTGCCGGACTGACACCTCGCGCGAGCTGAGCAACCCGGCCTCCAGCGCGGTCAGCCCCTCCATCAGGGCTGTAGCCTGCCCACGCTTCAACCGCCGCAGAAGCTCTTTCTCGAAGGCTTTGGCGAGCGGCACCATCTCCCGATAGGCGAAAACGCCGGCCTTGGTCAGCGCCAGATGCTCGATGCGCCGGTCGGATTTATCCGCCGTGCGGGCCAGCCATTTGCGCTGTTCGAGTGCGACGACGGCGCGCGAGACCTTGGTCTTGTGCATGGCCGAATGCGCGCCGATGGCCGTCGCCGTCATCGTCCCGAATTGCCCGAGCGTGGCGAATACCCGCCATTCCGGCCGGGTCAGGCCATGGCGGTCGCGATAGGTGCGGGCAAATTCGCGGCTCACCGCATCGGCCAGCCGGTTGAGCCGGTAGGGCAGGAAATTCTCCAGTTCCAGAACATCCTTTTCGGCCATTGCTTACGCTCGTATCGATGGTTGATGGTTACATTTTCAATGGTTACGTTTGAAACGAATTTACGTCAACCAGGGAGCATGGCCATGGCCTTTTCCTATATGCCCGGCTTCGGCAACGACTTTGAAACCGAAAGCCTGCCCGGCGCGCTGCCGCAGGGGCGCAATTCGCCGCAAAGGCCCGCTTACGGACTCTATGCCGAGCAACTGTCCGGCTCGCCCTTCACCGCGCCGCGCGGCACCAATGAGCGCTCCTGGCTCTATCGCATCCGGCCGAGCGTCAGGCATACTGGCCGTTTCGGACGTGCCGCCTATCCGCTGTGGAAGACCGCGCCGAATGTCGGCGATCATGAGCTGGCGCTTGGCCAGTATCGCTGGAACCCCATGCCGATACCCGGTGAGCCGACGGATTTCCTCGCCGGCATCCGCACCATGACCACGGCGGGCGATGCGCTCGGCCAGAGCGGCATGGCGGCCCATGTATATGTCGCCAACCGCTCTATGACGGACGATCATTTCTTCAATGCCGATGGAGAGCTTCTGGTGGTGCCGCAGGTCGGTCGGCTGAACTTCGTCACCGAAATGGGCGTGATCGAATTGAGGCCCGGTGAGATCGCCGTCCTGCCGCGCGGGCTGGTCTTCAAGGTCGAGTTGGTGGATCCGGAGGTTCGCGGCTACATCTGCGAAAACTACGGTGCAAAATTCACCATGCCCGATCGCGGGCCGATCGGCGCCAATTGCCTGGCCAATCCGCGCGATTTCAAGACGCCCGCAGCCTGGTTCGAGGAGAAGGAGACGCCGTGCCGTCTGGTCGTGAAGTGGTGCGGTCAGTTCCATGTCACCGAACTCGATCACTCGCCGCTCGACGTGGTGGCCTGGCACGGCAACTATGCGCCCTACAAATATGATCTTGCGACCTATTCGCCGGTCGGTGCGATCCTGTTCGACCACCCCGACCCGTCGATCTTCACCGTGCTGACGGCGCCGAGCGGCGAGGAGGGCACGGCCAATGTCGATTTCGTCATCTTCCCGCCGCGCTGGCTGGTGGCCGAAAATACGTTCCGGCCGCCCTGGTATCACCGCAACATCATGAGCGAGTTCATGGGGCTGATCCACGGCCAGTACGATGCCAAAGAAGAAGGCTTCGTGCCGGGAGGCGCCAGCCTGCACAATATGATGCTGGCGCATGGGCCGGATGCCTCCGGCTTCGAGAAGGCGTCCAGGGCGGAGCTCAAGCCGGTCAAGCTCGAAAACACCATGGCCTTCATGTTCGAGACGCGCTTCCCGCAGATGCTGACGCGCTACAGCGCCGAAGCCGGAACGTTGCAGGACAATTACATCGACTGCTGGAAAGACCTCAAAAAGCGCTTCAACGGCACGCCGGAAGGCGATTGGTCGTGACTCCACCTTGACGGGCGCGCGCGATAGCCGTGTTGTGGGGCCGGTGGCCGGTGCGGCCGCGTAACGGGAGGACTGCATGAAGCTGGCGACACTGAAGAACGGTTCGCGCGACGGTAAACTGGTGGTGGTGTCGCGCGACCTGACGCGCTGCACCGACGCTTCCTTCCTGGTTCCCACCTTGCAGGCCGCCCTGGATGACTGGCAGCGCATCGCCCCACATCTGGAGACGCTCGCCGAATCGCTGGAAACCGGAGCCGTGCCCGCGCAGCGCTTCCACGAAAATGAAGCGCATTCGCCGCTGCCGCGCGCCTATCAGTGGGCGGACGGCTCAGCCTATGTCAATCACGTTGAACTGGTGCGCAAGGCCCGAGGCGCCGCCATGCCGGAAAGCTTCTGGACCGATCCGTTGATCTATCAGGGTGGCTCCGACAGCTTCCTTGCCCCGCGCGACCCGATCCCGCTTGTCGATGAAGCCCACGGTGCGGACATGGAAGGCGAGGTCGCGGTGATCGTCGGCGATGTGCCGCTGGGCGCGACGGTCGAGCAGGCGCGCGACGCGATCCGGCTGGTCATGCTGGTCAACGACGTTTCGTTGCGCGGGCTCATTCCGGACGAACTCGCCAAGGGTTTCGGCTTCTTCCAGTCGAAGCCGTCCTCGGCCTTCTCGCCGGTCGCCGTCACGCCGGACGAGTTGGGCGAGGCCTGGGACGGCGGCAAAATCCATCTGCCGCTCAGCGTCGACTTGAACGGCAAGCCCTTCGGCCGTGCCAATGCCGGCATCGACATGACCTTCGATTTTCCGCGACTTATCGCCCATGCCGCGAAGACGCGGCCGCTGGCGGCGGGAACGATCATCGGCTCGGGCACGGTGTCCAACAAGCTCGATGGCGGTCCCGGCAAGCCGGTGGGCGAGGGCGGTGCGGGCTATTCCTGCATCGCCGAAATCCGTATGATCGAGACGATTGCAGGCGGTGCGCCGACCACGCCGTTCATGCGCTTCGGCGATACGGTGCGCATCGAGATGAAGGACGCGGCCGGTCATTCGATCTTCGGTGCCATCGAGCAGACGGTGCAACGACACGAGGCCTGACCCGGCGGGGAAATATGGACCTGCTGACCCATAACCGCCGCATGGCGCGCAACAGCCGCTGGTCCAACGACCGGCTCTATCACGCGGTGCTCGCGCTCAAGCCCGGCGAATTCGAGGCGGAGAGGACCAGCTTCTTTCCTTCGATCAAGGAGACGCTCAACCACATCCTAGCGGTCGACGATCTCTATCTGGGTTTTCTCGAAGAAGGGCCGCTTGGCGCCGCCGCATATGATGATTTTGTCGCATTCGACAATGCGGCGGCGCTCTCACAGGCGCAGGCCGATTTCGATTGGCGGTTGATCGGCTTCTGCGACGGCCTTGCCGAAACCGATCTCGATCGTTACGTGCCCACCGACCGGCGCGAGGACGGCATCATTCCGGAGCGCATAGGCGATCTGCTGGCGCATCTTTTCCTGCACCAGATTCATCATCGTGGACAGGTGCATACGATGCTGTCCGGCACCTCCGTCAAGCCGCCGCAACTGGATGAATTCCTGCTCGACTACGATCTGCCGCTGCGCAGGGATGAGGTGGAGCGGCTCGGCCTGTAGGCGAGCCGCGCGCACCGGATCGTCTACTCCGCGGCCTGGACCTTGATCACGCCACGGCGAATCTGGTCTTCCTCGATGGATTCGAACAGGGCGCGGAAATTGCCTTCGCCGAAGCCTTCGTCGCCCTTGCGCTGGATGAACTCGAAGAAGATCGGCCCGATGACCGTCTTGGAGAATATCTGCAGCAGGATCTTCGTCATGCCGCCATCAACCACGCCTTCGCCGTCGATGAGGATGCCGTGCTTCTTCATGCGTTCGATCGGCTCGTCATGGCCGTGCACGCGGGTCCGCGACTTCTCGTAATAGGTGTCGGGTGGGCCGGGCATGAATTTCAGGCCATTGTCGGCAAGCCTGTCGGTCGCGTCGTAGATCGCCTCGGTTCCGACCGCGATGTGCTGGATGCCTTCGCCGCGGTATTTCTTGAGATATTCGGCGATCTGGCTGGTCTCGTCCTTGGATTCGTTGAGCGGAATGCGGATCTTGCCGCAGGGCGAGGTGATGGCGCGGCTGACGAGGCCGGTGATGCGCCCGTCAATGTCGAAATAGTGGATTTGCTTGAAACCGAACAATTCGCGGTAGAACGCCCACCACTTGTCCATATTGCCGCGATAGACATTGTGGGTCAGGTGGTCGAGATAGTAGAATCCAACGCCTTCGGGCTTGGGGTCGCGCTCGCCGAGCCATTCGAATTTTGCGTCATAGGCCGAGCCCTTGCCGCCGTAATTTTCGACAAAGTAAAGCAGCGAGCCGCCGATGCCGACGATTGCCGGCACATCCAGCGTCTTGTCGTCGCCGTCATAGGGAACCGCCCCCTTGGCAACGGCACGGTCGAAGGCATGCCTGGCATCCACCACCCGCCACGCCATGGAGGGGGCACAAGGACCATGCTTTTCCACGAACTTCAAGCCGTAGGAGCCGGGCTCGGCGTTGAGCACATAGTTGATGTCGCCCTGGCGCCAGACGGTGATGTTCTTTGTCCGGTGTTTGGCGACCGGCACATAGCCCATGCGGGTGAACAGGTCCGAAAGCTTTTCGGGCTCCGGATGGGCGAATTCCACGAATTCGAATCCGTCGGTGCCGGCAGGGTTGGCCTCGCTGATCGTGGCGGGCGGGGCGTCGTGCGGAAACGGTCCCATGAAATCCTCCTTCGGTTCGCAACCGGAATTTTCACATTGCCAAAGGATACCTCCCACGCCATGCATTTTGCTTGCATTCGGGCGCTCATAAGGGCGAAAATGCGCACAAACAATGCATGGATATAGGAAAAGATATGAATTACGAGCGGCTTGACCAATTTGACCGCAAGATATTGTCATTGCTGCAGGGTGATGGGC
>JBARWP010000352.1:0-4986 GCA_049646905.1 Pseudaminobacter sp. | reverse complement strand
CTGCTTGGCCTCCGAGGTGCGTCCGCCATATTTGAACGTCCCGTCCTTGGCGAGGTCCGCCAGTTCCTGGAAGTGCTTCACGAAGGCCGGCGCGTTGATCTTCAACTCGACATCGGTCCCGGCAAGGCCGTTCTCCTGCGTGCCGTACTGCAGATTGTTCCAGGCGGCGAAATTCTCGGTGTGGATCCAGGTCAGCCAGGTCGAGGTGTAGCCGCAGGAGGCTGCGCCGCTGGTTTTGATCTTCCTGGCGGCATCCCAGACTTCCGGCCAGGTCTTGGGCGGATTGTCAACGTCGAGCCCGGCCTTCTCGAAGATGTCCTTGTTGTAATAGAGGATCGGCGAGGACGAATTGTAGGGGAATGACAGCATGGTGCCGTCGGGCTTCGAATAATAGGCGACGATGCCCGGCAGATACTGGCTCTTGTCGAAGGTGGAGCCGCCCATGGAAAGGATTTCGGCAACCGGCTTCATGGCGCCTTCGGCGGCCATCATCACCCCCGTGCCGACATCGAAGACCTGCAGGATATGCGGCGGCTGCTTGGCACGGAAGGCGGCAATGCCGGCATTCAAGGCCTCGGGATAAGTGCCCTTGAAAACGGGAACGACCTTATATTCGCTCTGGCTTTCATTGAACTCCTTGGACAGCGTCTCGACGACTTCATTATTCGCGCCGGTCATGGCGTGCCACCATGAAATCTCCGTGACGGCGAAGGCGCTGGACGTGGAAAGAAGGGTGAACGTCGCGGCGATTCCAGTCGCAAAGCCTTGAATTCTCATGTCTTTCTCCCGTTCTTGGCTGGCGAAGAGGTTAACGTCGTGACGGGAGTATCGATGGAATATGACAGCGGGACAATGGTTTTGTTGCCATTGCGTGAATTTCGACTCTATTTCGTGTCGCATTCGTTTGAACGCGGGCAGGAAAATCCCGCAAATCGATGCGCCGGCTAAACTTCCGGTGCTGCCCTCAGCTCGGGTTACCGATAGCCGTTTCCACAAGACGCTTGGCGTCGGCGCCTGCCCACTCCGCCGGGCCGTTCATATTGGCGAGCAGGCAGCCGTCGCCATCGACCAGCAGCGTCACCGGCAGGCCGAGCGCAAGGCCGCGCTTCTTCAGGTCGTTGAAGACATCGAGCGTGTTGTCGCGGTAGAAGCCGAGCGAGTCCACGCCGATCTCGGCGAGGAATTTCTTCGGCTTTTCGTCGTCGCCAGTATCGACATTGATCGCCACCACCTCGAAGCTGTCGCCGCCCATCTCCTTCTGGAGCGCATCCAGCGCCGGCATCTCGGCACGGCAGGGCGCGCACCATGTCGCCCACAGGTTGACCAGAAGCGTCTTGCCTGCCCGATCGGCAAGGCGCATCGGCTTGCCGTCGGGCGCGTTGAACGCAAGATTCTTGAGCGATTGCGGCGGATTGGCGGGCAGCATCGCCGCGACTTCGCCGGTGGCGGCGGCCGCGACCACCTTGGCCCTCTCGGCCTTGGCCTCGCACAAGGCCGCGTCGGGGCCGCTATCAGCGACGGAAGGTTGCTGGGACAACGCAGTGTTGTTGCCAGAAAGGGTGATGCTGGCATATACCGCCACGGCACCCGCAAGCGCCCCCGCAATGGCAGCCATGACCAGCAGGCGCCCGGTCGGTATGAGTTTCTTTCCGTCAGCCATTCATTCTTTCTCCGGAGCCCGGTTACCACGATGAGCGACAAGAAGGCCAGCAATGCGATGTGGGGCGGACGTTTTGCCTCGGGTCCGGCGGCGATCATGGAGGCGATCAACGCCTCGATCGGCTTCGACAGGAAACTCTATGCCCAGGACATTCGCGGCTCGATCGCCCATTCCGAGATGCTGGCCGAAACGGGCATCATCGAGGAAAAAGATCAAGAAAAAATCGCTCACGGGCTGAACACGATCCTGCGAGAGATCGAGAGCGGTTCCTTCGAATTCTCCACCCGGCTCGAAGACATCCACATGAATATCGAGGCGCGGCTTGCCGAACTGATCGGCCCGGCGGCCGGACGCCTGCACACCGCGCGCTCGCGCAACGACCAGGTCGCCGTCGATTTCCGCCTCTGGGTCAAGGACGAGATGCTGCGCGTGGCGCACGCCCTGAAGGGCTTGATCCAGGCCTTCCTGACGCGCGCCGAGCAGCACGCCGACACCGTCATGCCCGGTTTCACCCATATGCAGACGGCACAGCCGGTGACCTTCGGCCATCACTGCATGGCCTATGTCGAGATGTTCGGCCGCGACCTTTCGCGCGTGCGCGATGCGATCGAGCGCATGGATGAAAGTCCGCTGGGGGCAGCCGCCCTTGCCGGCACCGGCTTTCCCATCGTGCGCGCCCGCACCGCCAAGGCGCTCGGCTTCCGCGAGCCGACGCGCAATTCGCTCGACAGCGTGTCCGACCGCGACTTCGCGCTGGAGTTCCTGTCTATCGCCGCGATCTGCGCCACCCATCTGTCGCGGCTTGCCGAGGAGATCGTGATCTGGTCGACGCCGCAATTCGGCTTCATCCGGCTTTCCGACAGCTTCTCGACCGGCTCCTCCATCATGCCGCAGAAGAAGAACCCCGACGCCGCCGAACTGGTGCGCGCCAAGACCGGCCGCATCAACGGCCATCTGATCGGCCTGCTGACGGTGATGAAAGGCCTGCCCCTGACCTATTCGAAGGACATGCAGGAGGACAAGGAGGCCGTGTTCGACACGGCCGAAACGCTGGACCTGATGCTGGCTGCCATGACCGGCATGGTCGGCGACATGGAAATCAATGTCGAGGCCATGAAGAAGGCCGCCGGCTCCGGCTATTCCACCGCCACCGACCTTGCCGACTGGCTGGTGCGCACGCTCGGGCTGCCCTTCCGCGAGGCCCATCACGTCACCGGGCGTGCCGTGGCACTGGCCGAGTCCAGGAAAGCCGGGCTGGAGGAATTGTCGCTGGACGAGCTGCGCTCGATCCACGAGGGCATCACCAGGGACGTGTTCTCGGTGCTGTCGGTGCACAATTCGGTCAAAAGCCGCACGTCCTATGGCGGCACCGCGCCGAGCGAGGTGCGCCGCCAGATCCGCTACTGGAAAAAACGCATCGTCAAGGCATGACGCCTCACGCCCATTTGCCGGGTGCAATGGGCGGAAATTTTGGGTAGAAGCAGGCAACGATTTCTCGGACGGATGGCAAGCATGACCGGCAGCAGATTTTCCACCACGCTTGTGCTTCTGGCGGCACTTGGCGTCGTGACCACGGCATGCGGGCGCAAATCCGGGCTCGACACGCCCTATCAGGCGGCGGTGGAGGCGAGGCAAGAAGCGGAGAAAGCCGGCGAGCCGGTGCCGCCCGCGCCGGAAAAGCCGGTCGCCGACAAGCCTTTCCTGCTCGATCCTCTGCTCTGAGCGCATTCCATGCCGGCATGATTTGCTGGCGACCCAAGGCCAAAAGACGTGAACCATTTCCAATATCGTGACGGCGTGCTGCATGCCGAAGACGTCGCCCTGCCGGAGATCGCGGCTTCGGTGGGCACGCCGTTCTACTGCTATTCCACGGCGACGCTGACGCGGCATTTCCGTGTCTTCAGCGAGGCCTTTGCCGATCTGGACACCCTCGTCTGCTACGCCATGAAGGCCAATTCCAACCAGGCCGTGCTGAAAACCTTGGGCAAGCTCGGCGCCGGCGCCGATGTGGTGTCGGAAGGCGAATTGCGGCGCGCGCTCGCCGCCGGCATCCCCGCCGGCAAGATCCTGTTTTCCGGAGTCGGCAAGACCGCGCGGGAAATGGACCTCGCCCTAGCCGAAGGCATCCTGTGCTTCAACGTCGAATCCGAGCCCGAACTGGAGATGCTTTCGGCACGCGCGGTCGCCGCCGGCAAGACCGCACCGGTATCGCTGCGCATCAACCCGGATGTCGATGCAAAGACCCACAGGAAGATTTCCACCGGCAAGGCCGAGAACAAGTTCGGCATCGCTTGGCAGCGTGCCAGGCAGGTCTATGCGCGTGCCGCCAGCCTGCCCGGCCTGAAGGTCACCGGCATCGACATGCATATCGGCAGCCAGATCACCGATCTGCAGCCCTTTGACGACGCCTTCGCCCTCCTGGTCCAGCTTGTGGACATGCTGCGCGCCGACGGCCACGCCATTGAGCATGTCGATCTCGGCGGCGGCCTCGGCATTCCCTATCGGCTCGACAACGACCCGCCGCCGCTCCCGGATGCCTATGCGCAGATCGTGCGCAAGCATGTCGCCAAGCTCGGCCTCAAGGTGATGTTCGAGCCCGGCCGCATGATTGCCGGCAATGCCGGCATATTGGTCTCGCAGGTGATCTACCTGAAGGAAGGCGATGCCAGGAATTTCCTCATCGTCGATGCGGCGATGAACGATCTCGTGCGCCCGACACTCTACGATGCCTTCCACGACATCCGCCCTGTCGTCCAGCCCGAGCCGGACGCTGAACGCATGAAGGTCGACGTCGTCGGCCCGGTCTGCGAAACCGGCGACTATCTCGGGCTCGACCGTGACCTGCCGCGGCTGCAGGCTGGCGACCTGATCGCGATCGGCACCGCCGGCGCCTATGGCGCCGTCCAGGCCGGCACCTATAATTCGCGCCTGCTCATCCCCGAGGTGCTGGTCAATGGCGATGCATACCATGTCGTGCGCCCGCGCCGCAGCTACGAGGAACTGATCGGGCTGGACTCGATCCCCGACTGGCTCTGAAGAGCGTTGGCAGCCCGCCCGAGGCATGTGGGCAGGGCAATTGAATATGGAATCGACCTCCCCCCTCAAAAGGGAAGAGGATGAGTGCCAGCGTTGCGGACGGTGTATCCTTGTAACTTATCGATTGCCGGATCCGCTATAGTTGCGGTTGCGGTGGCGGACACGAGATCGAAGTACCTGAGGGATTGCGAGCCCGTGGGAGAGCCTGATCCTGTGTCCGCCGTTCCATCGACCCCGAACAGTCGCCTGGGCCGCAAGCGAAGCCCGATTAGGCAAGGATGGGAGAAGAT
>JBARWP010000351.1:0-2167 GCA_049646905.1 Pseudaminobacter sp. | reverse complement strand
GTTCCGCAAGGCGCTCGCTGTTCCGGTCTGGTTCGAGACGCGACTGGCCGATGTCCGGCCCGACGGTGCGAACCTCAGATTGACGCTGGACGGTCCTGATGGACGTCGCACCATCGCATCCCGCAAGCTGGTGTTGGCAACCGGCTTCGCTGGCGGCGGCGGCCCCTATGTGCCTCCGGTCATCGCCGAGAACCTGCCAGGCGAACTCTATTCGCACAGTATCGACGAGATTGACCCGTCCCTGTTCAGAGGCCGGCGCGTCGGCATCGTCGGCGCTGCCGCATCCGCCTTCGATCATGCGGGCGCTGCGCTCGAGAACGAAGCTAAGGAGGTCCGTCTTTTCAGCCGCCGATCCGACCTGGTGCGCATCGCCAGATTCATTTCCGCCGGCTATCCAGGCGGCGACTACTTCGTCACGCTGCCCGACCGCGAGCGCTGGTCCATCGCAAGCTACTACCTGGAGCACGGGTCGCCGCCGCCGGTTGACTCCGTCCTGCGCTCGACCGGGCATGACAACTTCCATCTCCATCTCGAGGCACCCATCCGGCATGTCGAATACAATGGCGGCCGCATTCTCCTGACCGCCGGCAACGAGCGCTTCGAGCTCGATCATCTCGTAGCCGCAACCGGATTCGAGATCGACCTGGCGCGTCGCCCCGAGCTCGCTTCGGTCATCGGCGACGCTGCCACCTGGGCCGACCGCTACAGTCCGCCGGATGGGGGAGCCGCACGCCTGCTCAAGGCACCGTATCTGCGGCCGAGCTTCAGTCTCGAGGAGAAGAGGCCGGGAACGGCGCCTCATCTGCACGACATTCACGTCTTCAACGGCGCGGGCTTCGTCAGCTTCGGGCGGATATTGGGCGACGTCTCGTCCATCCGCCGCCTCGTGCCCCGCCTGGCAGAGGCGATCAGCGCCGACCTGTTCCAGGACGATCGCGACCATCACCTGCAGAGGCTCCGCACCGACCTGCCGTCCGAAGGGCTGACCGACGAGCAGTTCCGGCACCGTGTGTGGCCCGCAAGCGGCGCCGCAGGGCCTGTTGCAGACAGGCTCATCGGGGAGAAGGCATCATGACATCCGCGCGCGATGTCATCGACTTCCATTCGCATCATGCCGGCGCGAAATGGGCTCCCTCCGCTCCTCGGGGCGCGACACCCGCGTGGCACGAAAGGTTCGCCGGGGCGCATATCGACGCGGCCTTCGGGCAGGCAGGGCTCGACCGGGACGACGCGGCGCTCGTCGCCGGAGGCAACATCCGACGCCTTTTCGATCTTCGGCCAGCCGCACCGGAAGAACGCGCATGACCGACAACGTCGTGCACACCGCTCCGTCTTCGACGCCCGGCTTGCGTCGCCCGCGCCACCTCGTCGTCCGCGTTGCCGGGTCCGCCCTTCGGAAGATCGCGTCCGCTGTGGCCGTGCTGTTCGCGGCAACGACGCTCGTCTTCTTCTCGCTGCAGCTTGCGCCGGGAAATGTCATTGACGTGATCGTCGGCGACGCGGCATCCGATGTGTCGAGAGAGGAAGCTGCCGCCGAATGGGGCCTCGACAGACCGCTCTACGAGCAATACGCGAACTACCTGCTGCGGCTCGCGAAGGGGGATCTGGGACATTCCTACATCCTCGCGCAGCCGGTGACGAAGGTCATCGGCGACCGGATCGGCCCGACGATCGAGCTGACATTCTGCGCGGCCGTCATCGCCATAACAGTGGCCGTGACGGTGATCGTCCTGACCGGAACGGGCACCCCCAGGGCTTCGCACATATCGTCTCTGATCGAGCTGGTGCTGGTGTCGACGCCAGGTTTCTGGCTCGGGATCATACTGATGTTCGTGGTCTCCTTTCATCTCGGTCTCCTGCCGGTCGTCGGATCGAACAGCTTTCTCGTCGTCCTCCTGCCGGCGACCACGCTGGGCCTGAAGATCGCGGGCGAACTGATCCAGATCATGCGCGGCGCGGTGAACCGTGCTCTGCAGGAGCCGTTTGCGCTCTCGGCCAAGGCTCGCGGCATTTCCGACATCGGCTTCAGCCTGCGCCACGGCCTGCGCCACGCCGCGCTGCCCGCGATCACGGTCGCAGGCTGGGTAGTCGGGACGCTTCTGACCGGAACCTTCGTCATCGAGCAGCTGTTCGGCCGTTCGGGAATCGGGACCCTGACCGTGAAGGC
>JBARWP010000350.1:0-5053 GCA_049646905.1 Pseudaminobacter sp. | reverse complement strand
GGCCTCGCCTCCTCGGCCGAGGTCGACGAGCGCTACGTGCAAAAGCAACTCGGCCACGCCTCCGCCGAAATGACCCGCCGCTACCAGCGCCGCCGGGACCGGTTCCGCGTCAATCTCACCAAGGCGTCCGGGCTGTAGAACGGCATCCCGAGCCGGAAGCCGGCAGTGGCAAAAACGGGCGGAAGTTCGGAAAAATCCTGAACCCCTTCCCTGCCCGATCGGCCTCGATATCGGTCAAAGAACCCTCGTGGGGAGATGAAATCATCGTCAGTTTGGCTGAAAAACGCTCGAATTACGGCTGAATGGCCCGCTCTTTACGTGTGGAATCGCGATAATCACCCCGTTTTTACCCTGAAATCCCGCGTTTTCGGCGCAATGCAGCGCCAAAATGGTGCAAAAGGCAGCGTCATCTTCTCCGGCCGCCCCAAATTTGATCGGGGCGATGCCGCAGAGGCTCAGGGGTCGGCCGCGATCAGTTTCAGGGACGGGAAATAGCTGCGGTAGCGGCCGACATCCCGGGAGAGCAGCGGCAGTTGGCC
The DNA here is from genome assembly GCA_049646905.1 of Pseudaminobacter sp. Lineage (GTDB taxonomy): Bacteria > Pseudomonadota > Alphaproteobacteria > Rhizobiales > Rhizobiaceae > Pseudaminobacter. The sequence goes on along the minus strand of JBARWP010000350.1, from coordinate 4,514 downwards.
AACCGCCGCATGGGCACCGATGAAGAAATCCGGCAATACGCCGGTGCGCGATCCGCCGGCGCGGCGGTATTTCGTGAACACCTTGCCGGCCAGAAACAGTGCCGCCCGTGGCATCGGCGCCATTTCGAGCCCAGCCTGGTCGAGAAATGCGTCGAGGTCCTCGATGCGCTCGTAACGGACGGCAAGCTCGGCATAGATGACATCGTTGACCAGCAGCGGCCCCTCGAGGCTGGCGGTCTCGAGCTGTGCCACCGACCAGTCGGCCCAGTGCGGATCATCGGTGACGAGGTCGAGCAGGACGTTGGTATCGATCAGCGTCACACTTCACCACGCGTCAGCGCGAGGATCGCATCCGTGCTGAAGCCTTTGCCGGCATGGCCGCGCAGCCTGGCAAAGCGGCTCGCAGGCGGCTTCCTGTCCGCGCGCGCAAGCACCACGCTGCCGTCGGCGGCCCGGCGAAAATCGACCTTGCTGCCCGGAACGATCCCCAAAAGATCGCGGACCGGCTTGGGAATGGTTACCTGGCCCTTCGCTGTGACGGTGGTGGTCATCCTCGCACCTCGGTAATGCTTTCTCTCCACAAGGTATTACCTCGGAAAGCGGCTTTCAATCCCCGGTCTTGGTAGTCACGTCGGCCCCGGGCTTTGGAAAACAGCGGTGGCGGCCGCTTGCCTGCCCGATTTCATCCAATGGACCTCACGAGCCCCTCCCCTCGCCGTTTTCCAGAGCGGCCAGCATCGGTTGCAGCGAAAAACGCCCCAGTTCGGCCCGTTCCGTCAGCGCCCGCAGATAGCCGCCGGGCGAGCGGATGGTCGCGGACCGCTCCAGGATTGCCGCGACGGTTATGGCAGCGGTGATGTCACCCATCGCCTCGCGCGCCTTGCGCCACGCATCGGGCGAGATGCCCAGCATGGAGCGCACTAATTCCGCCGTTTTCAGCACATCTGCCCAGTCGGCAAGGCCGTCGCGGGCATAATCTGCAAGGGTTGGGCAAACCGTGTTGAGGTAAGACAGCGGGATCGGCACCCCTTTCGTTTCCGGCGCGCGGCGCGGTTCATTTTCGGTCTCTCCCGGTTCCGCTTGATGCAACGGCCTGTCCGCTTCGCCATCGTCGGCCCGTGCACGCTGTGGCTTCAGCTCGTTTTCTGAGCTTTTTTCAAATTGGGGGTCTGTATTTGAATTCTGATATTGCCGCTCGAAATCGGCGTCATTGGCGTCCATTTCTTGTTTAGAGAACGAATCTAGATAGGCCGTTTCAACCTCCGCCCTGAGCCGCAGCAGCTCGTCCCGCTTCTGCCTGAGCACCTCGCTGACGGCTTTCCTGGGCAGGCGGCGGGCAAGCGGCATCAATGCCAGGCTGAATGCCTCCCAGTCGCCACGCCGCCGCTCGGCAAGGGCAGCCTCGATCACCTTGCCGATATCGCGCAGATGGATGCTGATCTCGCCGCGCAGGCGATGGCAAAGGCGAGCTTCTGCCCTCACCTCCTCGGCCGCCGCATGGATGCTTGCCGCAGCCAGGGCCAGCGGCGACAGGTCGAAGCCGAAGGCACTTTCCACCTCGCCGCGATCGTCGCGCCGGCAATAGCGCTTGCCGTTGGGGCTGTCGCGCCGAAGGATCAGCCCGGCCTCCACCAGCGCGGCCAGATGGCGCCGCAGCGTCGCATCGGCCATGCCGCGGCTGCGCAGGGAAAGCTCCGCATTCGACGGGAACACGATGATCGGCGCTGCGCCGTCCAGCTCGCGCTCCTGGTGGAAGCTCAGCAGCGCCTCGAGCACCGCGATGGTGCGGTCGGACAGGCCGAAGGCGCCTCGCGCCTCCGAAAGCGCGCGGATAAGCGGCCATTTCTCCGTCCGGCCGGTGTCGTTGCCGCCTTCCTTCAATGCTGCCCGCCGGCGATCCACCTGTTCGCGCTGCTGAAAAATGGCCGCACTCATCCGTCCGCCGCCAAAAGGCGTCGTCGCAAAACGCTCCGTCATTGGGTCTACCTCGTCTCTGAGGCATAGAAATTTGCGGCCGGGACGCACCCACGCCTTGACAGCATGACTCGGAAGTGATTCTTTCAGATTGCTACATCGAAAGGGGCTTCCGGGATGGCGACGTTCTGGAGGCCTTTTTTCTTGCCTGTTGCTCCGTTCCTGGTTTCCGTTCTACGCACGCTTGCACGATGGGCAGCCGCCCGCCGGCAATTCCTCAATTCTCCTTTGCAGAGCCGCCCTGCCCCGCCTGCCTGAATTCGGCATGCAGTTGCGGCAAGCGCTCGGCCAGATAATCGGCAAAGCCCTGCCCCGCACTTTCCGGTATGGTCAGGCGCATGGTCTGGCCAGCCCTGGACAATTCACCGATCTGCCGGCCGCTGCCGTCTTCGATCCGCTTGCCGCCGGATCGGGCGCTGCCTCCCCTGCGCCGTTCGGCCGCCCTCAGCCGCTCGAACACGAGCTGGAAGCGGGCATCGCTGTCGGCTTCACGGAATCTCTGGCGCGAGATCTCGTCACGCGCGAAGCCCGGGACGTCCTTGGCCAGCAATTCGCCCAATTTCAGCCAGCGCGGCCGCCCGGCCTTCGGCGCCGGGCCGATCGCCTGGACGATCGACAGCGGGACCGTTTCGGTGACCTGCAGCAACCGCGACATTTCCGACTTGTGCACGGCAAGAGCGGCCTGTGCCGTGGCGCGATCGAAGCCATGGTCGAGCAGCGTCTTGGCGAAGAAGGCCCGCTCGATGAAGCTGAGCGCACGGCGCTCGGCATTCTCCTTGCCCTGGGCGAGCGCGAGATCGACATCGGCAAGCTCGCGTACCACGGCGCGTACCGGGCGGCCGATGGCACGTGCAGCCTGCACGCGGCGATGGCCGTAGGCGATCTGGTAGAAGCCGCGTGCGGCCTTGTCCTTGTCGGGATGCGGCCGCACCAGGATCGGCACCTGCTGGCCATGTTCGGCCAGGCTGCGGGTCAGTTCCTCGAAGGCCTCGTCATTGTGCCCCCCTTCGCTGAGACGGTCCAGGAAGGGCGAGCGTTCCAGCACTGCGGGATCAAGCTCCACCACCTGCTCGCCCGAAGCGAGCGCCTCACGCAGGCGCCGTGCCTCCTCGACTTCCTGCGACAGCGAGCCGAGCGACAGGCCCATGGCCTTGACCGCACCGGATGCGGAACGCCGGGCAGGCGCCTCACCCGGACTTGCAGGCGCGGGCGTGGCAGCTTCGCCCGCGCCTTCTGCTGTTTCTCCCGCGAAGAGAGAACGAAGCCTGTCCTTGCGTGCATTCATGCTTCACCTCCATGCCGCAGATGATGCGGCAGGCCGTGACCAGGTGGATAAAAGCCGAATGAAAAATTACCGACGGCAGCCGGCGAAGCCTTGCCGCGCAAGGGGTCCGACGAGAAGTTGACAGCTGTCAACCGCAGCCAGGTCATGGATTTCGTCCCCATGATTGCAACATCAGCGCCTCGATCTCCGCATTCACCGCCGTCAGCGCCTCATAGGCACGATCATAGGTCGCGCGGTTGAAATTCTCCCGTCCCACCTCGTAAAGCGTCTGCTTGGTCAGCCCGGCGTCGGAAACGGCCGTCGATTTGAGCATCGGCGCGGTCAACACGCGCTCGCCGAACTGCGTGCGCAGGAAGCCGGCGATCTGGGTCTGCGGCCCGTCATTGGGCTCGTAGCGCGTGATGAGGTAGCGCAGGAAATCGAAATTCAGCGCCCCGCCCGCCTCGCGCACCACCGACAACAGGTCCGACGTCATGAACAGGAACTGGCTCATCGATGCCACGTCGAGCATCTGCGGATGCACGGTCACGATCACCGATGTCGCCGCGCACAGCGCGCTCAAGGTGAGATAGCCGAGCTGCGGCGGGCAATCGATCACCACCACATCGTAGTCGGCCTCCACCGTCGCGACCGCCTGCTGGACGCGGGCGAAGAAAAGATCTTCCGCGCCGCCCTCCGGCCGCCTTGCCAGATGCTGGGGGGTGGTGTGCTCGAATTCCTGCAATTCGAGATTGCCGGGCACGATATCGAGCCCGTCGAAATAGGTCGGGCGGATCACTTGGCGAAGCGGCACACGCTCCTCATCATAGCGGATTGCGCCATAGAGCGTGTCGTTGCCGGTCAGGTCGAGTTCGGGCTGGTAGCCGAAAAGCGCGGACAGCGAGGCCTGCGGGTCGAGGTCGATCGCAAGCGTGCGGTAGCCCTGCAAGGCAAGATACTGCGCCAGATGCGCCGTGGTCGTGGTCTTGCCCGAACCGCCCTTGAAATTGGTGATGGCGATGACCTGCAGATGCTCCCCGCCCTGGCGCCACTTCACATAGTGGCGCGCCTTGGCGCCGCCCTGGTGCGACAGATATTGGCGCAGCGCGTTGACGTCCGCCAGGGAATAGAGCCTGCGCCCGCCCGCCCCGATCTCGGGGGAGGGGCCGTCGCCGGACAGCGACAATTGCCGCAGATAGCCGTCGCTGACGCCGATCAGCCGCGCCGCCTCGCCGCTGGTGAAGGGGCGCAGCGACTTCTGCGCGCTGGGCGGAAA
>JBARWP010000349.1:0-4867 GCA_049646905.1 Pseudaminobacter sp. | reverse complement strand
GGCCGAAACATTGCGTTCTGTGGCCGGGACACGCCGCCTCCACCTCGGAAAACGAAGTTTCTCGAATTGGAAACAAGTGCATCATTGACACAAAAAACTAACGAACGCTAGTATGTTTTGGGCGGTGGATGAGCTTGAGATCCAAGGCCGGGAGGTGAGTGTCGCTCGCTCGTCGACCTATGTGCCGCCTTGTTCAGGAAGGATGATTGATCATGAATAAAGAAGTGAAGGCGATCGTTACGCGGCGCGGTGAGGAGCACGCTGGAACCGCTCAGTCCGGAGGCTGCGTTCGTGTGTCGGGTGTTGGTCCGCAGCACACCTCGGCGACGAAAATCTGGTTCGGTCGCGTCTCGAACGAACCGGGCTACCGCTCCCTTCCGCATCATCATGGCGATGCCGAAACGGGTGGGTACGTGCTGAAAGGAAAAGGGCGCATCTATTACGGCGAAGAGTACAAGGAGTATATCGACATGGAGGAGGGCGATTTCGTCTTCGTGCCGCCGAACTGGCCGCATGTCGAGGTGAACATGTCGACCACCGATGAGCTGGTCTGGCTCACCTGCCGCACGCCCGACAATATTGTGGTGAACCTGCCGGATGTGCCGGACGAAAGCCTTGCGGGCTATCGGCGCTCCTGATTCTGGCCCCCGCCGATAGGTGGCCTCGATTTCGCGGCGGGGTTGAAGGGAGGCCCTGCCCCTGGCCGGCCCGCTGCGAATATCTGCCCACAATCACAATCCCTTCTCCATCATGCGGGCTAGGCGGAAGGAGAAGGGATGGGCTCCTGAAAGACGGAGGAGGGCAGGCTGCGCGCCCTTTGCCCGGCGGGTGCCCCAGCTATTGTTCGTCGAGAATGCCGAGCATGCGGAATATCAGCTGCGTATAGGTGTGGCTGATTTCCGAACGTCCCAGGCGTCCGTTCTGCCTGTGCCATGTGGCTATGTCATTGAGGGCGCCGAAAATCGCATTGGTAACGAGTCTCATATCGATGATGTCGAACTCGCCCAGTTCGCGGCCTTGCCGCAAAATGTCCTCGAGAATGGCCTGGTACCGGGTGCGCAAGCGGATAATTTCCTGATTATGCGCCTTGGAAAGGTTGCGGCGCTCCATATTGCCTATGAACACTTCCTTGCGTCGCGTGGTGTGGAACTCGATGTGGACGTCGACGAAGGTGCGGAGGCGGTTGCGCGGCCCCTCAACACCGTCCAGGCGCTTCTCCATCTCCTCGAGCAGTTCGATCTGAATGGTGGAAAGCAGATCGAACAGGAGCTGCTCCTTGTTTTCGATGTGATTGTAGAGTGAGGCGGCCTTGATGCCGATGCGGTCTGCAAGGCTGCGCAGCGTTACCGCATGGTAGCCGAGCTCCTGCATCATATCTATTGCGTGGAGCCGCAGCGCTTCGGGGGTGGGAAGCGATTTCGTGCGCCGGGCCGTCTTTTCGGTTTTCGTCACCATTTTTCTTCCCCTCTTGAACAAGGTGTGCCGCGAGACGGGCCCGCTCTGCCCGCCTGGGCGGGATCCGGATGCCTAGGTCGATTACATACTAACAAACAGCAGTGTGTTCCAACGCAAATTCACCGGAAGGCCGCTTGCCAAGCTAACGAACAACCGTTAGTATATATGCTGAACAAGCGGAGTGTGAAGATGGCTGCTCGCAGACGGGCTTTTATTGCGGGTGTTTTCGAACATCCCACGCGCAAGGCGGTGGACAAGTCGCTGGGGCAGCTGCATCGCGAGGTGGCGGCCGGCGCGTTGGCCGATGCAGGGCTGACGAAGGCCGAAGTCGATGGCTATTTCGTGGCCGGCGACAACACCAATCTCTACCCGCTGTCGTTCATCGACTATCTCGGCCTGCGGCCGAAGGTCATCGGCGCGACCGATACGGGAGGTTCTGCCTATGTCACGCATGTCGGCCAGGCTATCGAGGCTATCGAGGCGGGCAAGTGCGAGGTTGCTCTGATCACTCTGGCCGGAAAGCCGCGCACCGGCGGCGCTGCGGCCGATCCTGTTCCTGACTGGCCGCTGCCGGACGTGCCGTTCGAGCAACCGTTCGGCAGGGCAGTGATCAACACCTATGCCATGTGTGCTGCGCGGCATGCCTTTGAATATGGCACCACCAGCGAGCAGCTCGCCTGGGTGAAGGTCGCATTTTCGCATCATGCCCAGCACAATCCGGATGCGATGCTGAGGAATGTGGTCACGGTCGACGAGGTGCTGGAATCGCCGATGATCGCCGATCCCCTGCATCGCCTGGACTGTTGCGTGGTTTCGGATGGTGGCGGTGCGATCGTCGTCGTCAGCGAGGCTGTGGCTAAGGCCCTTGCGCGACCTCTCATTGCCGTGCGCGGCTATGGCGATGCCGTCAAGCATCAGGCCGGAGGCAAGGTGGACCTGACCTATACGGCCACCCGCTGGTCGGCGGCCATCGCTTATGAGGAGGCGGGCGTCACGGCGGCGGATATCCGCTATGCCTCGGTCTATGACAGCTTCACCATTACCGTGCTTGAGCAGATCGAGGATCTGGGCTTTGCCGAAAAAGGCAAGGGAGGCGCGTTCGTCGCCGATGGCGGTCTCATCAGTGGCGTGGGCCGGCTTGCGGTCAACACCGATGGCGGCGGCCTCTGCAACAACCATCCGGCAAACCGGGGCGGTATGACCAAGATAATCGAGGCCGTGCGCCAGCTTCGCGGCGAAGCGCACCCTGCGGTGCAGGTACCGGGACTCGAGCTGGCGCTCGTCAATGCTACCGGCGGCTGGCTGGGCACGCGCCATGCCGCGGCAACCATGATCCTGGAGACCAAGTGATGTCCGACTATATGAGCCATCCGGCCGTCAATCCGGAAACCCTCGAGTTCTGGAAGGCGATGGGGCAGGGCAAGCTTCTTATCAAGGGTTGCCAAGGCTGTGGTGAGGCGCATTTCTATCCGAGGGCGCATTGTCCCCATTGCGATGCCGACGAAACCCATTGGCTGGAAGCTTCGGGTCGTGGCACCATCTATTCCTTCACCGTCATGCGCCGTGAGGAGCCGCAGCGTATCGTGGCCTATGTCACGCTGGAGGAAGGGCCGACGATCTTTACCAATATCGTCGGCAACAGTCCCGGCGACGTCAGGATCGGCGCTCCGGTTCATCTGCAGGTGAGTGAAAGTAAAGAGGGGTTGCCTGTCCCCACATTTGCTATGTGAGCGCCGACCTCGCCGCCCGATCGGGCCGGCGAGCGCATCGGAAGCGAGCCGCAGGGAGGAGGGCTCATGGGTTTCAGCAGAGTTTTATTGAATTCGATAACCGCGTTTGAAAAGCTGTTGGGGGGCGCGGCGCTTTCCGGGGCTGCCTGGCTGCTGGTTTTCGACGTGGTCAGCCGCGAACTGTTCGGTTCCGGAGTGTATGGTGCGCAAAAGCTGGCCGTCTATCTTGCGGCCAGCGCCGCCCTTTTGGGCATGACCGTTGCCGTCCACCAGGGCGGGCATTTGCGGATCACGGGCATGGACAGCCTGATCCCTCGGCGCTTGTTTCCCCTGGTGGTGAAAACGGGAGACGCGCTGAGCGCGGCCGTATGCCTGTTTCTCGCCTTCTACGCGGCGAAGCTGGTCAGAAACTCCGCATTGTTCGGCGAGACGGATCCGGTGCTCGGCTTTCCCATCTGGGTTGTGCAGATGATCTTGCCTGCCGTTTTTCTGCTCGCCGCGGTCAAATATCTCCTGCACGCCCTCGATAGCTCACTCAAGCCGGCCGAGATGGAAGAATGACGGTGTCTGCTTCTGCGTCCGAGCCCGGCGAGGCAGGCAAGGCGGCGGGGCTGGGCCTGTTTGCTGCCATCCTCGTGCTTCTGGCTCTGCTTGGTGCTCTCGGGGTCCTCTCGTTCAAAGTATCGGCGTTCTCGGCGCTCATCGTCGTTCTGCTTTACTTCAGGCTTCCCATTCTCCTGGTCGTCGGGGCCCTTGCGGCAGGCGTTCATGAGCTTTTCGCGTCGAACAGCGACGTCGAATACCTCATGCAGGATATGTGGTTCGCGCTGGACCGCGAGGTCCTGCTTTCGGTTCCCATGTTTATCCTGGCGGGCGCGCTCATGGCGCGGGGCTCCATTGCAAAGAGTCTCATCAATTGCATGAGCGCGTTTACGGCCGGCTTGCCCGGCGGCTTGGCGATCGCAACCACTCTTGCATGCGCTGTCTTCGCCGCGATATCGGGCTCGTCCATCGTGACCATGCTTGCAGTGGGCTCGATCGCCTATCCCGCCATGATCCGGCAGGGCTATGATGAGAAGTTTTCCATAGGTCTTATTGCGGCTGCGGGCTCCTTGGGTATCATGATACCGCCGTCAATTGCCATGATCCTATATGGCATCATGACCGAGACGTCGATCACCCGGCTTTTCACCGGTGGCATCAAGCCGGGATTGCTGCTTGCGGCGATGCTGGTTCTCTATTCTTTTGCGATGAACTTGCGTCGCAACAGCGGCAGGTTTTCCCTGTTGGCGGCCGCCCGCAGCGTCGTGGCGGGCTTCTGGGCTCTGATGATGCCGGTCATATTGCTGGGTGGCATCTATGGGGGATATTTCAGCCCGACCGAAGCGGCGGCGGTGTCACTGCTTTATGCACTGCTTGTGGAGTTGCTCGTCTATCGGGAAATGAGACTTGCCGACTATCAGCGGGTGGTGGTCGAGTCCCTTGTCATGCTGGGCCGCCTGATGCCGTTGGTGGCGATCGCCTCGAGCCTGAACACGATACTGGACTATGAAGGCGTCACCCAGGCATGGGTTGCCGCCATTGGAGACGCAATCGACAGCCCTGTGCTGCTGCTGATCGCGGTCAATCTGCTTTTGCTGGCCGTCGGTTGCATCATGGAAGTCAGCTCGGCCATGGTGGTT
>JBARWP010000348.1:0-17590 GCA_049646905.1 Pseudaminobacter sp. | reverse complement strand
TCCCCACAAGGGGGAGGGTAACGCCACCGCGCTGCTTTCCGTAAAAAACCTCACCCGCGACTATCCGGGCCGGCGCCTTTCCCTGTTACGCCGCGCCGAACCGACGCGCGCGGTGGACGATGTCTCGTTTTCGATGCGGCCCGGTCAGTCCGTGGCGCTGGTCGGTCGCTCCGGCTGCGGAAAATCGACGCTTGCGCGGATGATCCTGGCCCTCGACAAGCCAACCTCCGGCGCAATCCACCTGCTGGGCGAAGAACTGACCGGCAAGCCGGAAGCGGACTTGAAGCCGGCCCGGCGCAACATGCAGGTGGTGTTCCAGGACCCCTACGGCTCCTTCGATCCGCGCCACAGCGTCGAGCGGCTGGTGGCCGAACCGCTACATGTTCTCGAGAAGCAGCCAAGCGCGGCGGAAAGGCGCGAATTGGTGGCGCGGGCGCTCCACGAGGTCGGCCTGCAGGCTTCCGACATGGGCAAATATCCGCATGAATTCTCAGGCGGCCAGCGCCAGCGCCTGTCGATCGCCCGCGCCATCATCACAAGACCCCGGCTCGTCGTCGCCGATGAGCCTGTTTCGGCGCTGGATGTGTCGATCCGCGCGCAAATCCTCGATCTGTTCGCCGATCTCAACCAGCGGCTCGGCATCGCCTATCTGTTCATCACGCACGACCTGACGGTTGCCCGCGCCATCACCGACGATGTCATGGTGATGCATGAGGGCCGGATCGTCGAGCGCGGCCGTACGAGCGAGGTGCTCGACGATCCGCAGTCGGAGGCCGCCAAGGCGCTGGTCGCCGCCACGCCGGACCTACGGCGCGCCATCGCCCGCCGCCTCCAGGAACAGGGCTAGGCCGCCGGATCAGTCGGCTGGCCGCACCACATCGACCGGGCTGATGCCAAGCATGTCTAGGGTGCGGCGCAGCAACCGCACCTCGCTTGCCGCCAATTGCGAATCCGCCTTGGCGATCTCGGCCATGTGCCGGGCAAGGCTCTTGCGCCGCTCGACGTCGAGTTCGGCAAACACTGCGATCGCCTGCGTTCCGGTGGTTTCGTAGCCAAAATCGTTGAGATATTCGACCACAGCATTGAGACTTTTGCCCGAAATTCCGAATTTTTCGGTACAAATGCGCCGAAAAACAGCCATTTCGCTCTCGTTTGCCGTGCCATCTGCCAGAATCATGCGGAAAAGCAGGAGCAATTCGGCCGTCAGTGCCGGATCGTCGGCAACCTTGCGCACGCCCGGATCACCCTCGAACAGATTGCGTATCTGCGTCAACAAAGCCGTCGCCATGGAATCCTCGTTGCTGTGCCCTCCATTCGAACTGGTAGCGCGAAATCCGCCTTGCGCAAACCGCCTCCATGTGATCGAAGCGGGCAATCTTCCTCCAAAGCCGCAGTTTGATGTTCGATCCAGCCACCGAGATGATTATCATGCTGGCCGTTGCAGCCCTGCTGGCCGGCTTCATCGATTCCATTGCCGGCGGCGGCGGGCTGATCACGATCCCCGCGCTGCTGCTGTCTGGCCTCAGCCCGGTGGAAGCGCTCGGCACCAACAAGCTGCAGGGTTTGTTCGGCTCGGGTTCGGCGACCATCACCTATGCCGCCAGGGGGCATGTCGATCTTCGCCATCAACTGCCCTCCGCGCTTCTGTCCTTCCTTGGCGGAGCGGCCGGAGCGCTGCTGGCCACGGTGCTGCCCGGCGATCTGCTGAAGGCGGTGCTGCCCTTCATCCTGGTGGCAATCGCGCTGTTCTTTGCCTTCAAGCCCAATATGGACGACATCGACCGCGCCCACCGGATGACACCGTTCCTGTTCGGCCTCGTCATCGTACCCGTCATCGGCTTTTACGATGGCGTTTTCGGCCCAGGCACAGGCTCGTTCTTCATGCTGGCCTTCGTGACGCTGGCCGGATACGGCGTGCTGAAGGCGACCGCCCACACCAAGCTGCTCAACTTTTCCTCCAATATCGGCAGTTTCTTCATCTTCCTGTTTGCCGGCGCTGTCGTCTGGAAGATCGGGCTGATCATGGGCGTGGCGCAATTCATCGGCGCCCGGATCGGTGCCGGAATGGCCATCCGCAACGGCTCGAAGCTGATCAAGCCGCTTCTGGTGCTCACCTGCCTCGTCCTGGCATTCAGGCTGCTGATGGACCCGACACAGCCGCTGCGGGCAATGGTTGGTTTCTAGCAGGACTTCAAGACTGCATCACAACGGCCAACCGATGCCGTACACATTATTTTGCGCATTCATGGTTGAACGCGGTGCGATGTGCATTTAAATGCACATCGAGGGGCGGGAGATGGAACGAGACAGTCGCAAGATCATCAAGCGCCTCAGAGAAGAAGGCTGGGAGCTGATCTCCGTGCGTGGCTCGCACCATAAGTTCCGCAAGGGATCGATCACCTTGATTGTACCCCATCCGAAGAAAGGGCTACCGGAAGGTACAGCGCGGTCGATAGCAAAGGCGGCAGGTTGGCTCTGAGCGTCCAGGATCGAAGCCAAGGGAGAACACAAATGCGTCACTACCTTGCATTGGTTCACAAGGAGACGAACAGCGCTTTCGGTGTCCAGTTCCCCGACCTTCCATATGTTTTTTCAGCCGCTGACGAGCAGGAAATGATCATCCCCAACGCGATCGAAGCGCTTCGCTTTGCAGCAGAGGATGGCGAACTTCCCTTCCCGTCAAGCCATGCCGAGATCGTGGCACGCGAAGAGGTCAGGGAAGAGTTGGCGCATGGCGCCTATCTGGTATCCATTCCCCTGATCGAAAACGATACTGCGATCGTCCGCGCCAATGTCAGTTTCGAGCGCGGTATGCTCAAGGCGATAGATGAAGCAGCCAAGGCGCGGGGCATCACCCGAGCGGCCTTCCTGGCGAATGCCGCACGCAAGGAGATCGAAACCACCTGACGGCGCATCCGCTTCCTTCCGCGGGGAAACGGCTCGACAGGTTCCATCTCTCGCCACCAGCGCTATCTTCCGAACGGGGACAGTCGGCGGAGGGCGTCCTGCAACTGCTCAGGAGAAGCACATGGTTACCCGCGCCCTGATCGAGCCTCCGCGCATTTTCCCGACCTTTCGCTACAGGGACGCCGCCAGAATGATCGACTGGCTCGGCAACGCGTTCGGCTTCACGGTCCATGCCCAATATGCAGACGAGACCGGCATCATCCAGCATGCGCAACTGGCGCTCGGCTCCTCGATGATCATGCTCGGCACGGTGCGCGATGATGCCTATGGCAGGATGGTCGGCGAGCCGGGCCAAAATGGGGGAAAATCCGTCTATGTCGCCGTAGACGATGCCGATGCGCTTTATGCCCGCGCCAAGGCGGCAGGCGCGCAGATACTAGAAGAGCCGACCGACCGCGACTATGGCAGCCGCGAGTTCATCTGCGCCGATCCGGAAGGCAATGTCTGGTCGTTCGGCACCTATTGGCCGAAGGCAGACGAACCGGCAGCGTAGCTGCCTTCACCGCGCCGCTGCGAATAGCGCGTCGCAATCGAGATGCGTCTCCAGATGCGCGGCAATCTCGTCCAGGGCGCGCTCGACTTCCGCGCGATAGTCGATGCCGCCGCCCTTGATGCCGAGGCTTGCGAGGAATTTTCCGCGGAAGCCGTCCGCTCCGAACAGGCCATGCAGATAGGTTCCGAAGACCTTGCCGTCCGCCGAAGTCGCGCCATCTTCTGCACCGTTGATGGTAACGGCGGGGCGCTGGCAATCCGCACCCTGCGTCACGCCCAGATGGATTTCATAGCCGGATAGCGGCTCGCCGAAATGCACGGAATGCGCCGTGACGTTGCGCACGGTCTTTTGAGGCTCCATCACCGTCTCGACATCAAGCAGGCCAAGGCCTTCGGTCTCCTTCACACTGCCCTCGATGCCATGCGGGTCGCGAACCAGGCGGCCAAGCATCTGGTAGCCGCCGCAAATGCCGACAACGTGGCCGCCACGGTTACGGTGCTCGAGAAGATCGCGGTCCCAGCCATTGTTGCGGAAGGCGATCAGGTCGCCGATCGTCGATTTGGACCCGGGAATGACTACCAGGCCGGCATCCACAGGCAATCTGCGCCCCGGCGGCACGAATACCACCTCCACCTGCGGTTCGGCGCGCAGTGGATCGAGATCGTCGAAATTGGCGATGCGGCCAAGCAGCGGGACCACGATCTTGAGCGCCTGTTGCTTGCCTTCCGCAAGCCGCTCCAGCGTCACGGCATCCTCCGAAGGCAGCAGCGCGGCTGCCTTCAGCCAGGGCACGACGCCGAAACAGGGCCAGCCGGTGAAGCGGCCCATGGCGGCGATGCCGTCTTCGAACAGCGAGACGTCGCCACGGAACTTGTTGATCAGAAAGCCGACGATCATGCGCCGGTCTTCCTTCGGCAGGATCAGATGCGTACCGGCGATCGAGGCGATCACCCCGCCCCTGTCGATGTCGCCGACCAGCACCACCGGCACATCGGCCCGCGTGGCAAAACCCATATTGGCGATATCGCGGTCGCGTAGATTGATCTCCGCCGGCGACCCCGCCCCCTCGACAATGACGAGGTCGGCTTCGGCACCCAGCTTTTCCCAGGACTCCATCACCGCATGGATCAGCTTTCCCTTGAGCGCCTGGTAGTCGCGTGCCTTGGCCTCGCCGAACACCCTGCCCTGGACGATGACCTGCGCGCCGATATCGGTCTGCGGCTTCAAGAGCACCGGGTTCATGTGGATCGAGGGCGCCACGCCACAGGCGATTGCCTGAAGCCATTGCGCCCGGCCGATCTCGCCTCCGGATTCGCCAGGGATATCGGCCACGGCCGCATTGTTGGACATGTTCTGCGGCTTGAAGGGCCTGACCCTGAGTCCGCGATTTCTCGCTGCCCGGCAAAGGCCGGCCACAAGCACCGTCTTGCCGACATCGGAGCCTGTGCCTTGCAGCATGATCGCCTTTGCCACCGTCAGCGTCCACTCTCTGTCGCGAGGCCGGTTACGGTCGATCTTTGCGCCAGCGGTCCGCCACGCCACAGGTAAAGCGCCAGCAAAGGTTCAGCCCCGGTTTTCATCGCATGGTTCACATTCGACGGATGATGAATGAGTTCGCCCGCCTGCCGCACCTGGAAATCTCCGCTCCCTTTGCGCCATTGCGTCCCGCCCGTGAGCGGAACGTAGATTTCCTCGGCAACGTGGTGATGGTCCGGATAGACAAGTTGCGGGCCAAGGACAAGCGCGCCCCCGGCCGTGGTGTCATTCGAAAAATGGCCGCGTGTGCCGAAAACTTCCAGCCAGCCGTAGTTGTCGATGAAACACCGGCCGAAATCAGCCTGCGTATAAGTCTGGCCCCAGTGGAACTTATCGCGATGTTGCGACAGGAAAGCCGCCAGCGGCTGCCCGGCAGGCGGCGCCAATTCACTGAGACGGTCCAGATGGCGAAGGCAGGCGAGCGCGTTGGGCTCCAGGGTCCGTTCCGCCATCAACCAGTCGAGCGCTGCCACGAATTCCTGCAGGCGCTCGTCGGCGCAGGCCGTCAGACAGGCATGGAACCGATCCAAAAGGCCTTTAAATATTGTCGTCACCGATCACCTCAGACATCAATTTTTGCACAGCCGCTGCTCATCAGGTCCGCTTGCGCGGGCGCATCATTGGTCTAGATTGACGCTCGCGCATAGAAAAAATTCAGGGAGGACGCCATGAATACGAGCGTCGACGCGACCGCGAACCAGTTCGAACTCAATGAAGACCAGCGCGCCATCCAAGAAATGGCCGAGGCCTTTGCCGAGGATCGTGTGGCGCCCAATGCGCTCGAATGGGACCGGAACCGGCATTTCCCCGCCGACGTGATTCGCGAAACCGGCGCTCTCGGCCTTGGCGGCATCTATGTGCGCGACGATGTCGGCGGCTCGGCGCTTGGCCGGCTCGACGCGGTGCTGGTGTTCGAGGCGTTGTCCAAGGCCTGCCCTGCCTTTTCCTCCTTCATCTCGATCCACAACATGGCGTCGTGGATGATCGACCGCTTCGGCAATGAGGAGCAACGCCAGAGCTTCCTGCCGAAACTGACCTCGATGGAGTGGCTGGCAAGCTATTGCCTGACCGAGCCGGGATCGGGATCTGACGCGGCCGCCTTGAAGACCCGCGCCGTGCGCAGCGGCGGCAATGGCAGTGACTATGTGCTCAACGGCGCCAAGCAGTTCATCTCCGGTGCCGGCGACACAGATATCTATGTCACCATGGTCCGCACCGGCGAGGATGGGCCGAAAGGCGTCTCGACGCTGGTGGTGCCAAAGGACGCGCCCGGCCTTTCCTTCGGCGCGCTTGAAAACAAGATGGGCTGGCATATGCAGTCCACAAGGCAGGTGATCTTCGAAGACTGCAAGGTGCCGGCCGAGAACCTGCTTTCCGACGAGGGCGAGGGCTTCCGCATCGCCATGGCCGGGCTCGACGGCGGACGGCTCAATATCGCCGCCTGCTCGCTGGGCGGCGCACAGGCCGCACTCGACAAGGCAGTCGGCTACGCTGCCGAGCGCAAGGCCTTCGGCAAGACGATCAACCAGTTCCAGGCGCTGCAGTTCAAGCTGGCGGACATGGAAACGGAACTGCAGGCGGCGCGCATCTTCCTCTACACGGCTGCAGCCAAGCTCGACCGCAGGGCCCATGATGCCGGCAAATGGTCGGCCATGGCCAAGCGCTTCGTCACCGATACCGGCTTCAACGTCGCCAACGATGCGCTGCAACTGCATGGCGGCTATGGCTATCTGCACGACTACGGCGTGGAAAAGCTGGTGCGCGACCTGCGCGTCCACCAGATCCTCGAAGGCACCAACGAAATCATGCGCGTCATCATCGCGCGCGCCCTGGTCGGGCGCTGAAGAACAACATTCGGGAGAAGCAGACATGACGACAATCGCCTTCATCGGCCTCGGCAATATGGGCAATCCGATGGCCGCCAATCTGGTCAAGGCGGGTCACGAAGTGCACGGCTTCGATCTGGTGCCTGAGAACCTGACGATCGCGCACGAGCATGGCGTCACCGTCATGGCCAATGCGGTGGCAGCCGTGAAGGGTGCCGAGATCGTCATCACCATGCTGCCGGCCGGCAAGCATGTGCTATCGGTCTATGAGGATATCGCCCCGAAGGCCGAAAAGGGCGCGCTCTTCATCGATTCCTCGACGATCGACGTCGATTCGGCGCGCAAGGCTCATGCCATTGCCGCCAGGCACGGCCTGCTTTCCGTCGACGCGCCGGTTTCCGGCGGTACAGGTGGCGCGACCGCCGGTACACTGACCTTCATGGCCGGCGGCTCTGCTGACGCCTTCGCCAAGGCCGAGCCTGTGCTGAAGCCGATGGCGGGCCGCATCGTGCATTGCGGCGATGGCGGCGCGGGCCAGGCGGCCAAGATCTGCAACAACATGATCCTCGGCATTTCGATGATCGGCGTGGCGGAAGCCTTCGTTCTGGCCGAAAAGCTCGGCCTGTCACACCAGGCGCTGTTCGACGTTGCCTCGACCTCTTCGGGCCAGTGCTGGTCGCTGACGAGCTACTGCCCGGTGCCCGGCCCGGTGCCGGCCTCGCCGGCAAACCGCGACTACAAGCCGGGCTTTGCCGCCGCCCTCATGCTAAAAGATCTGAAGCTCTCGCAGGAAGCGGCCCAAGGTGCTGGCGCAGTTACGCCGCTGGGCGCCGAAGCAGCCCAACTCTATGCCCTTTTCAATGCGCAGGGCTGCGGCGGCGCCGATTTTTCCGGCATTATTAATTTCCTGCGCGGCAAAGCGTCCTGACGCCCGGCCAGCCGCATTTTATTCAAGAATAAGCCGAAAAAACCTCAAATTTAGGTTTGATTAAGCTCTCGCTAACCACGCGGTAACGATGTCCGGCTAGAACCGTTTGCAGACGGTCAATCGCAGCCGTCCCGCTCCGGATCAGGTCTCGCGTACCGGAGCCGTACCTTCGCAGCGTATCCAGTCGCGGAGGGCCATGCGTTCAAGTGGCAAAGCCGTGTTCCCTCCGCAAATCGGATGGGCGCGGTTTTTGCCTGTTCTTCAGGGTTTCCTGGATAGCCGGCGATAATTCGCCCGCACACGGCGCCTTGCCGGCCTCATGGCCGCACGCATCGAGCGCTCGGCAGCAACGCCATTCAACAAAGTGGGCGTTCGGCCAAGAGCAAGATCGAACCAGAAACCCACCGCCGAGCGCATGAGCGAAAGCTGCGCGGCCGTCATTCCCTCGACCAGCGCCGCACTTTTCTCGCTGACCGCACGGGTGGTCTCGACACCCCAAAGGTTCTTGTCGCGCGCCTCCATGGCCATGAGCGGCAGGCGCATCGCCATCACCATCGGCGCAAGCATCATATCCCTGCCGATCGCCATCGCTTCCCGGGCCATCCTGTGGCTGTTTAGATTTGTCATGGGAAAATTCCTCACTGCGCCGGCAGCAACCGACAATGCATCGCTCGCATGGATGTTCCGAAGAAAGGCGGGCGGATAATTCTATCCGCCCATCATGGTATCAGCCGGCCTTGCGCAGGTCGGCCTCGGCAAGGTCGAGCGCCTTCACGATACGCTCGCCGGCCATGTCGATGGTTTCGCGCGTCCAGATCAGTGGCGGCGACAGGATCATCGAATCGCCGGTTGCCCGCATCATCATGCCGTTGGCGATGGCATGGTCGCGCACGACCACGGCAGCGCTGCCGGCCGGCTCGAAGCGCTCGCGCGTCGCCTTGTCCTTGACGATCTCGATCGCCCCCATCAGCCCGAAACTGCGGACCTCGCCGACCAGCGGATGGCCCGAGACGCGCTCCTGCAGCATTTGCGCGAAATAGGGTCCGGTATCGGTCCTCACGCGCTCGATCAGCCCTTCCTGTTCGATGATCTCCAGGTTCCTCAACGCCACCGCACAGCAGACCGGATGACCGGAATAGGTGTAACCGTGGTTGAACTCGCCACCCTTCTCCACCAGCGTATTGGCGATGCGGTCGCCCACCAGCAGCGCCGAAAGCGGCTGGTAGCCCGAGGTCAATGCTTTCGCTGTGGTGATCGTATCCGGCTCGATCCCCATCGACTGCGCGGCGAACCATTCGCCGGTGCGGCCATAGCCGGTGATGACCTCGTCGAGCATCAGGAGCACATCATATTTGCGGCAGATACGCTGTACCTCCGGCCAGTAGCTTGCCGGCGGAATCTTGACGCCGCCTGCCCCCTGGATCGGCTCGCCGATGAAGGCTGCGACATTGTCGGGACCAGCCTCCAGAATCGCGTCCTCGACCGCCTTTGCCGCGCGCAGGCCGAAATCATGGTCGCTCTCGCCCGGTTCGGCCAGTTCATAGGCATAGGGCATCATCACATGGACGATATTGGGCACCGCACCGCCAAGCTGCTCGTGCATGCCCGACATGCCGCCGAGCGAAGCGCCGGCAACCGTGGAGCCGTGATAGGCCATCTGGCGCGAGATGATGCGGTTCTTCTGCGGCTTGCCTTCCAGCGCCCAGTAGTAACGAACGAGGCGCAATGCGGTATCGTTCGATTCCGAGCCGGACGAACCGTAGAACACCTGGTTGATGTGTTTCGGCGCGATCTCGGCAAGTTTCTTGGCGAGCAGCACCGGCGTCGGCGTCGAACAGCGGAAGAAGGAATTGTAATAAGGCAGTTCCTTCATCTGGCTGTAGGCGGCTTCCGCCAGTTCGTCGCGGCCATAGCCGATATTGACGCACCACAGGCCGGCCATGCCGTCGAGCAGTTCGTTACCCTCGGAATCATAGATGAAGGGGCCGTCCGCATGGGTGATCATGCGCGCGCCGGCTCCGCGCAAATCCTTGTGGTCGGTGAAGGGATGGAGGTGGTGAGCGTTGTCTATCGCCTGGAGCTGCGATAGCGAAAAATTCTGGTAAGTCATTGGGTTGATCCTTCCAGTTGATTCAATCCGGCAAGGCCGGGGCGGAAATCAACGGATGGAAGGCGGCGAATAGCCTATGCGGGCGCACAGACGCAGGAGCTCGGCGTGGCGCGTGCGCGGCGACGGCGTGACGGCAACGCGCTCTGCAATCTTATGGAAGCAGCAATCCTGCATGGGGCAAGTGTAGCCGAGAGCGCCACCATGGTTCAAGCCGCGGGTTGGCGCCTGGCCGCGCGATAGAGGGCAAAGCCGACCAGAGCCCCGGTCAGCCCGGCGATCACCACAGGCAGGCCGACCGGCCCCACGGCCTGTATCAGCGTTCCGGCCAGGGGCGGCCCGATCATACCGCCCAGCCCCCACATCAGCGCGAAAGCGGCATTGCCGGCGACGAGAGCCAGGCCCTTGAAACGGCCTCCGAGCTCGACCAGCGCCATGGTGTAGATGCCGTATCCGACCCCGCCCATCAGCGTAAGCAGCGGCCAGATGAAGGGCGTCAGCACGGTCGAGGGCAAAAGCAGCGCGCAGATCGCCGTTGTGAGCGCGCAGGCGACGACCATGACGCGCGCACCGAAGCGTTCGGCGGCTAGGCCCAGCGGGATCTGCAGCAGGATGTTGCCGACCGAGAGCGCGGTGATCAAGGCAGCCAAGGCCGCCGCCGTCAGGCCATAGCCTGCCCCGAAAACGGGAAGCAGCGAATAGGCGCTCTGCTGTGTCGCCGACGAGACGAGCACGGCCACCAGCAATGCCGGAGCGAGACCGGCGAACCAGATCACGCCACCGACCTTGTCCGCCTCGTCAGTCTCCGTTGCCGGCCGCGCAGGCGCTTCGAAGCCGGGAAGCCCTGCCGAGACGATGAACAGCACCGTCGCACAGGCGGCAAAGCCACCGATGCCCACAAGAAATGGCGGCCAGCCATTTATGCCCGTCGCCGCCAGCGCCAGCGGCCCGGTGGCATAACCCGCGCCCATGACCGCGTTGAACACCCCCATGACCCGGCCTCGCCGCGCGGGCGGCGCGAGCGCCAGCGCCCAGACCTCGCCGAGGATGTACAGCGGATTGATGATGAGGCCGAGCAGAAAGCGGATCACGAACCAGGCGACCCAATCCTGCATCAGCCCGATCGTGAAGAAGCAGACCGAGCCCAGGAGCGCGCAGCCGACCGCCAATGTGCGCGCGCCGAGAACCTGCACCGCCTTTGGCACGACGGAAGCCGACAGAATGAGCCCCAGCGGCATCATGGCGGCCGAAAGCCCGATCGTCGCCGGAGAAAGCCCCTGCTGCTGCATCAGCAGGGTAAACAGCGGATAGCTCAGCCCCTGCGCTACACCGAACATGGAGAGCGCCGCGGTGACGCCGGCAAGTGCTGCCCAGCGCGGCGGGCCGGCATCCTCGGCAGCTACAGGTATGTTCATGGCCATCCCCTGCTTCAGGCAGCGGAGCATATAGCCATCGAACCGCCTGCGCTGCTGCGGCAGCCGGCATCAATCGGCAGGTCCAGATGCAGTAGGCCCCGATGCCATGTCGCTTTGCTCGCCCAACGGGTCGTCGCATCGGCAATAGTGGCCTCGACTCCGGTCCAATATGCTGGCCGATTGCGCACAAATGCGAGGACCATCATGACTGCCGCCTTCACTCCGCCCTCCCCCGATCACACACGCCGCGGTGGCCGGGCCGGAAAGCGGGCTGGAGGATCGGCCGCATTCGAGCAACCGCCCTTTCGCCAACTCAAGATCCCGTTCGCGCCAACGAAGATCGTCTCCGACGACGAGCTGGAATCGATCCATCTGGCATCGCTGCGCGTGTTGAAGGAGATCGGCGTCGAAGTGCTGCATGACGAAGCCCGCGCCATCATGAAGCAGCATGGTGCCGATGTACGCGATGGCAGCGAGCGCGTGCGCTTCGACGGCGACATGATCATGGAACTGATGGCCTCCTGCCCGGCCGAATTCACGCTGCATGCGCGTAACCCGGAGCACAATGTGCGCTTCGGCGGCAACAATATCATCTTCGCGCAGATGGGCTCGGCCCCGAACTGCTCGGACATGGATGGTGGCCGCCGCCCCGGCAACCAGACCGACTTCCGCAATTTCCTCAAACTGGCGCAGATGCACAACATCCTGAACACGACCGGCGGCTATCCGGTCGAGCCAGTCGACATCCATCCTTCGGTGCGCCACCTGGAATGCATACGCGACTTCGTGACCTTTACCGACAAGGCCTTCCACATCTACTCGCTCGGCAAGGAGCGCAACACCGACGGCATCGAGATCGCCCGCATCGCGCGCGGCATTAGCCGCGAGCAGTTGCAGGATGAGCCCTCCGTCTACACCATCATCAACACCAATTCGCCGCTGAAGCTCGACATTCCGATGATGGAGGGCATTATCCAGATGTCGGGCAATGGCCAGATCGTCATCGTCACGCCCTTCACGCTGGCCGGTGCGATGGCCCCGGTGACGGTGGCGGGCGCGCTGGTGCAGCAGAATGCCGAAGCGCTGGCCGGCATTTCCTTCACGCAAATGGTGAAGAAGGGCGCGCCGGTGGGCTATGGCGGTTTCACCTCCAATGTCGACATGAAGTCGGGAGCACCGGCCTTCGGCACGCCGGAATACATGAAAGCGCAGCTCGTCGGCGGCCAGCTTGCCCGCCGCTACAACGTCCCCTACCGCACCTCCAATGTCTGCGCCGCCAATACGGTCGATGCGCAGGCGGCTTACGAAAGCGTATTTTCGTTGTGGGGCGCCATCCAGGGCGGCGGCAATTTCATGCTCCACTCGGCCGGCTGGCTCGAAGGCGGCCTGCGCTGCTCCTATGAAAAGATGATCCTCGACATCGACCTGTTGCAGATGGTCGCCGAGTTCCTGACGCCGCTCGATCTTTCCGAAGACGCGCTCGCCGTCGAGGCTATCCGCTCGGTCGGGCCGGGCGGACATTTCTTCGGCACGCAGCACACGCAGGACCGCTACAAGACCGCCTTCTATTCGCCGATCATCTCGGACTGGCGCAACTACGAGACCTGGATGGAGGCTGGCGGCCCGACCGCGATGGAGCGCGCCAACCGGATCTGGAAGGAGCGGCTCGCCACCTATGAAAAGCCACCGCTCGTCCCGGCGATCGAGGAGGAGCTCAACGCCTTCATCGAAAAGCGCCGGCTGGAAGGCGGCGCTCCGACGGATTTCTAGCAAGGTGCGAATTGGCGTAGTTCAATTTGATCGAATGATGACCAGTTGATCGAATAATGCCCCGCTCAGATCGACCCCCCCTCCGGTCGGCTCCGCCGACCACCTCTCCCCCGCTCGACGGGGGAGAGGAAGGGCGCGAACTCGCCAACCTTGGCGTCTTTCCTCTCCCTCCGGAGGGGGGAGAGGTGGCGCCGCGAAGCGGCGACGGAGTGGGGGAAGGCACTGCGGAAACACGTAGCCGCCGCATGGCTGGAACGACCAGCCGGGCGAAGAAATTACGTGCTGGGGGGAATCAAGCTGAGGCTGTTCTCTGGCTCGAACTGAAGCGCCGAAAGCTTGATGGCCACAAATTCACGCGGCAATTCCCGATTGGACCGTACTTTGCGGATTTCTGTTGCCGCGAACGATGGCTCATCATCGAGATCGATGGCTCGCAGCACGCAGGCAGCGTTTGTGACCAAACCCGCGACGAATTCATGCAAGCCCACGGCTATTCGATCCTGCGCTTCTGGAACACCGACATCCTGAAACATCGCAATTCCGTTCGCGAGACCATCCTTGCCGCCCTTGAGGGCCGGCTGACCAGACAGATCGACGCGTTCGACCTCCGTTACCGTCCGGCAAGGCCTCAAACCAACGGATCAGCCATAGAGCCGCCGACTCTCAATCAGCGGGTCCGTCCGCTGTCTCAATCTGAATCAATCCATGCAAATCTGGATCTAACACCATGAAATCCCATTCAAAAGCTGTTGTCATCGGCGGCGGTGTCGTCGGCTGCTCGGTGCTTTACCACCTTGCCCGCGCCGGCTGGAAAGATGTGGTGCTGATCGAGCGTTCGGAGCTCACTTCCGGCTCGTCATGGCACGCGGCCGGCGGCTTCCACACGTTGAACGGCGACCCGAACGTCGCCAAGCTTCAGGCCTATACGGTGCAGCTCTACAAGGAACTGGAGGAGCTTTCCGGCCAGTCCTGCTCGCTGCATCTTACCGGCGGCATCATGATGGCCGACAGCCCCGAGCGCATGGATTTCCTGCGCCTTGCCCACGCCAAGGGCCGCTATCTCGGCATGGACACCGAACTGATCACGCCTTCGGAAGCCAAGGCGATGTTCCCGCTGATGGACGAGACGAATTTCGTCGGCGCCATGTGGGACCCGGTCGAGGGCCATCTCGACCCTTCCGGCACTACCCATGCCTATGCGAAGGCCGCGCAGAAACTGGGCGCCGAGATCGTGCTGCGCAACCGGGTGGTCGAACTCACCCAGGACCCGGACGGCACCTGGAACGTCGTGACCGAGCAAGGCACGGTGAAGGCCGAGCATGTGGTAAATTGCGGCGGGCTGTGGGCGCGCGAGGTCGGCCGCATGGTCGGCATCGAACTCCCCCTGTTGGCCATGGAGCACATGTATCTCTTGACCGAACCGATGAAGGCGGTCGAGGACTTCAACAAGGCCACCGGCCGCGAGATGGTGGGCGTGCTCGATTTCAAGGGCGAGATCTATACCCGCCAGGAACGCAACGGCATCCTGCTCGGAACCTATGAGAAGGCCTGCAAGCCCTGGTCGGCGGTCAACACACCGTGGGATTTCGGCCACGAGTTGCTGCAGCCGGATATCGACCGCATCGCGCCCTCGCTCGAGATCGGCTTCAAGCATTTTCCCGGCATTGCCGATGCCGGCATCAAGCAGATCATCAACGGGCCTTTCACCTTCGCGCCGGACGGCAACCCGCTGGTCGGGCCGGTGCAGGGGCTGACCAACTTCTGGTGCGCCTGCGCCGTCATGGCCGGCTTCAGCCAGGGTGGCGGTGTGGGGCTGGCGCTTTCCAACTGGATGGTGAATGGCGATCCGGGCTTCGATGTCTGGGGCATGGATGTCGCCCGCTTCGGCGAGTGGGCAACACTGCGCTACACCAATGCCAAGGTGCGCGAGAACTATTCGCGCCGCTTCTCGATCCGCTTCCCCAATGAGGAACTGCCGGCGGCGCGGCCGGTGCAGACAACGCCACTCTATGACACCATGCTCGCCAACAACGCGGTGATGGGCGATAGCTGGGGGCTGGAAACGCCACTCTGGTTTGCGCCAAAGGGCACGGAGCCGAAGGACGTGGTTTCCTTCCGCCGCTCCAATGATTTCGAGCATATCGGCAATGAGGTTCGGGCCGTTCGGACAGGCGTCGGCGTGACCGAGATCGCGAATTTCGCGAAATATGAGGTGGCGGGCTCCGGCGCCGGGGACTTCCTCAATCGGCTGATGACCAACCGCATGCCGAAGCCGGGCCGGCTGGTGCTGACGCCGATGCTCAATGAATTCGGCAAGCTGATCGGCGACTTCACCATCGCCAATATGAGCCGGAACGGGCAGGAGCGCTTCATGATCTGGGGGTCTTCGGCCGCCCAGAAATACCATATGCGCTGGTTCGAGCGGCACCTGCCCAAGGATAGGTCTATTGGCATCCATCGGTTTGACCAGACGCTGGTCGGCCTCGCCATCGCCGGCCCGCGCGCTCAAACCCTGCTGGCCAAGCTGGTGGACGAGGACGTTTCCACCAAGGCCTTCCGCTTCATGGATTGCCGCGAGATGGCTGTGGGTGGTGCGCCTTGCATCGTCAACCGCATCAGCTACACCGGCGATCTTGGCTACGAAATCTGGATGCAGCCGGCCTATCAACGCCTCGTCTATGCCGCCCTCAAGGAGGTGGGCGAGGAGTTCGGGATCGCTGATTTCGGCATGCGCGCGCTGCTTTCCATGCGGCTGGAGAAGAACTTTCCGACCTGGTTCCGCGAGTTGCGGCCAATCTACGGGCCGTTCGAAGGCTCGATGGAGCGCTTCATCCGTATGGAGAAGAACGATTTCATCGGCCGCGAGGCAGCCGCGAAGGAACAAGCAGAGGGCCCCAAGCTCCGCCGCGTTTCACTCGTCGTGGATGCACTCGACGCCGATGTGATGGGCGACGAGCCGATCTGGGCGACGGTCGGCACGACCGATTACGGCACGGTGGAAAAGCCGCATGGCTACGGCGCGCCGCGTTTCGATGAGACCGGCAAGGAACTACGCGTTTCGGCGGCGGACGAAGGCGCCTCCTCCATTCGCGGCATTGTCGATGGCGAATGGCGCGTGGTCGGCTGGGTCACCTCCGGCGGCTATGCGCACCATGTCGGCAAATCGCTGGCCCAGGGCTATGTGCCGGCGGCCCTTGCCGATGACGAGCGCGCGGGGCTGTTCGAGATCGAAATTCTCGGCCAGCGCCGCCCTGCCCGCATCAATGCCCAGCCATTGTTCGACCCAAGCGGCGAAAAGATGCGCGGCTAGCACCGACATGACCGACCGTGTCCAGGCGGGAAATTTCGGCCGGCATCGCAAGATCATGCCGTTCGAGCCGGATGCTGTGGCTGACGTCGAGGCGCTGCGGCGGCAGGCGCGCCAGAAGGCGGCGTCCCTCAACCAGCATGTGCTGGGCTATGGCGCATTGGCGGAAGGCGAATGGCGCAGGGCGGGCATTGCCGATCCCGACCTGACCGCGATGCGGCACTATCGCCTGGAGCGCATTCGCGCCGAACTGAAGCAGCGCGACTATGCCGGAGCGCTGCTCTATGACCCGGTGAACATCCGCTACGCGACCGACTCCACCAACATGCAGCTTTGGGTCGCACACAACCCGACGCGCCACTGCTTCGTGGCAACCGAGGGGCCGGTGGTGCTGTTCGACTATTTTTCCTGCGAGCATCTGTCGGATCACTCGGGCGTCGTGGATGAGGTGCGGTCGGCAATTTCGTGGATGTATCTTTATAGCGGCGAACTTACCGACCTGAAGGTGAGGCGTTGGGCTGCGGGGATAGCGGAACTGGTTCGCGAACATGGCGGCGGCAACAGGCGCATCGCCGTCGACCACCTCGATGCAGAGGGCATGGCCGCACTTGCCAGCCTCGGCATCAGCGTCGGCAATGGCGAAGCCGTCATGGAAAACGCCCGGTTGCTCAAGTCGCCCGACGAAATCCTGTGCATGCGCCGCGCGATCGTGGCCTGCGAGGCGGCGATGGCTGAGATGGAGGCAGCACTGCGGCCGGGCATTTCCGAAAACGAGCTTTGGGCCGAGCTTCATCGTGCCAACATCACGCGCGGCGGCGAGTGGATCGAAACCCGCCTGCTGTCGTCGGGTCCGCGCACCAATCCCTGGTTCCAGGAATGCTCCTCGCGCGTCATCGAAGCCGGGGACCTCGTCGCCTTCGACACCGATCTCATCGGCCCCTACGGCTTTTGCGCCGACCTGTCGCGCACCTGGCTCTGCGGGAACGGACGGCCGAGCGATGAGCAACGCTATCTTTATCGTACGGCAGCTGAACAGATTGCCTTCAACACCGAGTTGATGAAGCCCGGCGTGTCATTCCGCGACCTGGTGGAGCGCGCCAAAATCCCGCCGCCGGATTGCTTTCCCACACGCTACGGCGTGCTTTACCACGGCGTCGGCCTTGCCGATGAATATCCGACCCCGCCGCATGCGGGGGACTGGACCGAGGACACGCCCGACGGCGGGCTCGAACCGGGCCTGG
>JBARWP010000347.1:0-4670 GCA_049646905.1 Pseudaminobacter sp. | reverse complement strand
ATGCCGGTCTATGTCATCACGCATCCGCTCGCCGCGCTGAGCGGCCTTGCCGCTTTCGCGCAGACGCCGGCACGTTTCGGTGTGGAGACGGAGGGGCGGCGCTGGCGGGCCTGACCCCGCCGTCCTATTTGACGATGACCTTCGCGCCGACTTCCGCGCGGTTGTAGAGATCGATGATGTCCTGGTTCATCAACCGGATGCAGCCCGACGACATCGACTTGCCGATCGAGGCCCATTCCGGCGTGCCGTGCAGGCGGTAGCCGGTGTCGCCGCCCTTGTTGAACAGGTAAAGCGCGCGCGCGCCCAGCGGGTTCTGCAGGCCGCCCGGTTGTCCGCCGCGCCATTTGGCGAGTTCCGGCTGGCGCTTGATCATGGGCGCCGGCGGTGTCCAGACCGGCCACTCGCGCTTCATGGCCACCCGCGCAGTGCCGCTCCACTCGAAGCCTTCACGACCGACGCCGATGCCGTAGCGCACCGCGCGCCCTTCCGGCAGCACGTAATAGAGATGCTTGGCGCCGGTATCGACGATGATGGTGCCGGGCTGTTCCGCGGTCTCGTAAGGCACGATCTGGCGGTGATATTTCTTGTCGACCTTGTAGATCGGGATCGACGGCAACTGGTAGCCGGCATCGGTGCGCGCACCGTAATCCGAGGAGAAGATCTGGTAGGAGCCGAAGCTGGTGCATCCGGCCAGCGCGGTCGCAAGCGCAAGGCCGGCCGCAACGACAAAAGGTTTCATGCGCATGCGGTAATCCATCGCTCCCGATTAAATCCCCCGTAGGGCGATTCGCCACATTCCTGCCATCGTTTTTACGGGAGGATTTCGCGGATTGCCAAGTGGCTGCCGGACCGAGCACATGATCTGACGCGCCGGCAAGCGCGTACCTATGGCATTTTGGCAACAGATTAGAGGCTTGAGATGGGGCGGTTTCGGGACGAAATCGTTACAAATCACAGAGCAAGATCAGGCTTTGGGAGAACATCAGGCTTGTGGTCCTTAGCTGATGCGCCTTTCACGATCTTCTTTAGTGCACATTCCAAGCTTCTTTGGAGTCACCTGCTTCCAATTTGCAAGCAGCTTCTCTAAATTTTACAAGTTGAGATTGGGGGTTGGGCTTCTATTTTGTGTTTAAAATCTACCGTGCCTGACTACGGATACGTAGCATACATTGACGAATCTGGTGATGACGGGTTGAGGGCAGTGAAGCCGCTATCAACCCCCGGTTCGTCTGAATGGCTAGTCCTCTCGGCAGTAGTTATCCGAGCTGAGAACCAATCCAAAGTACCGGAATGGGCTGATAACATTCTTTCGCAGTTCCGATACCGACAGACGGCCCAGATTCATTTTACCGACCTCAATGATGCGAAGAAGGCGGCGGCATGTCGTGCTCTTAGTAACCTTGACGTTCGATGTTTCGTTGTCGCTTCTAACAAGAAGAATATGGAAGGCTACAACAATCCATTTGCCAGTAAAATTCCATCGTCAAACTGGTTTTACTGCTGGCTAACACGAGTGCTTTTGGAGCGTGTGACGCACTTCGTTGCGGAAAAGGCTGCACTTGAGCCGACTAAGCCAGGCCACCTTTGTTTAGAATACAGCGCACGCGGTGGCCTGCGTTACTCTCAAATGAATGCCTACTATGAATGGATGCGGCTTAAGAAACACAGTCCTTATCTCCCATGGGGTAAAATCCGCTGGGAAGTCATGCACCCTCAGCTAATGCACGTATATCCGCATTATGAGCGCGAAGGCTTGCAACTTGCGGATATTGTGGCCAGCGCGTTCTTCAAGGCATGCGATAAGCACGATACAGGAAGATGCGATCCCCGTTTTGCCGAACTGCTACGGCCCCGCATGGGGCGTGTGCCAGATCGGTCTGATGGTGTCATTGCCGGTTACGGCGTAAAGCTAATGCCAAACATGAAGAATGCCAAACTGGATTCAGACCAAGCCGCAATCTTCTTGTCGTTTGGCTATCCAAAACAGTGGTGGGACCCGGAAGCGTTTTCCTAATGACCTAATAGCCCCACGTCACAGGCTGTCGAGCGTATCATCAGGCGCTACAGGAATCGATACCCATAACCCGCATTCCGGCGTCACCACCTACACACACATTTGCAGAAATACTCTGAAAAGTCAAGAGAATCAATAGGTTATTTGCTAACATATTGATTGTGATTCACTTTTTGTGCTTACGAGATTTCAATTTTTCAAAAAAGGTAGCTCCAATTGCGTAGGCTTTCGATAGTGATCCTGCTTCGCGCTACATAGCCCGCCAATACCTAAGGCACTTGTCTTTTGCACCATTTAGCGCGAGGACTGAACGCTCACCATCACAATCGCCCCAAAAACAGGTTCAAAACGAGAACATTTGCTGGCATTGTGGGCGAATGCCGCTGATTTCACCGATTCCCGTTAATCCGCTTGCCGATGGCCGCCAGTCCGAACGGGCGATGGTCGTGCGGCGTGGCGTGCAACGCCTGCTGATGCAGATGGGCGCGCATGTGCTGCCCGAACTGTCGCTGGCTTCGGGCCGGCGTGCCGATCTGGTCGCGCTGACGCGGCAGGGCGATATCTGGATCATCGAGATAAAGTCCTCGATCGAGGACTTCCGCGTCGATCGCAAATGGCCGGAATACCGGCTCCATTCCGATCGCTTCTTCTTCGCCACCCATCCGGAAGTGCCGGCTGAGATATTCCCCGCCGAGTGCGGTTTCATCCTCTCGGATGGCTATGGCGCCGAGATCATGCGCGAGGCGCCGGAACATCGGCTTGCGGCGGCGACGCGCAAGGCGCTGATGCTGCGTATCGCGCGTGCCGGCTCTGCCCGCCTGCTTGCGGCCGAACTCGCCGGTGTCTCTGTGCCGGCGCTTGAAGGCGAAAGCGAATGACCCGCCGTCGGCAAGAGGTTCGAGGGCGGCAGAGATGGGCGCTCACAAAGCGTGAACGTCGGCCAACAGGTGAAGCCGGCTGGGGCGAGCACTGAGCGTCTGGATCCGCCGGGACGCAGACAGGATTCTTCGCTCCCCCGCAAAATAAATCGTATTCCGATGCAACCTCTTGCGGCTCCGTGCGTTGAAAAACGTCAGCGGTGAGTGTGTGTAATGATCAAGCCGCGTATCGATGTGAGCCGGCATCTGGCATCGCGTCGGGCCATGGAGGCTTGGCGCGACCGGCACAGGCTGGTCACCGTGTTCAAGCGTTTCCATGACGGTCAGGTCACGACCCGGCTGCTGATCGACGGCGAGTATTATGACGTTGACGATGCGCAGCTCGCCAGGCTGGTCGAGGGAAGGACCCCCGCCGATCTCGATCTTCACCCCGCATTCGACCCGGAGGAGTAGGCCGTGGACAGATTGCAGTTCTTCATGCCGGTTCGCATCGCTGTCGCGCCTGACGAGCCGGTGGACGAGGTCTACAGCGTCAATCAGGCGCTCGATTTTCTGATTGCATGGCCGACCGGCCGCCAGGGCCCGATCTACCAGACCGCGCTCAATGCCTGCCTGGCCGCGACCGTGGACAAGGTTTCGACGGAAGACGCCCGCAAGGCATTCATCAGTTTTGCCCGCATCACCAATATCCTGGCCAAGGACGCGCCGAACGCGGTGATCCTCACCAGCGACGGCGATTTGCGGCCTGTTCCGAAGTGAGGTCCCGCAGGGCATCACAGATACGTGTACCACTTGCCTGCCCCACTCCAACCTCCATTGTGTCGGACGCCAACGGCACCATATAGGGTGCAGGAGGCCTTGCCATGTCCATGAAATCCCTGTTCCTGTCCGCTGCGGTCGGCCTTGCCGGCCTTTCCCTTTCAGGCTGCGTCTATGACGGCGGACCTTACTATTATGGCGGGCCGGGCCCCTATTACGGCGGCGGCTATTATGCCAGCGGCGCCATCATCTATGATCGCGGTGGCTATTATCGACATCGCTACCCGCGCTATCACCGCCATCCGGGCGGCGACCACCAGCATCGGCCGCCGCTGCGGCCGCAACCTCCGCAGGCACAGCGCCCCTCTCCGCCGCCAAGAGTGCCGGTCGTCGTCAACCGTGGCGGCGAGAACCGGGGACAGCAGGGCCAGATCTTCCTGCCGCCCGAGGAGGGGTACCGCCACAACTAGAGCATGTCTCCCGAAAGCGGGAACCGGCTTTGGGACAAAGACATGCGCAAGAACAAAGGCTTAAAGCGCAACGAGCGAATCTTAAAGATCGCGGCGCTTTAGGGTCGGGACCGTGCGCTTGATGCCGCTCGGGCCGCTATCCGTGTAGTTCGTTGGCGCCGCGTGCCTCGCCGCCCTGAAACCAAAAGCCCCCGCCGTGGCGAGGGCCTTATTTGGTGCTGTCGAAGCTTGTTAACAGCCAGACCGCGTTTTCTGAACTGCTATGCAATCAACGCTATTACCGTACTTAAACTAGTATCCGTCAAGGCCACAATCAGGAGTAGCCCGATCAAGCCTGATAGCTTGATCGGTGCCGCAAACCATTTGCAGTCCAGAAAATGC
Source organism: Pseudaminobacter sp. (assembly GCA_049646905.1). Lineage (GTDB taxonomy): Bacteria > Pseudomonadota > Alphaproteobacteria > Rhizobiales > Rhizobiaceae > Pseudaminobacter. The sequence goes on along the minus strand of JBARWP010000347.1, from coordinate 168 downwards.
GCGGCCCGGCGGCAACTAACTAACCTTTGGCGACTGGAATATGCCGATTTACGGTAGGTGCCGCAGACTGCGCTTCATGCCATTTAGGGTAACCGGCTCAAACAGCAAACAAAAATATTGACTCCTATCCCTAACTAAACTTAATTTGGATGAATGGGGAGGGTGGTA
>JBARWP010000346.1:0-3593 GCA_049646905.1 Pseudaminobacter sp. | reverse complement strand
ATGGCTGATCTCTTTGGTACCGGTGAACCGGAGAAAGCGCCGCCCGGACGGCCGCTTGCCGACCGGCTGCGCCCGGCAAGCCTGGCGGAGGTGGTCGGGCAGGAGCATCTGACCGGCGAAGACGGTGTGCTGACGCGCATGATCCGCTCGGGCTCGCTTGGTTCGATGATATTCTGGGGGCCGCCTGGTACCGGCAAGACTACGGTCGCCCGGCTGCTCGCCGGTGAAACCGGGCTGGCTTTCGAGCAGATTTCGGCGATTTTCTCCGGCGTCGCCGATCTGAAGAAAGTATTCGAGGCGGCACGGTTGCGCCGCTCTAATGGCCGCCAGACCCTGCTCTTCGTCGACGAGATTCACCGGTTCAATCGCGCCCAGCAGGATTCTTTTCTACCCGTCATGGAGGACGGCACCGTAATCCTGGTCGGCGCGACCACCGAAAATCCGTCTTTCGAACTCAATGCCGCACTGCTGTCGCGAGCACGCGTTCTCGTCTTCAAGTCGCTCGACGAGGACAGCATCGCCAAGCTGCTTTTGCGGGCGGAAGAGGCGGAAGAAAAAAAACTGCCGCTGGATGCCGAGGCGCGTGCGATGCTGATGCGAATGGCCGATGGCGACGGGCGCGCCTCGCTGACATTGGCCGAGGAGATCTGGCGTGCGGCCAAGCCAAGCGAGGTCTTCGATGCGGAAGGTTTGCTGCGCGTTGTCCAGCGCCGCGCACCGATCTATGACAAGGGCCAGGACGGTCACTACAACCTGATCTCAGCCCTGCACAAATCCGTGCGCGGCTCGGACCCGGATGCCGCGCTCTATTATCTTTCGCGCATGTTCGATGCCGGCGAGGACCCGCTTTACATCGGTCGCCGGCTGGTACGCATGGCGGTCGAGGATATCGGCCTGGCCGATCCGCAGGCACTGGTGATCGCCAATGCCGCCAAGGATGCCTATGATTATCTGGGCTCGCCCGAAGGCGAATTGGCCTTTGCCCAGGCAATCGTCTATCTCGCCACTGCGCCGAAATCGAATGCGGTCTACACGGCATTCAAGGGAGCCATGCGGGCGGCGAAGGAGAACGGCTCGCTGCTGCCGCCGCGCCATATCCTCAACGCACCGACGAAGCTGATGAAGGATGAGGATTACGGCAAGGGCTACGAATACGATCATGACACGCCTGATGCGTTTTCCGGGCAGGACTACTTCCCGGAGAAGATGGGGCGCCAAACCTTCTATGCGCCGCCGGACCGCGGCTTCGAACGTGAGATCAGGAAACGGCTCGATTACTGGTCGAAGCTCAGGAGCGAGAGACAGGCGCGCGGCAAGAAGTAGTTGTTACTGACCAAACGACTGCCTTCAAGCCGCTTTCATCCCGGCCGCCGATCGGCTACTGAATTGCCATGTATCATCTGGTCCTCGTCGCCGTCGGAGGCGCAATCGGCGCATCGCTCCGGCATATAGGCAATCTGCTGGCGCTCCGGCTTTTGGGTGCCGCGTTCCCATGGGGAACGATGGCAATCAACATTGCCGGATCGTTTGCCATGGGCGTGTTCATCGAGTTCCTGGTACGTCGTCTCGGCGTGTCGAATGAAATGCGGCTCTTCGTGGCAACTGGCGTATTGGGTGGCTTCACAACCTTTTCCGCGTTCTCGTTGGATTTCGCCGTGCTGTGGGAGCGGGGCGCTTCGGTTCCGGCACTGGCCTATGTGATCGTCAGCGTCATCGGCGCCATTTTGGCCCTGTTCCTGGGAATGTGGCTCGCAAGAGGCTTTGGCTGATGCTATGCGACCCGTTTTGAGCCACGGGTCGAAGGACAACGACGATGGCAGGGGTAGAACAGATCAAGGTTGAATCCGGTGAAACGGGCATGCGTCTCGATCGCTGGTTCAAGGCACATTTTCCTGGACTGGGTTTCGGACATCTCCAGAAGCTGTTGCGCTCCGGGCAGATCCGGATCGACGGAGCGCGCGCCAAGGCCGATACGCGCAGTGAGCCCGGCCAGGTGATCCGCGTACCGCCACTCGGCGTCGACAAACAGGGTGCCGGTCCGCTGACGTCAAAAACCATGCGCAATCAGGGCGACGCCGATGTGCTGTCGCAGATGCTGCTTTATGAAGATGCAAAGGTGTTCGTCTTCAACAAGCCGGCCGGCTTGGCGGTCCAGGGCGGCTCTGGCGTGGTGCGCCATGTCGATGACATGCTGGAAGCTTGGCGCAATGCCAAGGGCGAAAAGCCGCGTCTGGTCCACAGGATCGATCGCGACACGTCTGGCGTGCTGGTAGTGGCCCGCACCCGGCTTGCCGCGATGAAACTAGCGGAGGCCTTCCGCGGCCGTGATGCGAAGAAGACCTATTGGGCGCTGGTCAGGGGCGTGCCCAAGAAGCGCGAAGACAAGATTTCGACCTGGCTGGTCAAGGAGTCGACTCCGGACGGAGATCGGATGCGCGTTGCCCAGCACGGCGAAAAGGGTGCGGATCATGCGGTCTCCTATTATCGGATCGTCGAGCAGGCGGCACAGGCGCTGTCATGGTTGGAAATGGAGCCGCATACCGGGCGCACCCATCAGTTGCGCGTGCACGCGGCCCATATCGGTTGCCCGATCATCGGCGATCCGAAATATTTCGAGGCCGACCAGAACTGGGAGTTTCCCGGGGGTATCCAGAACCGGCTGCATCTCCATGCCAGGCGTATTCGCATTCCTCACCCGGATAATGGCCTGATCGACGTTACCGCGCCGATGCCGCCGCATATGCGCCAAAGCTGGAACCTGCTTGGCTTCGATGAGGCGAGCGCCGAGGACGATCTGTGAGTGTCACGACGGCAACATTGGAGCGGCGTGAAGCTGTCGATGCTTTCGCCGCAGTGGTGATGATCGGCCTCACATTCTCCTGGGGACTCAACGGTGTGGCCGCCAAACTGTCCTATGGCGGTTACAACCCGATCTTCGTCACCCTGGCGCGATCGGCGATCGGGGGGCTGCTCGTGCTGTGGTGGTGCCACTATCGTCGCATTCCACTCTTCGAGGCTGACGGCACGCTTTGGGCGGGCCTGTTGGCTGGAGCGCTCTTTGCCGGTGAGTTCATCTCGCTTTTCATCGGCCTTGAATTCACGACGGTTGCGCGCAGTTCCCTGATGGTCAACACGATGCCGTTCTGGGTGCTGATCGGCGCGCATTTTCTGCTTGGCGAGCGCATATCACTGTCGAAGTTCCTCGGCCTGGTGCTCGCATTCCTGGGTGTCGCCCTGGTCTTTTCCGACAAGCTCAGCCTGCCGGACCCAACAGCGATTACCGGCGATTTGCTCAGCCTGGCTGCCGGCATATTCTGGGCAGCGACCACGCTGGTCATCAAGAAAAGCCGGCTCAACAGCGCCGGGCCTGAAAAGCTGTTGCTCTACCAGTTGTTCGTCACCACGATCATGGCCACGCCGCTGCTGATGTGGGCGGGACCGATCGTTCGCGAGGTCACGCTGCTGGCGAATACGGCCCTTCTGTTCCAGGCGATCTTCGTCGTCGCTTTTACGTATAATATGTGGTTCTGGCTAATGCGGCGCTATCCCGCCGCCGGCCTTGCGAGCTTTGCCTTTCTCACGCCGGCTTTTGG
>JBARWP010000345.1:0-4755 GCA_049646905.1 Pseudaminobacter sp. | reverse complement strand
GCCCGATGCCGGACCGGCCAAGGTGGCCGCACGCGCCATCCTCGCCGATCTCGAGGCCCGCGGCATCGCGAATGCGCATCTGGCCGGCCATTCGATGGGCGGGGCCATCGCGGCTCTGTCAGCGCTGATGCAGCCGCAGCGCGTAGCGACCCTGACCTTGCTGGCACCCGGCGGGTTTGGCGAGGAGATCAACGGCCCGCTGCTGCGCCGCTTTGCGGCGGCACGCACGCATGAGGACATCCGCGCCTGCCTGGACGCCATGTCAGGGCCCGGCTTCGTGCCACCGGACCGGGCAGCGGACGCGCTCGTCCAGATACGTTCCGCACCGGGGCAAACGGAAAAACTGGTGGAGATCGGCAACGCCATCACCAAGGACGACAGGCAGGGCGCGATCCCGCGCGAATTGCTGGCCGGGCTGCCGATGCCGATAGCCATCGCCTGGGGCACCGGGGATACCGTCCTGCCCTATCGGCAGACCGCCGATCTGCCCGGAAACTTCACGCTCCATTCCATCAGCGGCGCCGGGCATATGCTGCCCGAGGAAGTTCCCGGCAAGGTGATCGACCTCATCCGCCGGACCACCGGCATCGCATAAACGACGCCTCGGGCCGTGCACGAATGATGCATTGGCCCGGCAGCTATGTTAAAAATCACTTAACGCCTTGAAGCTGGAGCCACCGCCGATGAGCGATGGGAAGAATGTGACGCCGATGGAGCCGATGCGCCGACTGGCCGACGCGATCCGCGACGTCAAGAATGCCTCGGCCGATCGCGACGATGTCGTGGTGGAATTGCGCGAGGCAAGCCGCATGCGGCTCGACCTGCTGGCCAACGAACTGGCGCAGGTCTTTGCCGATGTGCCCGACGATGTCGATATGTTCGACTTCGCCATCTCGTCGGGCCTGCAGCCCAGGCTGTGGATCGACGCTGTCAGCCATGTCGGCCTCGGCCGCGACCGGCGCACCTACCGTTTCCTCAAGGACACCCGCATCGGCCGCGTGGTGCTGGCCGAGTCGACCGACATCAAGCCGATCGCCGATCAGGTGACGCGCTATATCGCCGAGCGGCTGATCGAGCGCGAGCACATGCTGGAGGGCGGTGTCGCGCAGAGCTTCGCACCTACCCCGGAAGTGCACGAAGCACCCGCCGCGCAGCAAACGTCGTATTCGGCCACATGGGCGGCAATGCTGTCGGGCGTCGGACTGATTGCGGCCGGTGCGCTTGTCGGCCTTATCGTCACGCTTCTTCTGTTATGGGACCGCATCCCTGCCGACAGGCTGGGATTCTGACCTGGAGCGGTTCAGCTTTCGACCCGAAATTGCCCCTCACCCTTACCCTCTCCCCGCAAGCAGGGAGAGGGGGGCATCAGCGTTGCGGCCAATCACCTTCTCCCCGCTTGCGGGGAGAAGGTGCCGGCAGGCGGATGAGGGGCGATTCTTCTGGAAGCTGAAAGGGGCTTGCCGGGCTTTCAGGACCGCGCCACCACCTTGCCCGTGGGTGTCAGATCCAGCGCCTCAAGCTGTGCCGGCATTGCGACCGCACTGCTCAAGCCATGCCGCTCCAGCCTGATATTCCAGGCCCCGGGCCCGCCCGAGATTTCGATCAGATTATACTGCGCGGCCGGCTTGCTGCTGCCCGGCGCCTGCCCGGTAGCAGCCACCCCGACCACCGGTATCTGCCCGCCCGGCCCGCGTATCCAGTAGAGCGAAGGCAGGTGCGAATGGCCATGCAGGATCAGTTCCGCCCCATGGTCGCGCATGATGCGCTGGAACAGCCCGATCCCCAGCAGCCGCTTGTGCTGCGGCACGGCACCGCGCACCGGCGGATGGTGGATCATGACCACGCGGCACAGGCCGCGCTGCGCGGTCTCATCAAGCATGCGGCCGAGCCTTTGCGCCTGTTCCTCGCGAAAAAAGCCGCTGGCCATGAAGGGCGCGGTTGCCCGCGCCGTCGAGACGCCGATCAGCGCCACCTGCCCGCGCACGCGCAGATAGGGAAAGGCGTGGCGGTTGGTCGGCGGCTCGCAGCCGTCGCCGGTCATATAGGGACCCCAGGCCCGGCAGATCTTGTCGAATGCGCCCGGCACATAGGCATCGTGATTGCCGGGCACGACGGAGATGTTTTCCGGCAGGCCTAGCGCTTCCAGCCACAGTCGCGCCAGCTCGATCTCGCCGTCGAGGGCCAGATTGACGAGATCGCCGGTCACCGCGAGATGATCTGCGCCCGCCGACTGGAGGCCGGAAACGATGGCGCCGATCACGCCCTCATGCAGGAAACGGCGGCGATTGCGCTGCCAGTTGACATAGCCGATGACCCGCTTGGAGGCGAGTTCGCGATAGGTTACAGCGGGAAGGGGTCCGAGATGGACATCGGAAATATGCGCGAGCCTGAACATATGCATGTTTTAGAGCAATTGCAGCAAAAGTGCGCAGCGGTTTTGCGTCCGGAATTGCATAAAAGTAAGAGGATAGATCTTTTCCGCGATCCGGAGAAAAGCAGAAAAGATCCAGAGCATGATCCCGAACGGTGGGAAACGGTTTCGCGGAAATCCTGCACCGGGCCGAAACCAGCCGGCCTGAAGGCCAAGCGAGCCCTCAAGGCATGAACAAGCGCCCCGCCGATCCCTTTCGCCAATCCGGGTGGCCGCGGCTGCGGGCACGCCTGTTCCACTTCTATTTCCTGCTGCGCCGGCCCATGACACTCGGCGTGCGCGGCCTCGTCCATGACCGCACGACCAATTCGATCCTGCTGATCCGCCATACCTATGTGCCGGGCTGGCAATTGCCTGGCGGCGGGGTGGAGATCGGCGAAACCATGCTGCATGCGCTGGAACGAGAACTCATCGAGGAAGGCAATATCGAATTCAGCGCACCGCCTGTGCTGAAATCCATGCATTTCAACCGGCAATCGAGCCGGCGCGACCATGTCGGGCTCTATCTGATCGAAAGCTTCCGCCAGGTCGCGCCGAAACGGCCCGACCGCGAGATCGCCGAGGCGGGATTCTTCCCGCTCGACGCGCTTCCCGATGCGACGACCCCGGCAACGCTACGCCGCATCGCCGAGATCTTCGACGGCGCACCGCCCTCGCCCGACTGGTAGTCAGAGCATTTCCAGCAAAAGTGTGAAACGGTTTTGCGTCCGGAAATGCGGTGGAAACAAAAGCCTGGAGCCGTGTTTCGCTTCCATTTAAAACTGAAACGGCGCTAGGCCGCCTTGCGGAACCGGTCCCGGTTGTGCGGCAGGTGGTAGTCAATCTCCGGCCCCACCGGCACGATGCGGGTCGGATTGATGGTGGTGTGACTGCCGTAATAATGCGACTTGATGTGCAGCATGTTGACGGTGCCCGCCACGCCCGGCACCTGGTAGAGGTCGCGCAGATAGTTCGACAGGTTCGGATAGTCGGCGATGCGCCGCAGATTGCACTTGAAGTGGCCGACATAGACCGGATCGAAGCGCACCAGCGTGGTGAACAGCCGCCAATCGGCCTCGGTCAGCCGCTCGCCGGTCAGATAGCGCTGCTTCGACAAACGGTCCTCGAGCTTGTCCAGCATGGCGAACAACTCGCCGAACGCCTCTTCATAGGCGGCCTGGCTGGTGGCGAAGCCCGCACGGTAGACACCATTGTTGACGGCTGGATAGATCGTGTCGTTGAGGGCATCGATCTCGCCGCGCAGCGCCTTCGGATAGAAGTCGACCGAGGCATCGCCCCATTCGTCGAAGGCGGAATTGAACATGCGGATGATTTCGGCGGATTCGTTGGAGACGATCGTCTGCTCCTTCTTGTCCCACAGCACCGGAACGGTGACGCGGCCCGAAGAGGACGGATCGGCCTTGGTGTAGATCTGGTGCAGATAGTCGAGGCCGTAGAGCGCATCGCCCGTGGCGCCGTCCTCGGCAAGGAACGTCCAGCCGTTCTCGCCCATATAGTGATGGACGACCGAAACGGAGATGAGGGCTTCCAGCTTCTTCAGCACACGGAAGATCAGCGTGCGATGCGCCCAGGGACAGGCCAGCGAGACATAGAGATGATAGCGGCCGGGCTCGGCCTTGAAGCCGCGCGTCCTGCCCGGCGCGGGCGTACCGTCAGCCGTTATCCAGTCGCGCCACTGCGATTGCGAGCGCACGAAGCGGCCGCCCGATTGCTCGGTGTCGTACCATTGGTCGACCCATTTTCCATCTACCAGCAGTCCCATGAAAGGCTCCTTTCGTTCCCCTTCATGTAGGGCAAGCCGGCGGCAGGCGAAAACCCCGCCGCCATGAACAGTTCGTCAACGCGCCGCACGGAAGCCTTCAAATGCCGATGGACGGGGCCGGAAAATGATGCTAGCGGGTCATCCCCATGGCAACAAGCTTTGCACATGTCCGGTTCGACCGACGACGAATGAGCGCCCGCGCCTGATTGGCGCCGCTCGCGCAGGCTGCCCGCGTGCGGCCAACATTCTTCCTTGCCTGGATGCAAAGACGATGACCCTTGCCGTGACCTATCTGCCGGAAACGCCGGCGCATGACCCTGAAATCGACGAGATCAACGAGGAAGCCTTCGGGCCGGGACGCTTCACGCGCGCCGCCTACAAGATCCGCGAGGGTGGGCCGCATGAGCGCGCGCTGTCCTTCGTGGCCCTGCATGACGGGGTCGTCATCGGCTCGGTGCGCATGACGCGCATCGGCGCCGGCAAGGGACGTGCCCTGCTGCTCGGCCCGCTGGCGGTGCGGCCTGCCTTCAAAAACATCGGCATCGGCCGCCGGCTGGTGGCC
>JBARWP010000344.1:0-5794 GCA_049646905.1 Pseudaminobacter sp. | reverse complement strand
GCCTCGCCGATCATTGCGAACCTGCGGAAGTCGCCGCGGCATTCGCCCGGGGCAGGGCCGCCATAGGCCCTGTCGACGGCATTTTCTGCAATGCCGGCAAGGGCTACGCTGGCGATTGGACCGCGGTCGACACGCCCGCGCTCGACGAGGCCTTCGCCAATCATGTGCTGGGCGCCTACAATGTGGTCCAGGCGTTCCTGGCGCAGCTCGACGCATTGGTCGAGGGCCGCAGCGCGCGTCCCGCCTCGGTTGTTTTCACCTCGTCGCGGCTCGGGCACAAGGCAAGGCCGAACATGGTCCAATATGCCGTTGCCAAGCACGGCCTCCAGGGACTTATGCGATCGCTTGCAGAGGATCTCGGCCCGCGCGGCGTGCGCGTCAATGCCGTCTGTCCGGGCATGGTGGCCACCGATGTCGCTCGCGGCATGGTGGGTGCCTATACCGACGACGGCAACACCGACGCCGTCTTCGCCCGCCTCGCCGCGGAATACCCCCTGCGCCGCCTGGCCCGCCCCGAAGAGGTGGCGGAGGCCGCAGCGTTCCTGCTGTCCGAAAGGGCCAGCGCCATTCACGCAACCAGCCTGGCCGTCGATTGCGGCGTGCATGGCTTCTGAGAAAGCGAGATTTCCCATGACCTTCGAGCAAAGCCTTGTCATCCGCGAAGCCTGCCGCGCCACCTATGCCAAATATGCCTTCGGTGCGGATTCGAACATTCCGGCCTTCGTCAGTTGCTTCACCGCCGATGCGCGATGGACCCGCCCCAACATGGTGATGCATAGCCATGACGAGATCCGCGCCTTCATGGAAAAGCAGATCGTGGACAATCTGGCCGATTCCGAGCACGGCCATTTCACCTGCCACCAGTTCACCACCATCCATTTCGAGGAAGTCGCCGAAACCCACGCTTGGGTGAGCGCCTATGGCCAGGTCTATCGGGAGCGGCATTTCAGCGGCAACCTCCCGTGCCCGATGGCGCTTCCGGAACTCGTGGTCCGCTATCGCACCAAGTTCGTTCCACAGAACGCCGAGTGGCTGATCGCCGACCATACCGCCGTGCATCTCTTCCGCTGAGGACCCAATGAGCAAGCTTTTCTCTCCCAAGGCGCTTGGGCCGCTCCGTCTCGAGAATGCGCTGGTCGTCTCGCCGATGTGCCAATACAAGGCGAAGGATGGGCTTCCGGGCGCCTGGCATCTTGCGCATCTCGGCGCCATGGCGCTCTCGGGGGCGGGTCTCGTCATCCTCGAGGCGACCGGCATCACCCCCAATGGCCGCATTTCGCCCGCTTGCCTGGGCATCTATACCGATGAACAGCAAGAGGCACTGGCGCGCCTCGTGACCTATATGCGGGAGTTGCGTGACCTGAGCATCGGCATCCAGCTCAGCCATGCGGGGCGCAAATCCTCGGTGCAGCCTTTCGATGGCGGCGGCTATGTCACGCCGGCCGAAGGCGGATGGGAACTGATTGGGCCGAGCGCAGTGGTCTACCGCGAGACCGCGCCCGCTGCCCGGGCGCTGTCGGAGGCGGAGATCTCCGAATATGTCGGGCATTTCGGCGACGCCGCGGCGCGGGCCAGGGCTGCGGGCTTCGACATGGTCGAGATCCATGCCGCGCACGGATATCTCCTGTCGTCCTTCCTCTCTCCCCTGGCCAACAAGCGCGAGGACGGCTATGGCGGCGATCTTGCCGGCCGCGCGCGTTTCTTGCTCGAAGTGGCCGACGCGGTTCGTGCCCGCGTCGGCGACATGCCCGTGGGCGTGCGCCTTTCAGCGACCGATCACATGGGTGACGAAGGCATCACCCTGGCGGAAACCGCTATCGTCGCCGGCTGGCTCAAGGAGCGCGGCGTCGCCTATGTGGCGTGCTCGAGCGGCGGCAATTCGCTGGACCAGAAGCTGCCACAGGTCGAGGCCGCCTATCAGGCACCCTATGCCGAGTTTGTCCGCAGGCAGTCCGGGATCGAGACCATAGCCGTGGGCATGTTCAACAACGCCCAGGATGCGGAGAATGCGCTGCAGCGCGGTCAGTGCGACTTCGTCGCCGTGGGGCGCAATGCCCTCGACAGCCCGCGGTTCGGCCTCCATTGGCAGAATGCCCTCGACAATGATGCAATCTATCCGAAGTCCTACTGGCGTATCGCGCCGGACTTCTGGCGCGGCTATCGGCCGAACCATCCGGAATACAGCCATGAGCGGCGCGCGGCCTTGTCGCGTGACAGCGGCCTGAACGAAGCCAATGCGAGGCTGACCTGATGGCGCAGGCGATCTGTTCGCGAGACATTTCCGGCCAAGGCGATCTGCGTGGCCGGTTGCGGCCGATGCACATGGAATACATCCGCCAAAAACGCGACCTCATTCTCTACTCGGGTGGCATCTTTGATAAGGATGGCGGGATCTGCGGCGGCATCATCGTACTAAACGTTGCGACCGAAGAAGAAGCGAGGGAATTCGTCGCGGCCGATCCCTTTACTTTGGGCGGGCTGCGGCAGAAGGTCGAAATCCTGCGAACCTATACCGCCTGCCTGGACGGCGAATTTGTTGCCGGCAAGCCGAACTTTCTTTGAGATAAACTGAATGTCCCGTCAGACGCTGGCCGATAGCTGCTATGAAATGGTCAAGGAACGTATCCTTGACGGCGAGTTCAACCAAAATGGCATACCCGGTGTGGACGACCTGGCGGCTGCCTGCGGCGTCAGCCGCCAACCGGTCCTGACCGCGATCAAACGGCTTGAGTTCGAAGGCTTCCTTGAAGTCGTCCCGCAGGTCGGCTCGCGCCTGAAAGAATACACTCCCAGGGAAATCAGGCATTTCTTCGAGCTTTTTGCCGAAGGCGAAGCCATTCTCGCCCGCGAGGCCGCGCACAACGCGACCCCGCTTGATTGCGGCATCCTGCGCGCCATCAATGACGAAATCCACAGGCTCGCCCAGGGCGAGGTGGGAACCGATGTGGCTCTGGCCTACCGCCGGCTCAACCGGCGCTTCCACCTGCGAATCCGCGACATCTCCAATTCGCGAGTGGTCAGCAGCGTGATCGAGAACCTGGGCGATCTCAGCGACTACGTGATCATCACGCGCAGCAACAAGTTCCGTGACCGGCTTCTGATGGCGGCGGCCGAACACGATGCGCTGGTCGGCTTCATCCAGAACGGGGACGCCGAGGGCGCCACCGATTGCGCGCGCCGCCACATCCTCGCCTTTTCCATCTCCGAGTGACCCCCACGCCCTGGGTCATTCTCCACAGTACGCTAAAATTTTAGAATTGGAGAAATTCGTGGAGCAGTACGACGTTATCGTGATCGGTGCCGGACCGGTCGGGCTCGTCACCTCGCTTGACCTGGCACAACGCGGGGTCAAGGTCCTGACTCTCGAACGAAGCTTCACGCCGACCCACCATCCGAAAATGGATATCACCAATGGCCGGACGATGGAGTTGTTCCGCAGTCTCGGCATCGTCGGCGAGCTTCGCGCCGTGGCGGTGCCGGTCGAGCATGTCTTCGACGTGTCCTGGATCTCCACTTTCGACGGGCAGGAACTCCATCGCTTCCGTTATCCGAGCCCCGCGGAATATGAGCGCCTGAGCCGCAGCCGCAACGACGGGACTTTTACCGCCGAGGCGCCGATGCGGGTCTCGCAGGCAGTGATCGAGCCCGCCTTGAAGACGATCCTGGAACGGGAGGCGCTGGCGACCCTGCGCTACGGCCATGCCGGCGAGGCCGTCGCGGCCGACGACGAAGGCGTGACGGTCACGGTCGCCGACCGGCACAATCAGGATCGCACCTATCACGCGCGCGCCCGCTATCTCATCGGCTGCGACGGCGGCGGCAGCATCACCCGTGGCGCAATCGGCGCGGAATTCGAGGGCCGCTACCGCATCATGCCGCGCCACATGACCCACTTCCGCACACGCGGACCCAGCCTTCTCAATCGCTGGGGTCACGGGTGGCACTTCCAGTCGGTGCATGGCACCCTGATTTCGCAGAACGATTTCGACATTTGGACATTGCATACGAGGCTGCCCGATGATGGCCCGATCCCTTCGCCCGAGGAGCTCGTGCGGCGCTTCGTCGGCTTCGACCTCGATTTCGAGATCCTGGTCGAAAACGCTTGGAGCCCTCATCTGGTGGTGGCCGATCAGTACCAGAAAGGCCGCATTTTCATCGCGGGCGACGCCTGCCACCAGTATATTCCGACCGGCGGCTACGGCATGAACACCGGCGTGGCGGACGGACTGAACATTTCATGGAAGCTCGCGGGAGTGGTCCGGGGCGAATACGGGCCTGCGATCCTCGACAGTTACGGGCCCGAGCGCCACGGGGTAGGCCAGCGCAATTGCCTCTACTCGGAGCGGCACAATGACGTTCGAGTGGCGATCAGCTCGCTCTACGGTGAAAGCCCGCAGGTCTTCGACCCCGATCCGGTTCACGACGGCCTGCGCCGCAAACTTGGCGCGGATATCGCCGCACTCGGGAACCTCGAGAACGAGGCGACGGGCATAGAATATGGCTATGCCTACAACAGCTCTTGCCTGAACAGCGCCGATCACGAGCTTGAAATCTGCGGCAGACCCGAAGAATACGCCCCTGCCCTCGTTCCGGGCGCGCGTCTGCCCCATGTCTACGACGAGGCCGGACGCCCGCTGATCGACCGTCTCGGCAAGGGGCTTACGGTGCTCTGCCAGCCGCAGGCCCTTGCGCGCGCCGAAGCGCTGTCCGCGCGGATCAAGGCGAAAGGGCTGCCGGTGTCGCAGGCGGAACTGCCGGCCAGCTTCACGGATCTCTTCCCATCGGCCGAGCTTCTTCTGCTCCGGCCGGATCATCACCTGATCTGGGTGGGTGCGCAGGACGACGATCCGCTGCTCGAGGCGGTACTCGTTCGCCTCGCGCCACAGTCATGAACCGGCACATAGGAGGACATCATGGCGATCATCGCGCTCGGCTATCTCGGGGTCAGGTCCGACAAGCTCGACGACTGGGCCGACTTTGCCGGCAAGCTCTTGGGAATGCAGAAGATCGACCGGGGCGGTAAGGCGCTTGCCTTCCGCATGGATGACCGGGTGCAGCGCCTGCTCGTCTCCGACGAGCCAGGCGACACCTTGGCTTTCCTGGGCTTTGAAGTTTCCGACCCGGACGACCTGGACCACTACGCCGCCCGCCTCGAAGCCGCGGGCTACGGGGTCGAGATCGGGAGCGCGGCGCTTGCCGCGCGGCGCTTCGTCGGGGCACTGATCCGCTTTCGTGATCCCGGCGGCAACCTGGTCGAGCTGTTCCACGGGCCGATGATCGCAGATGCGCCCTTTGTCCCCGGCCGCCCGATCTCCGGCTTCAACACCGGGCCGTTGGGAATGGGCCATGCCGTGCTCCATGTGAAGAACATCGATGTGATGATGCCCTTCTATCGTGACATTCTGGATTTCCATGTCACGGACTACGGGCTGAAGCCTTACGGGCTGTTCTTCTTCCACCTGAACGAGCGGCACCATTCCTTTGCCATGGTAGGCTCCGGCCAGGAGGGATTTCATCACTTCATGGTGGAATACAAGCACCTCGACGATGTCGGCCAGGGCTACGACCTTGCCGGGCTGGAGGAAGGCCGCATCGCCTATACGCTGGGCCGTCACACCAACGACTACATGACCAGTTTCTACGCCCATACGCCTTCCGGCTTCTTCGTGGAGAATGGCTGGGGCGGGCGGCTGATCGATCCCGCCACCTGGGAACCGCATGAAACCCATGATGGTCCGAGCTTCTGGGGCCACGAAAGGCTCTATCTGACCGAAGAAGGCGGCCGTAAGCGGTT
>JBARWP010000343.1:0-4968 GCA_049646905.1 Pseudaminobacter sp. | reverse complement strand
CTTCCGCCCTGCCGGTGCTCGGGCAAGGCTGGAAGGGGGGCCTCGTCGCCGGCCTGCTCAGCGGCGGCGCCTACTGGATCGTGATGTGGGCGATGACCAAGGCGCCGATCGCGGCGGTGGCGTCGCTGCGCGAGACCTCCATCCTGTTTGCGATGATGATCTCGGTTTTCGCGCTGGGCGAAAAGATGACCGGCTGGCGCGGGGCCGCCGCGCTTTCCATCATCGCCGGCGTCGTGGCGCTGCGCATGGGCTGAGCCCTTCGCGCTTCCGCCGTTTGCCCATGCTCCGGAGGGCCGACAGGATGCCGCCGCGTGGTGGCGGGTATGCGCAAGAATCGAATTGTGATGCGGAGAGAAGAGGCATAAAGTTGCACGCGTCGCTGAATTCGTGGGGGATTCCATGCGCAAGATCGGGGACTACTACATATTGGCCGGCCTTGTCTGGCTCGTGCTCGGCATGGTTTTCGGCATCTGGATGGGCATTGCCCAGAAATTCGATTTCGCCAACAGCCACGCGCATCTCAACCTCATCGGCTTCGCGACCTCGCTTCTGTTCGGCCTCGTCTACCGTCAATATGCCGGCCTTGCGCAATCGCGCATCGCGGCCTTGCAGTTCTGGGTCTACGAGATCGGCGCCATCCTGCTCGTTGCGGGCAAGATGACGGTCGATGGGGGCGGCGGCGACACCCTGGTCAAGATCGGCTCGATCGTCGTCATCGTGGGCGCGCTGCTGATGCTGTGGATTTTTGCCACGCGGCGTGTGGCTGCGGACTGACGGCTGTTTCCCGTTGCCCTTGTGGCACTCGAGCAAGAATTTCCATATCGAGCAATTGCGGAATTGCCGCGAAGGCGGTCTTGTCCGTGATGCTATTCCGGGTTGCCCTTCCGGCATGACGCGGTAGTGCGGCGCCGCTCCGTGCGCCGGGATGTTTGCCGGCGGACGAGGATAGCGCGCATTTGAGAGTGCGGCGACCCGATCGCCCGAGGCTGCGCCATGTCCACCCCGATGCATGGCCGCGGCGTCCAAGCAGCCGAATTCTCAATCCAATCGAGCTGAACGTTCCTCATTCTGCGGCTTTTGTGTTCGCTGTTCCCGGCCATCCGTACCGCCGGCATGGGCCTTGCAGGCCATGATGCGCCGACCAGCGCTTCCGACATTGCCTTCGTCCTGCACACCTCGGGAACCACTTCCAGGCCGAAAATCGCTCTGGCCTCGACGAGACGTGGCTGGAGAGCGTCGACCCCGACGGTACGCAGTGGCGTTTCTTCGGTCCGCGCCGGGCGATCGGATGCGTCGTCTATCACGCTTGCGAAGTGGCAGAACCGGGTGTCATCAAGCATTTCAGCGGAGACCGCTTCACCTTGGGGGAGCCGGACGGCTCCGACACCGAGCGGCTGCGAGTGCTGTCCGAACTCTTGATCGCAGGCGGCCTGAAGGCGCCCAGGAAGGCACGGCTGCGCGACGAGATATGGATCAAGCTGTGGGGCAACTGTTCCTTCAACCCGGTGTCCGCACTGACCGGAGCGAGCCTCGATCTCATCGGCGCGGACGACGGCCTCTATGGTCTTGTCTACAAGATGATGGCCGAGTGCCAGAAGGTCGGGGAATCTGCCGGCGCGCGGTTTTCCGTGGATATTCCGCGGCGTATCAAAGGCGGCACGGACAACGTCGGGCACAAGCCCTCCACCCGCCACGACGTGGAACTGGGGCGGCCTATGGAGATCGATCCGCTGATTTCTTCCGTCCTCGAACTGGCAAGGCGGATGAATATAGCGACACCCAATCTGGATGCGGTAGCGGCGCTGTTACGGATGCAGGGCCAGGTTCTCGGTCTCTATGAGCGCAAGCCCGGACTGGAGCCGCGTTTCCTGCCGGAAGACCTGAAGCAACTGGCCTCGCAGCGAATGACATAGCCCGGCCTGCAAGCGACAGAGCCCGCGCGACCCGAGCCTCTGGTCGAGGGCGATACGGTCTGCAGGTCATTCACCCACGATTCATTTGACTGAGAATTCCTCGTGCGTGCGCAGGAAGCGCAGAAAGTCCTCGCCGCCCAGGATGAGATCGCGCTCCATTGCCGCGCGCGCTTTCTCCGCGTTCTTTTCGCGAAGCGCTGAGATCACATGCTGGTGCTCCGCCGCGCCGACATATTTGTGCTCGCCCTCCTTGAAGAAGACTGTCAGCATCGGTCCCATCGAAACCCACAGGCTTTCGATGTGGGCGACCAGCATTTCCATGTTGGAGAGCCGGTAGACGGCGAAATGGAAATCGCGGTTGTAGCGGAAGGCCTGTTCGGGATCGCCTGCATGATCGACCTCCTCGAACGCCGCCTGGATTTCGACCAGCCTGCCGAGGTCGCTTTCGGTGGCGTTGTGGGCGGCGAGGCCGGCCGCCAACCCTTCGAGGGCAAGGCGGATCGTGCGGACTTCCATATAGCGCGCCAAGGTCATTGCCGGCACGGTGACGAAGCGACCCGACCGCAGTTCCAGCCCGCGCTCGCTTACCAGCCTGAGGCAGGCCTCTCGCACCGGGGTGACGCTGGTGCCGAGTTGGTCGGCAAGGTCCTGCATTACCAGCCGCTGGCCGGGCCGGAACTGGCCGGCTATCAGACCCTCGCGCAAGGCGACATAGGCGCGGGCCGAGAGATTGCCTTGTTCGAGCGGCTGGATGTTCACTGTTGTTTCCTTTCGCTTCCGTTCTAGCCCTGAACCGCCCTGGCGTCACCCTCTGCGCGCCGATTGCGCAGGGGGCGGCTTGCCGGCAAGGTTTGCGCGGCTCTCACGGCCGGGCAAGCAGCGCCTGCGCCACCTCCTCGATGCCGGCGGCGTCGAGCTTGTAGTGACGGTAGAGATGGGTCGGCGGCCCGATCAGGCTGTACTCGTCCTTGATGCCGTGACGCACGAGGCGCGCGCCTCCTCCCTCCTCGGCAAGGACCTCGGCGACGGCACCGCCCAGTCCTCCCAGCACGTTGTGCTCCTCGACGGTGAGGATCACGCGCGATCTCTTTGCCGCAACCATGATCGCCTCGCGGTCTAGGGGCTTGATCGTGTGCATGTCGATCAGCCCGACCGAATGGCCTTTTTCACGCAAGGCCCGCATTGCGGTCAGGGCCGGATGGACCGGCATGCCGGCGGCAATGATGGTGAGGTCGTCGCCGACGTCATGGATTATGGCCTTGCCGAACTCGAACGGCGCGTCTTTGGCGTAGACCGCCGGGTCATGTCCCCGCGAGATGCGGAAATAGATCGGCTGGCGATGGTTGACCGAGGCACGCAATGCCGCCGCGAATTGCGGCCCATCGGCCGGCGAAACCACCGTCAGGTCCGCGATGCTGCGCATGATGGCGATGTCTTCGGTGGCGTGATGGGACGTGCCGTAGAAGCCGAGCGAAATGCCGGTGTGATGGCCGATCAGCCGCACCGGCTGGGCGCCGTAGGCGACATCCATGCGGATCTGCTCGCAGCACAGCAGCGCAAGGAACGAGGCGAACGTCGCCACGTACGGCATGACCCCTGTCGTGGCCATGCCGGCAGCGGCCGAAACCATGTTCTGCTCCGAGATGCCGAACTGGACGAAGCGTTCGGGAAAGCGTTGCGCGAAGCCGACCAGCCCGTTGGAGTGCTGGAGGTCGGCGGTGCCGGCCATCACGGGATGGCCGGCCTCGGCAAGTTCGATCAGGGTGTCGGACAGCGTTGCCAGCGAAGGGGCGCGCCGATTGAGCTCGCGGTACTGCCAGGAATCGGGATGAAGAGGACGGCTCATGCCTCACCCTTTCCATCGAGAAGCATTTCGCGTGCGCGCCGCTCGTCTTCCGGCGCCAGGTAGCCCAGATGCCAGCCGGGTTCTTTCTCCATATAGTCTATGCCCTTGCCCTTTTGCGTCTTTGCGATGATGCAGCATGGCTTGGTGCGCGCTCCGTCGCTCCTCACATCGCGCAGCAGATTGGCAAGAGCCTCGACGTCATGCCCATCGACCTGGTGTACTTCCCAGCCGAACGCCCGCCATTTCTGGTCGAGCGGCTCGACCGCCGCCACCTCGTCCACCTTGCCGTCGAGCTGGTAGCCGTTTCGGTCTACAATGGCGACGAGCTTCGTCAGGCTGTGGGTTGCGGCGCTCAGCGCCGCTTCCCACACCTGGCCTTCCTGCATCTCGCCGTCGCCTAGAAGAACGAAGACATTGAAATCTTGCTTCTGGAAACGGGCACCAAGCGCCATGCCTACGCCATTGGAAAGTGCATGGCCGATCGAGCCCGAACTGAAGTCCACACCCGGCACCTTGCGCATGTCTGGGTGGTCGCCAAGCGGGCTGCCGAGCCGCGTATAGTCGTCCAGCCAGGTTTTGTCGAAATAGCCGAGATCGGCGAGGATCGGAAACTGGCCGACAGCGGCGTGGCCCTTGCCCATCAGGAAGCGGTCCCGATCGGACCAGTCGGGCTCGCCATGGCGCAGGTTCATCGTATCGTAATAGAGAGTGGAAAAAATCTCGGCACAGGAAAATACCGACGAGTAATGCCCGACCTTGGCGATGGAGATCAGCCTGATCGTCTCCAGCCGTATGAACAGCGCACGCTCGCGCAGGCGTTCGACCTCTTCCGGCGTGACGGCTCCTCGGCCTATATGGTTGCTCGGCCACGATGTTGCGCCAGATGACGCCATTCACGCTCTCCCTATTGGTGCAAGCCGGTTACTTGCTCGACAACTTATAAATTATAAGATATTTGTTCAAGCTGTAGGAGCAAGTTTCAGTATCGGCACAAAACGCGGGATGGCCTGGACGCCGGTGCATCGGGCAAACGCAATCGGCTTGCCCGCATCTGAGCGACCGGGGCGGCCGGATTCCGACAGATATTTCGCATAGGAAGAGAGAGCATGTATCCGCAAGTTGGACTTTTCATCGATGGCGCCTGGGGCCCTGCAGCCGACGGAAAGGTAATCGATGTGCTCAACCCGGCCACCGGCCAGGCCATCGGCC
>JBARWP010000342.1:0-2910 GCA_049646905.1 Pseudaminobacter sp. | reverse complement strand
ATGCGGCAAAATCAATTAGATAGACCGTGATGTTGCCCGAAAACCGGCACCCACTTTTCGGCATCATGGTCTGGAGGAGAGACCAAATGAATCGTCGCAATTTCCTGCTGAGCAGCGCCGCCCTCGTCGCCTTCGCTTCGGGCACCGCAGTGCTCTGGCGCATGGGCAGACCGTCAGAGGCGGTAGCCGGCACTTTCGAGGTGGAAAAGACGGAGGCCGAATGGCGCTCGATTCTCACCCCGGCACAGTTTGCAGTCCTGCGTGAGGAGGACACCGAGCCGTCCGGCTCAAGCCCACTCAACAACGAAAAGCGCAAGGGCGTCTTCCACTGCGCCGGCTGCGACCTGGCAGCCTATTCGTCGGAGACAAAGTATGAATCCGGCACTGGCTGGCCGAGCTTCTGGCAATCCCTGCCCGACGCGATCGGCACCAAGGAAGACAACACGCTGTTCATGACGCGCACTGAAGTGCATTGCCGCCGCTGCGGCGGCCATTTCGGCCATATCTTTGACGATGGCCCGCCGCCGACAGGAAAGCGCCATTGCCTGAACGGCCTGGCATTGACCTTCAAGCCGGCGACGGCGGCATAGAGCTTGGTTTAACCGCCATTGACGACGAGGGCGATCGCGTCGCGCAATTCGTCCATGCCCTCGCCCTTTTCCGACGAAGTGGCGATGACGGCCGGAAAGGCTGCCGGGCGCTTGCGGATTTTTTCCAGCGTTTCGGCGACCAGCCGCGGTATGCCGGCGGCCTTGATCTTGTCCGTCTTGGTCAGCACGATCTGGTAGGAGACGGCGGCCTTGTCGAGCAGGCCCAGCACCTCCTCGTCGTTCTTCTTGATGCCGTGGCGGGAATCGATCAGCACATAGACACGCTTCAACGTCACACGGCCCTTCAGATAGTCCAGGACGAGCTTCGTCCACTGGTCGACCTGTTCCTTCGGCGCCTTGGCGTAGCCGTAGCCTGGCATGTCCACCAGCGCCATGGGCGGCAGGTCCGCCCTCTCGCCCGAATAGCCGTCCGGCACGAAATAGTTGAGTTCCTGGGTCCGGCCCGGCGTATTCGAGGTGCGGGCAAGCCCCTTCTGCCGGACCAGGGCATTGATGAGCGAGGACTTGCCGACATTGGAGCGGCCGGCAAAGGCAATCTCCGGCGGGCCTTCCGGCGGCAGGAACTTCATGGCCGGCACGCCGCGGATGAAGATCCAGGGCGTGGTGAAGAGATCGCTGGTCACCGGCTCGGGCATGGTTTTGCTCTGCTGCGTCATACTGCCTGCTCCAGCCTTGCAATATCGGCACCGCGTATGGCGTCAAGGTTGCGCGTCACCTTATCTGCTGGCCAGTTCCACCACGCCACGGCCAATAGACGCTCCACGGTTTCGGCATCAAATCGAACCTTCACGATCTTCGCCGGATTTCCGGCAACGATCGCATAAGGCGGCACATCGCGCGTTACCACGCTTCTGGCTGCGATGATCGCTCCATCGCCGATGGTGACCCCCGGCATGACGAGAGCTTCCATGCCAATCCAGACATCATTGCCGACAATGGTGTCGCCGCGCAGTTCCTGCGCCCAAGTCGCCGGATCGAAGCCCTGTTCCCAGCCACTGCCGAAAATATTGAAGGGAAAGGTGGAAAACCCGGACATGGCGTGATTGGCGCCGTTCATGATGAATTTCACGCCCTGCGCCATCGCACAGAAGCGGCCGATCACCAGCCGGTCACCGATGAAGGGGTAGTGATAGAGCACGCATCTTTCGACGAAATGCTCCGGGCCGGCGGGGTCGTCATAGTATGTGAATTCGCCAATTTCGATGTTCTCGGCGTTCACCAGCGGTTTCAGGAAACCGACACGGGGATGCATCGGCAGCGGATGCTTGAGATCTGGATTTGGTCCGGACATGGCAAGTTCCGTCTTCAAGGGTGTCACAAGGGCTGGAAGATAAGAGCGATCCGTCCCGGTGCACCACACCCCAGCAACGGAGCCAGCCTAATGGACCATCGAACTGCTTCCTGCCGGATCATCTTTCAAGGGCGCCTGTCTACCTGCGCGGCCCCTGCCCGTCCATAGCTGCAAATAAAAAGCCCCGACAAACCGGGGCTTTCTGTTTAGCGGCGCGCCGGCTATTCCGCCGGCTTCGGCTTCTTCTTGAATAGGCCGGCGAGGTTGTCCCACAATTCGATCTTCACGCCCTGCCGCTTCATGATGACGCCCTGCTGGATGATCGACAGGAAGTTGTTCCAGGCCCAGTAGATGACCAGGCCGGCCGGGAACGACGCCAGCATGAAGGTGAAGACGATCGGCATCCAGGTGAAGATCATCGCCTGGGTCGGGTCCGGCGGTGTCGGGTTCATGCGCATCTGCAGGAACATGGTGACGCCCATAATGATGGGCCACACGCCGATCATCAGGAAGGCGGGCACCGCAAAAGGCAGGAGACCGAACAGGTTGAATATCGAGGTCGGGTCCGGTGCGGCCAGATCCTGTATCCAGCCGAAGAAGGGCGCATGCCGCATCTCGATGGTGATATAGAGCACCTTGTAGAGCGCGAAGAAGACCGGGATCTGGATCAGCACCGGCCAGCAGCCAGCCAGCGGATTGATCTTCTCCGTCTTGTAGAGCTCCATCATCGCCTGCTGCTGCTTCATCTTGTCATCCGCGTATTTCTCGCGGATTTCCATCATCTTGGGCTGCACCTTCTTCATGTTCGCCATCGATGCGTAGGACTTGTTGGCGAGCGGGAAGAACACGGCCTTGACCAGAACCGTGGTGGCGATGATGGCCAGGCCGAAATTGCCGAGCAGCTTGTAGAGCGTGTCGATCAGCCAGAACATCGGCTTGGTTATGAAATAGAACCAGCCCCAGTCGATCAGCAGCTCGAATTGCCGGATATTGCGCTCAGTCTCATAG
>JBARWP010000341.1:0-11259 GCA_049646905.1 Pseudaminobacter sp. | reverse complement strand
TTCCTGGCCTGGCTTGGCGCATTTCACCAGCACGCCACGCCGCTTTCCGGCCAGCCGGCCGTGGCCGCGCATCCCGGCCACGCGCGCCAGCAACTGGTCCGTTCCTTCGATTCCTTCGAGTGCGATGGCTCGTCCGCCGATAGCGACCGCACCCTGGCCGATATCCAGGGCACCGATCGCGCGAGCGGCCACCAGCCCGGCCTCAAGATCGGCCCAGTCGGCTTTCTGTGGCTTGATCCGTGTCATCGGCCCCTCCCCGGCAACCAGATCAGGCACTATCTCATGGGCGCCGACAACCTTGAACCCATAGCTCTCCAGACCGCGCACCAGAGCGCGCAGCAACCCGTCATCGCCCTTGGCGAGGGCCGCAATCGCCTTGGGAAGCAGCGTCAGCAGCGACAACCGGAGCCGGATCGCTCGCCAATTCGGGCGACGTTCGATGCCTCCGGCCAGGACCACGTGGGTGATGCGATGGCGCTGCAACAGCGGCACCAGGCCGGCAAAATCCTCCAGCGGCAGGGTCGCATAGTCGTAACCCGCCAGACCCGTATCGGTCTCGGTTTCGCCCTCGATATGGATGATGAAGGGAGAATGGCCGGCAGAGGCCAGGCCTTGCGCGACATCGACCGGCAACCGGCCGTGTCCGGCGACGATGCCGACCCTGTCGCCGGCGGCAAGTTTTATCCGCAGCTTGGATTCAGCCCTGGTCGTCGGCGTCGTCATCGACGGCACCCTTCAGCGGCGGGACTGTGTAATGGCGCTTTCCGTGTGCGGCAATGAAATCGACCATCTTCAAGGCCTGCGGTGAGCCGGAGAACTCCGTCCGCACGATTTCGATGTTCTCGCTGACCGGGCAGGCATGGTCGAATATCTTCAGGTAGGCGCGCCGCAGCGTCATGATCTCGGCCTTCGACAGTCCCGAGCGCCGCAGTCCCACAACATTCAAGCCGCGGAGCTTGGCGCGGTTTCCCATGGCGATGGCATAGGGAATGAGATCGCCGACAAGCATCGAGCCACCGGCAAGGAATGCGCCCTGGCCGATACGGACGAATTGATGGACGGCGCTCAGGCCGCCTATGCCGACATTGTCGCCAAGCTCGCAGTGCCCGCCCAGGGTCGCGCCATTGGTCAGCGTGACATTGTTGCCGACGATGCAGTCATGCGCGACATGCGAATAGGCCAGGAAATTGCAGTTGTCGCCTACCGTCGTCGCCCCACGGGCGTCGTCGGTGCCGATATGCATGGTGACGAATTCGCGAATGGTGCAATTCGCACCAATCGTCAGCGTCGTGCGCCCACCCTTGTGGCTCTGGTTCTGCGGCGGGCCGCCGAGCACAGCCTGCGGATAGACAATCGTGTTCGCGCCAAGCGTCGTGGCGCCGATGACAGTAACATGGCCGACAAGCCTTACGCCGTCACCGATAACTGCATCGGAGCCGATATGACAAAACGGGCCGATATGGACACCAGCACCGATACTGGCACCGGTTTCGACAACTGCGGAGGGATGAATGAATGATTGCTTCTGCATCAGGGTGTAGGGGGCGACATCATCGCCGAAATTTCTGCCTCAGCCGCCTTTGCGCCATCGACGAGCGCTTCGCAAGCAAAACGCCAGATATTTCCGCGCTTCTTCAATTTATTCACATGGATGTGAAGGCGGTCGCCGGGCACGACAGGACGCCGGAACTTCGCATTGTCGATGGTCATGAAATAGACAAGCGAGGGCGTGTCCGTGTCCTGGCTCTTGATGCAGATCGCACCGGCGGTTTGCGCCATCGCCTCCACGATCAGCACGCCCGGCATCACCGGTTGTTCGGGAAAATGCCCCTGGAAATGCGGCTCGTTAATGGTGACATTCTTGATACCGATCGCGGAATTGTCGGCATCGATGTCGATGATCCGATCCACCAGAAGGAACGGATAGCGGTGGGGCAGCAGTTTCATCAGACCAAGAATGTCCACCGCCTCAAGCGTCGACAGCGCTTCTTCAGCCATTGATTTCACTCTTTCGGTTTGGATTTGGAAGAAAGCCTGCGGATGGCAGCAACGTCGCGCATGAATTCCATCATCGGTCGTGCGGGCAAGCCACCCCATACCTCGCCGGCCGGCACATCGTTCATGAAGCCGCTTGCCGCCGCGAGCCTTGCCCCACTGCCGATGGTCAGGTGATCGGCAAGACCGACGCGCCCGCCCATCATCACATAGTCTCCAACGGTCACGGAGCCGGAAATCCCACAATGCGCCGCAATCACGCAGCCGCGCCCGATGCGAACATTGTGCGCGATCTGCACCAGATTATCGATCTTGGTGTTCTCGCCGATAACGGTATCGTCCATGGCACCGCGATCGACAGTGGTATTCGCGCCGATCTCGACATTGTCCTGGATGACGACACGGCCGATCTGCGGCATGCGCTCCGGCCCGAATGCACCGGAGACGAAGCCGAATCCATCCTGCCCGATCCTTGCACCGCCGTGGACGATGACGCCGTTGCCGACAAGAGCATATTGAAGCGTGACGTTGGGGCCGACATAGCAATTGCGGCCGATCTGCGAAGATGGCCCGATCACTGCATTCGGCGCAACGATCGTCCCACTGCCGATGGCGACATTCGGGCCGATGACCGCGCCGGCCTCGACGATGACATTATCTTCCAGGCGCGCACTTTCTTCGACATGAGCAAGCCTGGACACGCCGGTTTCCGCCGTCATCGGCTCGGGCGAAGCGGCAGCGGGAAAGAGCAGTCGACCGATCTGGGCAAATGCCGCCTGCGGCCGTGGTGTCACCAGAACAGCCATGCCGACCGGCGCCAACTGGGCAACGTCCGGTGTGCACAGGAGGACGGCTGCGCGCAGCGATTTCAACCCACCGGCATTGCGCTTGCCCTCGACGAAAACCAGCGCTTCATCACCCCCCTGGCTTACGGGAGCGATGGTCGAAATCTCGGTTTGAGCGTAGCTAGGATCGACAAATTCGGCACCGGTGAGATTCGCGATCTCAAGCGCCGTATAACGACGCGACGGCACGAAAAAGACCGGGTCGGACATGTGAACCTTTTCTTCCGGGCCGCATGGCCCGGAAGTCTCACCCGCTCAGATCAGAAGCGGGTCGAAATGCCGAAGTTGAAATTCTGCTCGACGTCGGAATCTTCCTTGACCACAGGAACCGCATAGTCGACGCGCAGCGGACCGAACGGCGACTGCCAGATCAGGCCGGCACCGACCGACGCACGCCACTCCATATCGGTTCCGGCAACCGTAAAGCCACCCGTCCGTTCGATCTTGTTGCCGTACAAGGTCGCGGCATCCGCAAAGACGGCACCCTTCAAGCCAAAGCTTTCCGGAACCACCGGGAACGGAAACTGCGCTTCAACCGAGGCGTTGAAATAGGTCGTACCGCCGAGGTGATCGCCTGTCGCCGGATCGAATGGACCAATGCCGTCATACTCGAAGCCGCGGATTATGCGCTCATTGTTCTTGAAGTGGTCGAAGATGCGCAGGTTGTTGTCGCCAAAACCGGCAATGTGACCACCACCGACGCTGACCAATCCAACGATGTCCAGTTCGTCCGACAGCGTGTGATAATAGCTGCCGCGTCCGGTGAGCTTGACGAATTCCGCATCACCACCAAGCCCGGCAACCTCAGTGGTAAAGGTCGCATAGATGCCCGAATGCGGGTTCTTCATATCATCGATGGTGTTGTAGAGGATCGTCCCGGATACCGACGACTTGGTCCACGGGCTTTCCTCAATGCCTTCCTGGATTGCCAACGAGACATCGCAAGCAGCAATCTCGGCGGGAGAGAACACGCCATCATCGTTGGTGTCGCAGCGATCCCGATATTCGTACTTTTCCCGCGTGTAGTTATACGCAAGCTGCGTCGAAAGCGTCTCGGTGATCGGCAGGCCAAATCGGACGGTGGCACCGGTCAATTCGCTCTCATACTTGTCCAGCGTGCGGGTCTGGCGATAGATGTCGAAGCCGGCCGAGATGCGGCGCCCGAGGAAATAGGGCTCGGTGAAGGACACCATGAAGTCGCGCGAGTTCTTGCCGCCACCGGCAGACACGCGGATGAACTGGCCACGGCCGAGGAAGTTGCGCTCGGTGATCGAGGCCTCGACTGACGGTCCCGGTGTCTGGCCGCCACTGGTGTAGCCGGCACCGATCGAGAACTCGCCCGTCGATTTCTCAACGACATCCACCACCAGCACAACCTGGTCCGGCTCGGTGCCGGGAGCGGTCGCAATCTCTACCCGCTCAAAGAAGCCGAGATTCTCGAGGCGCCTCTTGGCGCGCTGGATCAGGACCTGGTTGAAGGCATCGCCCTCGCTGACATCGAACTCGCGGCGGATGACATAGTCACGCGTACGCGCATTGCCACGGATCTCGATGCGCTGGACATAGGTCTTGGCACCCTGGTCGATGGTGTAGACGACCGAGATGGTGTGGTTTTCGAAGTTACGGTCGCCGCGCGGCGTAACCTGGGCAAAGGCGTAGCCCTTGCCAGCAACCTCTTCCGTCAAGGCGATAATGGTGTCTTCGACGTTCTTGGCGCTATAGGTCGCGCCCGCCTTGGTCTTGAGCTGCGACTGAAGCTGCGTGGTATCGACCTCGGGAATGGACGTCTCGATCGAGACATCGCCGAAGGTGTATTTGTCACCTTCCTCGACCGTGATCGTCACGGTGTAGGAATTGGAAGCTTCATCCAGCTCACCAAAGGCGGAAACGACGCGGAAATCCGCATAGCCGCGATTGTAGTAGAAGCGGCGCAGTGCCTCTTCATCCGCCCGCAGGCGCTGTTCGTCATAGATATCGTCGCGCGTCAGCAAGGACAGGATCGTCGACTTCTTGGTCGTGATCACGTCCGAAAGACGCCGATCGCCGAATGCGTTGTTGCCGACAAAATTGACGTCGGCAATCTTGGTGCGGTCGCCTTCGGCGACCTCGAACACGACGTTGACGCGGTTTTCGCCCAAATCCATCGTGCGGGCGTTGACCGTGGCGTCGTTGCGGCCGATGCGCCGGTAAGCCTCACGAATCGCTTCGGCGTCCGCTTCCATTGCCGCCGTCGAAAAGGCACCACGCGGCTTCAGCTGCACGGCATTCGAAAGCTGTGCATCCTTGATCTTCTTGTTGCCCTGGAACAGGACCTGGTTGACGACCTGCAGCTCGGAGACCTGGACGACGAGCGTCGAGCCAACCTGATTGATGCGAACGTCGGAAAACAGGCCGGTCGCGAAAAGCCGCTTCACGGCCTCGTCGAGATCGGCATTCGAAAAGGACCTGCCGGGGCTGATTCCCACATGTTCGCGGATGGTGGATGCTTCGACGCGCTGGTTGCCGCGCACTTCGACATTGCTGACAGTTGCCGCCGACGCAGCTGACACCCCTACAAGCTGAATAGCCAACGCTCCCGGCACAGCCAAGGATGCGGACAGGGCCACCGCAGACGCGGCGCTCAGAAAACTCGATGCTGCCTTCATAGGGCTATGTAACCTTTTCTCGAAGTCCCCACGGCGAGAAAACCGGACGTGCGGCTAATTTCCCATACCGTATTAACCGGATTTTCCCTACACGCAAGGCTTCTGGTTAATTTGTATTTACTTAGACCAATCGCGTGGCATTAGCGTCACGCATATTGCCGCTGATGGTAAACGCAGTCTCAATCCCCCGCCGCCTTGCGACGATTTTCTTAATGATTTCAGCACCCAAATATATCGTTCCAGAAAACGAACGCCATGAAGGCCAGCACAAGGAACATGCCGGCCCGATAAGCGACATCCATCATCCGTTCCGACAGCGGCCGCCGCATGACCGCCTCCACCCCATAGAAGACCAGATGCCCGCCATCCAGCGGTGGAATCGGCAACAGATTGAGGAAGCCGATTCCAACCGAAAGCAACGCGACAAGCTGCACTACCCACTCGAAACCGAGCTTCGCGGCCTTGCCCGCCATGTCGGCAATCTTGACCGGGCCTCCGAGTTGGCACTTGTCTTCGCGCCCGACAACGAAACGCTGCAGGAACTCCCCTGTCCGCAGGATGATATGGCCGGTCTCGCGCACCGCCTCCACCAGCGCACCGGCGGGGCTGTAGCTGATCTGGCGCGGTTGCCCAAGCGCCTCATTGTTGATCACGCCGATGACACCCACCTTGACGGTGTTTCCGAGCGCATCCTGCTGTTCCATGATTTCAGGCGTGGCATTGAGAGTGATCTCGGCACCACCGCGTTCCATGACGAAGGTGATAGGATCACCAGCCCGGCCTGACACAAGCCGCTGGACATCCGAGAAGGTCTCGACAGCGTTGCCGTCCACGCTGACGAAGCGGTCGCCCGGCTGGAACCCGGCGACGGCGGCCGGGCTGTCGGCACGCACCTCCGCCACCATCGGGTCGGAAACAAAGCGGCCGTACACCGAAAACATCACGGCAAAGACCGCGATGGTCAGAAGAAAATTGAAAAGCGGGCCGGCAAAGACGGTGGCCGCGCGCTTCCACACCGGCTGGGTATGAAAGGCATGCTTGCGCTCGGCTTCGGTCAGCTTCTCGGCCCCTTCCGAATCGGGGGAACTGGTCACGCTCATATCGCCGAGGAATTTGACATAGCCGCCGAGGGGAATGGCCGAGAGCTTCCAGCGCGTGCCATGGCGGTCATTGAAGCCGAAAATCTCCGGCCCGAAACCGACCGAAAACGCCTGCACGCCGATCCCGCACCAGCGGCCGACCAGATAGTGCCCCATCTCGTGAACGAACACCACGACCGTCAAGACAAACAGGAACGGTATGATGGTGCCGATCAGCAGGCTGTCCATGCCGAACATCGCGGAAAGAATCTCGCCCAAATCAAGCCCTCAATCTATCCATGCGCCCGGCAAAGACCGTGCCGAGTGTGGTCGCAATCCCGGCAAATCCAAGGCGTTCCCAAGTCCAGAAACCGGATGGATTTTCGTTGCCGCCCATCGGCTCATGCGGGAAACAGTCCCTGTGCCGGACGATCCATTCCGCCAAGGATCACGCAAATCACGTAAAGGGCGAAAGCCGCCACGACAAGCCCGTCGACACGGTCCATCACGCCACCGTGACCAGGAATGAGATTGCCCGAATCCTTTACGCCGTGCCGCCGCTTGACCCAGGATTCGAAGAGATCGCCGATCTGCGAGACGACGGACAGGAAAAACGCGATACCGACCATCAGCGGCAGGACGGCGCTGCCTGTAGCGCTGGCGGCCGCATAGCCCGCAATCATGCCTCCGATCGTACCGCCAGCCGCCCCGCTCCAGGTTTTTCCGGGGGAAATGGAAGGAGCAAGCTTTGGCCCGCCGACAGCCTTGCCCACGAAATAGGCGAGGATATCCGTTGCCCAGACGACCGCAAACAGAAACAGGATCGCAAACAGGCCGGAACGATCATCGTCGCGGAGAAAGGCGATCGACAAGGCCGATAGCCCGGCATAGGCAAGACCGACGCTTGTCCATGTGCCCTGCCCGCGAATAAGCCCAGCGGCGATGGATGCGACGAACGCCAGTGCGAACACACCCAGCACGACCGGCGCCGGATATCCCGCAACCAGCGCAACCAGAACCGCCGCGAGAAAAGCCGCGATGAGCCATTGATAGGCTGCGTTGGCTGCCGTGCGCGCCATGGCGCACCATTCGAAGAAGACCGCGCCAGCGATGGCAGCAGCCAGGATGCGGAACGGCAGGCCGCCAAGCCATGTCAGGCCGAGCACGACCACAGCCATGACCAATGCGGAGATGACCCGAAGCTGGAGATTGCTCAAGATGCCACGCCCTGCGCGGTCAATCCGCCGAACCGGCGGTCGCGCGCCGAAAACTGCCGAAGGGCGTCGGCAAAATGCTCCTTAGTGAAGTCCGGCCAGTAGCAGGGAAGAAAGACAAGTTCGCTATAGGCGGCCTGCCAGAGCAGGAAATTCGACAGCCGCAATTCGCCGCTGGTGCGGATGACCAGGTCGGGATCGGGAATCTCCTTGGTGTCGAGCGCCGCCGCGACATGATCCACCGTGATCTCGTCGACGCCGATCTTTCCGGCGACGGCGTCGGCAGCGATACGGCGGGCCGCACGCACAATCTCGTCGCGCCCACCATAGTTGAAGGCGATGACGAGATTTGTCTCGGTATTGTTGACGGTAAGGGCTTCCGCCTCTTCCAGCAGCGTGGCGATGTCGGGCTCAAGGCCGGCGCGTTCGCCGATGATGCGCACGCGCACGCCATTCTGATGGAGTTCGGCCAGGTCGCGCCTGATAAAAAGCTTGAGCAGCCCCATCAAGTCGCTGACTTCAGATTTGGGCCGCGACCAGTTCTCGGAGGAAAAGGCATAGACCGTCAGCCAGGAAATACCGAACTCACCGGCTGCCCTGACGGTCTGGCGCAATGCCTCGACGCCTGCACGGTGGCCGGCAACGCGCGGCAGGCCGCGCGCCTTTGCCCAGCGGCCATTTCCATCCATGATGATCGCGACATGCGCGGGGGTTGTCATCGCTTCGCTTTCGGGCCACCGGCCTACCGACAATGCGTCAAACCTGCATGATTTCGGTTTCTTTTCCGTTCAACAGGCTATCGATGGTGCTGATCGTATCGTCGGTGAGCTTCTGCAGCTTGTCCGACTGCACGCGCTGCTCATCCTCGCTGATCTCGCCTTCTTTCTGGGCTTTTTTAAGTGTGTCCATGCCGTCTCGGCGCACATGGCGCGCAGCCACGCGTGCATTCTCGGCATAGCCATGCGCAATCTTGACGAGCTCCTTGCGGCGCTGCTCGTTGAGTTCGGGCAGCGGAATGCGCAACGTCGTGCCGTCCATGATCGGGTTGAAGCCGAGATTGGATTCACGAATGGCGCGATCGACCGCGCCGACCATCGACTTGTCCCACACCGAAACCGAAATCATGCGAGGCTCCGGCACGGACACGGTTGCGACCTGCGTGATCGGCATCATCGCACCATAAGCCTGCACCTGGATCGGATCGAGCAGGTTGGCCGACGCACGGCCGGTCCTGAGCGATGCCAGGTCGTGCTTGAAAGCGTTGATGGCACCATCCATGCGCCGCTGGAGGTCGTTGAAATCTGCCCCGTTGCTCATAACTCTGTCTCCTTGGCTCGTGGACGTTCAGCGCCAGTCTGGCCGATCATGCGTCTGCGACGATCGTGCAGCGCCCGCCGCCCTTGAGAATCTCCCCGAAGCCGCCTTGCTCATGGATCGAGTAGACGATTATCGGAATGTTGTTTTCACGCGCAAGGGCAATTGCAGCGGTGTCCATGATCGTCAACCCTCTGGCGATGACCTCGTCGTGGCTGATGCGGTCATATCGGGTGGCTGATGGATCCTTCTTCGGATCGGCCGAATAGACGCCGTCGACCTGGGTTCCCTTGAACAGCGCATCCGCGCCGATCTCGGCAGCCCGCAGGGCCGCAGCCGAATCCGTCGTAAAAAAGGGATTGCCAGTGCCGCCGGCAAAAATCACCACCTTGCCCGCATTCATGTAGGCGGTGGCCTGGCGCTGCGAAAAGCTTTCGCACAGTTCCGGCATGGCGATAGCCGAAAGCACAACGGCATCGACACCGAGTTTCACCAGCGAAGTGCGCAGCGCCAACGAATTGATGACGGTCGCCAGCATGCCCATATGGTCGCCGGTCACGCGGTCACCACCCTTGGACGCAACCGCGACCCCGCGAAAAATATTGCCGCCGCCGATGACAACGGCCACCTCGACGCCGAGTGCCCTCGCCTCTGCAATGTCGGAAGCAATGCGATCGACCACCGAGACGTCGATGCCGCAATGCTGCTCGCCCATCAGCGCCTCGCCCGATGCTTTCAGCAGAACACGCCGATACAAGGGTTTGGCCGTCATATTTTCCTCGTCTGGTCTTGCCCGCGCCGGTCCAGCCGAGCGTGCGCCGGGTTGCGCAACAATGTGCCGCTTGCGCAAGTTTCTGCCGGAGATGATCTTCCCGAAAGCCGGCTAGCCTGTTTCGCGATCATTCCAGTCGGATTGCGATACACGAAGGGCACCGCGTTGTCACGCGATGCCCTGTTTATAAAACGCGAAGAACAGATTGATGCAGCGTTACTTTTTAGCCGCAGCAGCAACCTCGGCCGCGAAGTCGGCCTCCTGCTTTTCAATGCCTTCACCGAGTGCATAGCGCAGGAAGCCGGTGATCTTCGCCGGAGCGCCGATTTCCTTCTCCGCTTCCTTGAGCGCGGCCTCGACCGTCACATCAGGGTTGATAACGAAAGCCTGCTTGAGGAGAACGACCTCCTCGTAGAACTTGCGCAGCCGGCCTTCCACCATCTTTTCGATGATGTTTTCGGGCTTGCCCGACTCCCGCGCCTGCTCGGAGAAGATGGCCTTCTCGCGAGCCACGGCAGTCGGATCGACCTGTTCGGCAGTCAGCGCCAGCGGATTGGTGGCAGCGACATGCATGGCAACCTGGCGGGCAAAGGCATGCGCAGCATCGGCATTGCCGGTCGTCTCGATGGCGACGAGCACGCCAAGCTTACCCAGATTATCGGCCACCGAATTGTGGACATAGGTGGCAACCACGCCCGAACCCACCGACAGCTTGGCCGAGCGGCGGAAAGCAAGGTTCTCACCGATGGTGCCGACGGCATCCTTGATCGCGTCCACGACGGACTTGTCGGTGCCGGGATATTTTGCGGCTGCAACGGCCTCTGTCGAGCCGTCGCTATCGAGAGCAACCTTCGCCACGTTGCGGACGATTTCCTGGAAGCCTTCGGCGCGAGCCACGAAGTCGGTCTCGGAATTCACTTCGACGAGAACGGCGCTGGTTGCGTTGCCGGCAGCACCGACCAGACCCTCGGCGGCGGTACGGCCGGCCTTCTTGTCGGCCTTGGCGATACCCTTGGCACGCAGCCAGTCGACGGCGGCTTCCATGTCGCCATTGGTTTCGGCAAGCGCTGCCTTGCAATCCATCATGCCCGCGCCAGTCATGTCGCGGAGCTGTTTTACCTGTGCTGCTGAAATGCTCATCTTGGCCTCTTTGTATCAAATGCGTTGGCGCACCACCCCGATTATCGGTGATGCGCCTGACGCCGGCACGACACGGCGCGCCAAATCAAAAGAAAATGAAGGCCGCATTTGCGGCCTTCGCGCTATCAGGCTTCCGGTGCGGAGCTTTCCGGAGCAGTCTCGGCCGGCGCTTCCAGGACCACAGGCTCGACGGGCGCCTCTTCCGCGGCGCCGATGTCCACGCCCAGGGCGCCCTGCTGGCGCGCGATGCCGTCG
>JBARWP010000340.1:0-3279 GCA_049646905.1 Pseudaminobacter sp. | reverse complement strand
GGCTCATGGTCCCAAGCTCCCCAAGACGAACGGGGCGACGAAGCAGCTTCAGTCTCCCGTCTCCCGATCATTGTTAACCATGATGATTAAGGGTCGGTTAAGGCTAATGAAGCGTTAGCGGATTTCTTTGCGGCCCTGTCTGCCTGTTCGAGTGGGGTCTTTTCGGGCGACCTGTGCGCCCCACACTCTGTAGACGCCTGCGGGCTGTTTGCCCGCAAACAAAAGCCGCCCGGCATGACCGGGCGGCTGCAGCGTGAAGAAGAACGGATTACTTGTAGACCGGCTCGACCGGCGGTTCGTAGGCCACGACCTCAGGCTCTCCGCACTCGGCCTTGCCGGCGCCGAACTGGTAGCGCAGGCCGCCGCGCACCTCATGCACGTTGAAGCCGTCGTCGAAACCGGGACCTGCGCCGGGCCCGCCGGCGGAAGAATCGGCATATTCGAACATGCGCCCGCCATCGATGTGGGTGAAGCGGTAGCCGGCATCGAAATGCAGGTTCCTGGTCAGGCAGTAGGAGGCGCCGGCCATCAGAGCATAGGCAAAGCGCCAGTTGGTCGCGCCGCGGTGGCGATCATCGACGCCGGGGAACTGGTTGCGCAGATCGTCCCATTTGACCCGGGCACCGCCGATGCCGGCACCGATATAGGGCGTGATGCGGTTGTAGGTACCCAGATCCACATAGGCGTTGGCCAGCAGCAGCAGGGCGCTGTAGGAGGAGGTGTCGGTCGATACCGTGGTGAGGTCCGAAGTCTGGCCGCGGAAATCGGACTTGAACCAGTAATCGGCCGTGAGGTCGGTGCGGAAATAATTGTTGACCTGATAGCCGACACCGGCGCCCAGCGACATGGCGCCCTTGAGCTTGCCGAAATCGAAGGAATTGGTGCCGGGAACGGGCACGGGGCCGCAGCCCGTATCGCAGACACCGTAGGTTATGTATTCGGCGCCCCGGAATTTCGACCAGTGGTAGTTGATGTCGCCGCGCAGATACCAGCCGCCGGTGCTGACCTCCTGGTAGACGACCTGCGGCGGCAGCGGTTCGGGCACCGGCTCATACATATCGGCAGCGAATGCCGGCATAGCCGTGGCGGCAAACAGGGCGGCCAGGCCGCGCTTGGAGAAATTCAGCATCCTCTTACCCCTTACACCCACAATCCATCAGCGGCCGGAACGGCCAAAGTCAGCGTGGATAATGGAATGCAAAGGTTAAGAGGCATTTAACCCTGTTGTTTAACCGTGTCTCTTAACTATATCGGACGCGGGCGGTGTGGGCGGCGCGGAAATTACGCCGCCCCAACCGGTCAATCCATGCCGACTTCAGGATATTGGGCCGCGATATCTTCCCGCGTGACCTTGGCGAACTGCGCCGGATAGATATAGCCGTAGCCTTCGCCGGCATATCTGGCGATGTCGATCACGGCCGCAGGGACTACCGTCATCATGTCGTAGAAACCGTCCGGGTCATAACCGCGGCTTTTCGCGGCGTTGCGGCAGATGTGGATATTCACGCCCTGGTCGCTGAGTTCCTTGAAGGCCGCATAGGCTTCGGGAAACGCCGCCTTGTTCTTGCGCGAGAACGCGTGCAGTTCATTGCCATGCGCGACGATGACGATGCGCGACTTCTCGAAATCGCCGAACTCCTTCAGCGCCTTGATATGGTTCCTGATGAAACCGAGTGCGCCCAGCCCTTCCTGCGGCGTGGCGAAATTGAAATCGTAGACGAACTTCTGTGCGCCGTATTGGGGAGCTTCGAATTTGGACGGGTCGTCGGGGCCCGCATAGGCAAAGCTGGTCGCCAGGGCAATGCAGCCTGCGGCAAGGATTGTCTTGAAGTTCATGGTTACTCCGAAGGGGTTTTCATCTCGGTGCCAATCGCGCGCACCGCCGCCAGCAGGACCATATTTGGTATCGGGGCACAAGCCGGCGGGATGGTTATCGACGCTAAGGCGCGGCTGCGATCCTTCAGATTCCCTTACCGCACTTCGGGTCTTTGTCTTTGCGCATGTCTTTGTCCTGAAACCGATTCCTACTTTCGGCGACATGCTCTACCGGCCGGGACAGATGATGAAGGCGTTGAGAAAAAGTCGGCATTGGCGGGAACCTATATGCCGATATCGGGGTTGATGCCCGCACCCATCGGGGGCTCTCAGGCAGCAGGCCCGCCCAGCTTAGTCTGGCGGGCCTTTCCCTGGATGAGGCTGCCAGACCCAAAAAAAAGGCCCTGCGGAAGCAGGGCCAGTTCTGCATCGCTGCACGGGAGGTGCAGCATCGCAAATCTAGCGATCCCGAGGCGAGCAGACTTTGATCGAGCGCAAAGATCGGTGCCGCTGGTCATGCTGATCCCTGTTGCGGCCGCATCGGGTGCCAGGTTCCTTTTCTCTCTTGCGCATGTTCGAGGCTTCCGCTATTCCCGCCAGTGGGCCACCCCTCCCCACCGAGGGGCGTGCTATCTGGAAGGATAGGATCCAATGATGACATTATCGAAGCCGGACCTGCGTCCGGCCAATCCCAATTTTTCTTCAGGTCCCTGCGCAAAACGCCCCGGCTGGTCTCTCCAGGCGTTGGCGGATGCTTCTCTCGGTCGCTCCCACCGCGCCAAGATCGGCAAGACCAAGCTCGCACGGGCCATCGATCTCACACGCGAAGTGCTTGAGGTGCCGGCGGACTACCGCATCGGCATCGTGCCGGCCTCCGACACCGGCGCCGTGGAAATGGCGCTGTGGTCTCTGCTGGGCGCGCGCGGCGTCGACATGCTGGCTTGGGAAAGTTTCGGCGCCGGCTGGGTGACGGACGTCGTCAAGCAGCTCAAGCTGTCGGATGTACGCAAGTTCGAGGCGGCCTATGGCGCGCTGCCCGACCTGTCCGCGGTGGATTTCGACCGCGACGTGGTCTTCACCTGGAACGGCACGACCTCCGGCGTGCGGGTGCCAAACGGCGATTTCATCCCGGCCGACCGAAAAGGCCTGACCATCTGCGATGCGACTTCCGCGGCCTTTGCCCAGAAGCTCGATTTCGCCAAGCTCGATGTCGTCACCTTCTCCTGGCAGAAGGTACTTGGCGGCGAAGGCGCGCACGGCATGCTGATCCTGTCGCCGCGCGCGGTGGAGCGGCTGGAAAGCCATGTGCCCGCCTGGCCGCTGCCGAAGATCTTCCGCATGACCAAGGGCGGCAAGCTGATCGAGGGCATCTTCAAGGGCGAGACCATCAACACGCCTTCGATGCTGGCGGTCGAGGACTATCTCGATGCGCTCGAATGGGCGAAGTCGATCGGCGGACTGGAC
>JBARWP010000339.1:0-16692 GCA_049646905.1 Pseudaminobacter sp. | reverse complement strand
CTTCCAGCAGCGCGCGGCGCGCCTGCGGCTTGGCCTGGATCAGTTCGCCGATCCGCCCCTGCCCCACCATCGATGGCGAACGCGCGCCGGTCGACTGGTCGGCAAACAGAAGCTGCACGTCCTTGGCGCGGGCTTCCTTGCCGTTGATGCGATAGACCGAACCCGCCTCGCGCTCGATGCGGCGCGACACCTGCAATTCGTCGGCATCGTTGAAGGCCGGCGGCGCGGTCCGGTCGGAATTGTCGAGAAACAGCGTGACTTCGGCAGTGTTGCGTGCCGGCCGCGTGCCCGAACCGGAGAAGATCACATCGTCCATGCCCGAAGCGCGCATGTTCTTGTATGAGCTTTCGCCCATCACCCAGCGCAGCGCTTCGACAAGATTGGATTTGCCGCAGCCATTGGGGCCGACCACGCCGGTCAGCCCGCGTTCGATCACGAACTCGCCCGGCTCGACGAAGGACTTGAAACCGAGAAGGCGCAGGCGGGAAAATTTCATGCGCACGGCCTCTCGGCCACGGGCGCAACGGGGCACAAGCGCCCCGGCATGGCCGGGCCGTCAGAGCATGCCGTCGATAATCGCCGACATTTCCTCAATAGACAGTGCCCCTTTATACGTATTCCCGTTGATGAAGAATGTCGGGGTGGAGTCGATCCCGAAATCCTGCGCGCCGCGTCTTTGTACTGCCCTGACATCGTCCAGAAGCTTCTGGTCCGTCAAGCAGGCCTCGAAGGACTCCTGTGAAAAACCTGCCAGTTTCGAGATTTGAAACAGCGCGGACTTGGCATCCTGCACGCCCGCCCAGCTTTCCTGCTGCTTGAACAGCACATCCACCATGGCGAAATAGTTGTCGTTCGAGCAACGCGCCAGCATGAAGCCTGCCTCCGCGCGCGGGTCGAACGGGAATTCGCGGAAGACCAGCCGCGCCTTGCCGGTGTCGATGTATTTTTCCTTCAGGCCCGGAAAGGTCGTCTCGTGGAAATGCGCGCAATGGCTGCAGGTCATCGAGGCATATTCCACGATGGTCACCGGCGCATCGTCCTTGCCGAGCACCTTGTCGGGCAGCGCACCTGGTTCGAGCAGCTTGGCCATGTCCACCGTGCCTTGCGGCTGCGGCGCGGCGACCGCCGGAGTTGCGGGCGCTGCCGGTTCAGGCGACGGCGTGGGCTCCTGCGCCGCTTTCTGGTCGCTGGAATCGCTGCATGAAGCGAGCATGACTGCCGCAGGCAGAAGCGCCAACGAAGAAAGAACAGTTCTGCGCGGAATGGAACGGATCATGCGAATCACCTGACTATCCTTGGATTGTGCGATGCCGGAGCACCAAAAAGCGAGACTCGGCGCGAAATAAGGCATCTCCATCCCCAATCCAATCGCCAAGTGTCGCAGCCCGATCACTAAAGCGAGAGGCGGAGACTTCGACAAATCATGATCGAGGGGATTTCCTGGTCCCGATGATCGTTGCACCAAGACGTTCCAGCGAGGCACGCAACCCTTCATCTTCGATATTCTGCACCGTGTTGGCGAGCCTTGCCTTCTCACCTTCGCTCAGGCTGCGCGGCCTGGGCCTGGGCGCCTGCGCATTCGTCGTCAGCGGTTTTTGCACGATGCGGATGCGGCCGATGGCCGTGAACCCCAGGAATGCGTTGACGCGGCCGATCACCTCGCCCGTCTCATGCTGGAGATGAAGGGCGGCCGCTCCCTCGCAGGCGATCACCAGTGCGGCCGGCTGGAACGGATCGTCCTCATGCAGGCGCCGCGGCCACTGGATCTTTTCCGGCCTGGTGCGCCCGGCAAGCCGCGGCCCGACGATCTCTTCCCACGACTGGACGAGTTCGACCGAGATGCCCGCCCGCTTGCGCAGCACCGGGTCGAGGATTTCCGTGGCGAGATCGCTGACGGGAACGGGATTGCCGCGCGGCCTTTTCCCTGCCATGTCCGTCTCCAACATTTGCCGCACCGGATACAGGCACGATTAAAGATCAATGGCATCACCCGATACCAGCCGCAAGAGCGACGAACCGTCCTGCACCGGCATCGCCCGGCGGCTTCTGGACTGGTACGACGCCAATCACCGCGATCTGCCCTGGCGCGTGCCACCTCGGCAACTGGCCGCAGGTGTGCGTCCCGACCCCTATCACGTCTGGCTGTCGGAAATCATGCTGCAACAGAC
Source organism: Pseudaminobacter sp. (assembly GCA_049646905.1). Taxonomy (GTDB): domain Bacteria; phylum Pseudomonadota; class Alphaproteobacteria; order Rhizobiales; family Rhizobiaceae; genus Pseudaminobacter. The sequence continues at coordinate 14,524 of JBARWP010000339.1, read as the reverse complement.
GACGGTCGAGGCGGTCAAGCCCTATTTCCAGAAGTTCCTGGAGCAATGGCCTGATGTTCAATCGCTCGCCGATGCCCAGACCGACGACGTCATGAAGGCCTGGGCCGGGCTCGGCTATTATTCGCGCGCCCGCAATCTCAAGGCCTGCGCCGATCTGGTTGCCGCCGGTAGCGGCAGGTTTCCCGATACCGAAAAAGACCTGCTTGCCCTGCCCGGCATCGGCCCTTACACCGCAGCCGCAATCGCCTCGATCGCCTTCGGCCGGCCCGCCGCCGTCATGGACGGCAATGTCGAGCGGGTCATGGCACGCCTTTGTGCCATCGCCACTCCACTGCCCGATGCCAAGGCGGAAATCCGGCCGCTGCTGGAAAGCCTGGTGCCATCGGAACGGCCCGGCGACTTCGCCCAGGCGATGATGGATCTCGGCGCCACCATCTGCACGCCGCGCCGGCCGCGCTGCATGCTTTGCCCATTGCGCGAGGATTGCCTGGCGCTCACCCAGGGCGATCCGGAACTGCTTCCGGTGCGGGCTCCCAAGCTCGAAAAGCCGTTGCGCCGGGGTGCCGCTTTCGTCGCAGTCCACGACGGCGCGATCCTCCTGCGCAAGCGGCCCGAGAAGGGGCTGCTCGGCGGCATGAGCGAGGTTCCCACCACCGCCTGGACGGCGCGAAATGACGGCCAGACCAGCGCGGATGCCGCCCCTTTTGCTGCAAATTGGAGAAAAACCGGCTCGATTTCACATGTTTTCACTCATTTTTCGCTGGAACTCACCGTTTTTCGCGCGGAAATTCAGCGTTTTTCTGCCCCCGAGGGGCATTTCTGGGCCCCTTTGACAGGCCTTAACGGCGAAGCGTTGCCGACCGTCATGAAAAAAGCCATCGAGGCGGCCATACCCGGCGCGACCCGCAAACCGCCTTTTCCCCCCAAGAGATTTTCATGATTGAGATCCGCCACATCGTCTTCGACATCGGCCGCGTGCTGATCCACTACGATCCCGACCTGCCCTTCAGCCGGCTCATTCCCAATGCCGAGGAAAGGCGCTGGTTCTTCGCCAATGTCTGCACCTCCGACTGGAATATCGAGCAGGATCGCGGGCGAAGCTGGCAGGAGGCCGAGAGCCTCTTGATTGCCGAGCATCCCGCGCATGAAGAAAACATCCGCAATTTCCGCCGCCACTGGCATGAAATGGTGTCGCATGCCTATGAGGACAGCGTCGCCATCATGCTGGCGCTGATCGAAGCCGGCCGTGACGTGACGATGCTGACCAATTTCGCCGTCGACACATTCGCCGAGGCGCGCAAGCGCTTTGCCTTCCTCAACAGGTCGCGCGGCATCACGGTTTCCGGCGAGATCGGCCTGATCAAGCCGGACCCAGCCATCTACGACCATCACGCGACGGCCTTCCGGCTCGACCCGTCGGCCACGCTTTTCATCGACGACAGCCAGAGGAATGTCGATGGTGCCAGGGCAGCCGGCTGGCAGGCCGTGCTGTTCCAGAATGCCAAAACGCTCGAGGAGGACCTCGAGCGTTTCGGGATCAGCCGGTGACTGGAGCCCGGCTCATCGGTAAACCCTGAGATAGGAAGCCTTGCCGGATCAGGCGCCGGCGCGCTCCATACCGAGCCGCACGATGCGGCGCAATTCGTCTATCTGGGTCAGGCCGCCATTGCGCTCATAGTGCCAGAAGGTCCAGCCGTTGCAGGCTTCGAGCCCCTGCACCTGCGCGCCGACGCGGTGGATCGAGCCCGCCAGTTCGCCGATCGCCAGCGTGCCATCCGCCCGCACCTTGGCGGCCCAGCGCTTCTTGGCATCGTAAAGTGTCGTTCCCGCCTTCATGATGCCGTTGTCGATCAGATTGACGAAAGCCACGCGCGGCTCAGCACGCTTGCCCGGCAGTATGGCGAGATCGGCACGATCGAGCGGCTTGACCGCCGCGATCCGCTCATTCGCCGCATCTATATAGGCCTGCTCGCGCTCGATGCCGACAAAATGCCGGCCCAGCCGCTTGGCCACGGCCCCGGTCGTGCCGGAGCCGAAGAACGGATCGAGCACCACGTCGCCGGGCTTGGTCGAGGCCATCATGACCCGCGCCAGCAGCGCCTCCGGCTTCTGGGTCGGGTGCAGCTTCTCGCCATTGTCGTCCTTCAGCCGTTCGGCCCCGGTGCAGATCGGAAACAGCCAGTCCGAGCGCATCTGCACATCGTCATTGGCCGCTTTCAGCGCGTCATAGTTGAAGGTGTAGCCCTTCGAGACCTGATCGCGCGACGCCCGGATCATCGTCTCATGCGCGTTCTGGAAGCGGCGGCCGCGGAAATTCGGCATCGGATTGGTCTTGCGCCAGACGATGTCGTTCAGGATCCAGAAGCCAAGGTCCTGCATCAAGGCGCCGACACGGAAGATGTTGTGATAGGAGCCGATCACCCAGATGGTGCCGTTCGGCTTCAACACGCGGCGCGCGGCCAGGAGCCAGGCACGGGTGAAGGCATCATAGGCGGCGAAGCTGTCGAACTGGTCCCAGGCGTCGTCCACCGCATCGACCTTGGACTGGTCGGGCCGGTGCAGGTCGCCATTGAGCTGAAGGTTGTAGGGCGGATCGGCAAAGATCACGTCGACCGACTTTGCCGGCAGCTTCTCAAGGGTCGAAACGCAATCCCCCTTGTGGATCCTGTCCAGCCATTCGGCTTGCTGCGGCTGATGGGAGGAGTCGGCGAGAGCTCGCAAGGCAGACATTCTGATACCCGGACACGCGTTACTGTTTTACTTTCCGTTATGGTTACCCATCGGCGTAAATTTTTAATGAAGCGGCGGGCCGCATTTGCCGTCACCCGCGTCATGGTGTATGCCGCGCCGCAAATGCCCGCATACCGACGCCGGCCCCATTTCCCCTTGGATTGTCATGACCCAGCCTGACCTGATCATCTTCGATTGCGACGGCGTTCTCGTCGATTCCGAAATCATCGCTGCGCGTGTGGAAGCCGACCTGTTGACCGAGGCGGGCTTCCCGATCTCTGCGGAGGAACTGGCCGAAACCTATGCCGGCCTGACCTTCAAGGACATATTGCTGCGCATCGAACAGCAGGCGCAAATCCCGTTTCAGGCTTCACTGATCGAGCAGGCCGAGACGCTGGTCGACCGCCGGCTGGCGAGCGAGGTGCGGGCGATCGAAGGCGCCCATCAGGCGGCGGCAGGCATCAGTGCCCAGCGCTGCATCTGTTCCAACTCCAGCCTGCACCGGCTTGAATCGATGCTCGGCAGGACCGGGCTGCTGCCGCTCTTTGCCGAACGCATCTTTTCGGTAAGGGAGACGGCGACGAAAAAACCGAAACCGGCACCGGACGTGTTTGTCCATGCCGCCGCCACGCTCGAGGCCGCCCCTCGGCGTACCTTCGTGATCGAGGATTCGATCCACGGCATCGCCGGCGCGAGGGCTGCAGGCATGCGGGTGATCGGGTTCACCGGCGGCTCGCACAGCTATCCCGGCCATGCCGACGTGCTGACCGAGGCCGGCGCGGAAACCGTCATCCACCGCTGGGCGGACCTGCACGGCGTCATCGCTGCCCTGTCGGAATGGTCGGAGGACGCCTGAGCGCCCGGCCGACAGCTCTTCAGTTTCAAGAAGAATCGCCCCTCATCGCCCTGCCGGGACCAGGCCCTCGCTTGCGCTCCGGGCGTTCGTCACTCGAAAAGCCAAATCGTTGGCTTTTCGTCCGCTTCGCGGACCACTCCTCACCCCCGCAAGCGGGGAGAAGGAGGCTCACTGCCGCGAGGGCGGACCCTCGTCATAACCGGCGTAAATGCGCAGGCCCTGCTCGGCCGGGACCGGGATGCTCACCGCCGGATCGTTGAAGACGAATTGCGTGGCTGCAGAGGTATCCGCGACCGTGGTCTGGAAACTGTGCAGCTTGGAATAAAGCACTTCATCGCCACGGACCACCACGACCCGGATCGGCATCTTGACCGTGCCCGCCACGCCGGCGGGGCCGGGCACGACCTTGCCGGCAACCGCGACATTCATCGTCAGCATGCCGCCGCTCTGGCTGCAGCTTCGGGTCACATCGGTGATGGAAGCCTGGTAGACGACCTTGGAGGGATCGTCCTGGCCGCCCCTTGCATAGGTATTGAAAAAGGCGGTGCCTTCGCGCAGCGTGATCGGCGGGCAATAGGCCCTGAGCTCCGCCTCGGTCACCGTGGCCTGCTCCTGGCTGTCAGCCGCGGCCAGCGTGTTGCTATTGTTTCCCGATTGGCACCCTGCGACTGCAATAAAAAAGCCTGAAACTGCCAGCCCCGTCAAAAAACGACGGTCAATCATTCGAAACACCATATGCAGTACTTCCCTCTCGCAAAGCTGGTGCTGTATAGCAACCGCACGGCAAAAATGCGACTGACGGGACGCAGTTATTCACCGGCTTGGATCGCAAAGGCAAGCCTAGTGGAATGAATTTGACATTCGATACCCGGTTGATGTCGGCCGCGAGATCGAATGTCAAATTCGAAAATTCCACTAGAACCATAAACTTGCTAGTGGCTCTTCTGTTTCAGCATTTGCCCTGGTGCCTGATACAAATGGGAGCCAAATGCTGGAAACGAACCACTAGTCGCAACGGACGGATGAAGATGCGCTATGTCAGCACACGCGGGGAAGCGCCCGCACTCGGCTTCTCGGATACGATCCTGACGGGCCTTGCCCGCGACGGCGGCCTCTATATCCCCGAGCAATGGCCGCATTTCAGCGCCGCCGAAATCCGGGACATGCGCGGGCTGCCCTATGCCGATCTGGCGATCCGCCTGCTGACGCCCTTCGTCGGCGGGGAGATCAGCCCGGCACAATTCGAGCGCATCGTGCGCGAGGCCTATGCCACCTTCCGCCACGAAGCGGTCTGCCCGCTGGTCCAGACTGGCCACAACAGCTTCGTGCTCGAACTGTTCCATGGTCCCACGCTTGCCTTCAAGGACGTGGCGATGCAGCTTCTCGCCCGGCTGATGGACCATGTCCTGGCCGAACGCGGCCAGCGCGCGACCATTACGGCGGCGACCTCCGGCGACACCGGCGGCGCGGCCATCGAGGCCTTTGCCGGCCGCGACCGCACCGACATGTTCGTGCTGTTTCCGCATGGAAGGGTCTCGCCGGTCCAGCAGCAGCAAATGACCACATCGAGCGCCGCCAACGTGCATGCGCTGGCGATCGAAGGCAATTTCGACGATTGCCAGGACCTGGTCAAAGCCATGTTCAACGACCACGCCTTCCGCGATCGTGTCTCGCTCTCGGGCGTCAACTCGATCAACTGGGCGCGCATTATGGCCCAGATCGTCTATTATTTCTCCTCAGCGTTGTCGCTCGGCGCGCCCGACCGTCCGGCCTCCTTCACGGTGCCGACCGGCAATTTCGGCGACATCTTCGCCGGCTATGCCGCCAAGCGCATGGGGCTGCCGGTCGAGCGGCTGGTGATCGCCACCAACGACAACGACATCCTCGCGCGCACGCTTGCGAGCGGCGACTACCGCACCAGCGGCGTCATCGCCACCACCTCGCCTTCCATGGACATCCAGGTGTCGTCCAATTTCGAACGCCTGCTGTTCGAGGCGGCGGGACGCGATGCGACTGCCGTGCGCCGCTACATGGCCGGCCTGAAGCAATCGGGTGCCTTCACCATCGATGCGGACACGCTTGCCTGCATCCGCGCCGAATTCGACGCCGGGCGTGCCATGATGGAGGAAACCGCCGCCACCATCCGCGACACGCTGAAGGCCAGCGCCTATCTCGCCGACCCGCACACGGCGACCGCGATCCACGTCGCCGGCCTGCACGCCGACCGCGCCGTTCCCATGATCGTGCTGGGCACCGCGCACCCCGCCAAGTTCCCGGCGGCGGTCGAGGAAGCGAGCGGCCTCACGCCCGTATTGCCCGCATGGCTTGACGGGCTGATGGAACGGGCAGAAAAATATGTGACACTTCCATCCGCGCTGAATATGGTGGAAGATCACATAGGTCGCCACGCGCGGGCGGCGCGTTAGGGAGTGAAATCTATATGGGTGTTGAGGTAAGCCGTCTGTCGAACGGCCTGACAGTCGCCACCGAAACCCTTCCAAGTATCGAATCCGTCGCATTGGGCGTGTGGGTGAAGTCGGGAGCCCGCAACGAGCGCGACGACGAGCATGGAATGGCCCACCTGCTTGAACACATGGCGTTCAAGGGGACACACAAGCGAAGCGCTTTCCAGATCGCTTCCGAGATCGAGGATGTCGGCGGCGAGATCAACGCGGCAACCAGCGTGGAGACCACGTCGTTTTATGCCCGCGTGCTCGGCGACGACGTGCCGCTGGCCATGGACCTTCTGGCGGACATCCTGACGGAGTCGAAGTTCGACCCCGACGAGTTGCGGCGCGAGCAGCATGTGATCCTGCAGGAGATCGGTGCTGCCCACGACACGCCCGACGACGTGGTGTTCGACCACTTCACCGAGACCGCCTTTCGCCACCAGACGGTCGGGCGCTCCATTCTCGGCACGGCCGAAACGGTGCAGTCCTTCACATCGAAACAGCTCCACGCCTTCATCGAGCGGCAATATGGCGCCGAAAAGATGGTGGTGGTGGCCGCCGGCAACATCAAGCACGACGCCTTCGTGCGCGAGGTGGAAAAGCGGCTGGGCGGCTTCCGGGCGAAGGCCGAGGGCATCGTCCCGCAATATGCACAATATGTCGGCGGCGATTATCGCGAACACCGCGACCTCCAGGACGCGCAGATCGTGCTCGGCTTCGAAGGCCGCGCCTATCACGTGCGCGACTTCTATGCCTCGCATGTCCTGTCCATGATCCTTGGCGGGGGCATGTCCTCGCGCCTGTTCCAGGAGGTGCGCGAAAAGCGCGGGCTGTGCTATTCGGTCTATGCCTTCCACTGGGGCTTTTCCGACACCGGCCTGTTCGGCGTCCATGCGGCGACCGGCCAGAGCAATATCGACGAACTGGTGCCGGTCATCATCGCCGAACTCGAAAAAGCCGGCACCGATATCCGCCAGGACGAACTCGACCGGGCGCGGGCGCAATACCGCGCCGGCCTCATCATGTCAGGCGAGAGCGCGGCCAGCCGGGCCTCGCAGATCGCCCGCCAGCTTCTTCTGTTTGGCCGCCCCATCGCCAAGGAGGAACTGATGGAGCGGCTTGCGAACCTGACGGTCGACCGGCTGACGGACTTGTCGTCACGCCTGTTCTCCACCACGCCGACGGTGGCCGCGGTGGGGCCTGTCGGTGCATTGGCGCCCTACGAGGCCATCCGGGCGGCGCTGCCGGATACCAATGGCAATGGCGGCATTCGCAGGCTCGCCGTGTAATCCGAAGCCAGGCCGATGTTTGCGTTTTCTTTTTTCCGCCGTGATTTTCCGGCGCTGAAAGGCAAACGCATCTGGCTGAGGGCGCCCGAGGCGGGCGACTACCAGGAGTGGGCGGACCTTCGCGGCGCCAGCCGGGCTTTCCTGGAGCCCTGGGAGCCGCGCTGGGCCTCAAACGAACTGGAGCGCAGCGCCTGGCGGCGGCGGCTCAACCGCTACCGGTCCGATTTCGCCAGCGGCCACGCCATGGCGTTCTTCATCTTCGAAAACGATTCGGGCAAGCTGGTCGGCGGCATCACGCTCGGCAATATCCGCCACGGCGTGGCCCAGAACGCGCAGATCGGCTACTGGATCGGCGAACAATTCGCCGGCCAGGGCCTGATGCTCGAAGCACTGCTGCTGGTGTGCGATCATGCTTTCGACACACTGAGGTTGCACCGGATCGAGGCTGCTTGTATTCCCGACAATTCGCGTTCCATCCGCGTGCTTGAAAAAGCCGGATTTCGGCGTGAAGGGCTGTTGCGATCCTATCTGCGGATCAATGGTGATTGGCACGATCACTATCTCTACGCCCTGATCGCGCAGGATCGGAATGGCGGCTGGACAAAGGGTTGATTTTTGGCGATTTCACTTCCAACCGGGCGCATATTGGCGCTTATCCTCGCCCTTGTCGCCAGCCTGTGTGCGGCAAGCGCGGCATTCGCCATCGAGCCCATCAAGATCGCACGCGACGATGTCGCCCTCGACCTTTCCGGCGCGGTCGAGATCTATCGCAACCAGGGTGAGAATTTCCAGGTCTCGACGGCGCCCGGCCCTGACGGGATCGTGCGGCGCATCGAGGTGGAGGCAAACGATGCCCGCTCCAGCGGCGACTGGGCGGTGTTCGCGCTGGCCAACACCACCGAACAGCAGCTCGACCGGCTGATCGTCGCCCCGCATTTCCGGCTGGTGAATTCCGGCCTGTTCTGGCCCGATCTCGGCTCGAGCCGCATTGCGGCCATCACGCCCAGCGAGGGCTTTGCGCTCGACCGGCAGGCAAGCCCCGATGCCGATGTCTTCCTGGTGACGCTCAACCCGGGAACCGTGGTCACCTTCATTGCCGAGCTCGCCTCGCCCAGGCTGCCGCAGGTCTATCTGTGGGACCCCGAGGCCTACAAGGATTCGGTCAACTCCTACACGCTCTATCGCGGCATCGTCATCGGCATCTCCGGCCTGCTGGCGCTGTTCCTGACCATCCTGTTCGTGGTCAAGGGCACCTCGATGTTCCCGGCCACGGCGGCGCTGTCCTGGGCGGTCCTGGCCTACATCTCGGTCGATTTCGGCTTCCTCAACAAGGTCATCGCCATCTCCCCCGGCAGCGAGCAGCTATGGCGGGCCAGTACCGAGATCGGCCTTGCGGCCACGCTGGTGGTGTTCCTGTTCGCCTATCTCAACCTCAACCGATGGCACGGCCATTTCAGCTACGGCGCCTTCGTGTGGATCTGCGGTCTCGTGCTGATATCGGGCGTGGCGATCATCGATCCGGCCGTAGCCGCCGGCATTGCGAGGCTGTCGTTCGCCGCCACCGCCATCCTCGGCATAGGCCTCATCGTCTCGCTGGGCATTCGCGGCTATGACCGCGCCATCATGCTCATCCCAAGCTGGGTAATGGTGCTTCTGTGGCTGTGCGGCGCGTGGATGGCCGTCACCGGCATGCTCGACAACGATATCGTCCAGCCGGCGCTTGGCGGCGGCATGATCCTCATCATCCTGCTGATCGGCTTCACGGTGATGCAGCACGCATTCTCCGGCGGCGCGCTGCAGCAGGGCCTGTTCAGCGACCTGGAACGGCAGGCGCTGGCGGTCGTGGGCGCCGGCGACATCGTCTGGGACTGGGACGTGCTACGCGACCGTGTCGTCACCAAGCCGGACATCAGCCTGCAACTCGGCCTGACACCGAACAGCCTCGGCGGCGCGGCGCGCAACTGGCTGCCGGTCCTGCATGCCGACGACCGCGACAATTTCCGCACCACGCTCGATATCGTGCTCGAGCACCGGCGCGGGCGCGTGGCCCAGAATTTCCGCCTGCGCGGCGCCGATGGGCACTATCACTGGTTTGCGCTGCGCGCGCGCCCGGTCATCGGCTCGGACGGCGAGGTCATCCGCTGCGTCGGCACGCTCGTCGATGTCACCAAGCAGAAGAAGGCCGAGGAGCGCCTGCTGCACGATGCCGTGCACGACAACCTGACCGGGCTGCCCAATCGCGAATTGTTCATGAACCGGCTGGAAGCGGTCATCTCGATTGCCAAGACGGAAGAAAAAATCCGCCCGACCGTATTCGTCATCGATATCGACCGCTTCAAGCAGGTCAATGACAGCCTCGGCATTTCGGCGGGCGATACCATCCTGCTCACGATCGCAAGGCGGCTGCACCGGCTGCTGAAGCCCAAGGATTCGCTCTCGCGCTTCACCGGCGACCAGTTTGCCCTGATGCTGTTGTCGGAAGTCGATCCGGCCCGCATCGCGGCGGTAGCGGATGCCGTCAAGCAGGCGATCCGCGCACCGATCACCTTCGCCAAGCACGAGATCGTGCTGACCCCCTCGATCGGGCTCATCACCTGGACGGCCTCGCAAGCCTCCGCCGAGGACACGGTCAAGGATGCCGAGCTTGCCATGCATCAGGCCAAGCGTTTCGGCGGCGACCGGATCGAGCCGTTCCGGCCGGCATTCCGCTCGGTCGGCACCGACCGGCTGCAGCTTGAATCGGACCTGCGCCGCGCGGTCGAGCGCAAGGAATTCACCCTCGCCTACCAGCCCATCATCCGCCTGGAGGATCGCAGCATCGCCGGTTTCGAGGCGCTGCTGCGCTGGGATCATCCGCGCCGTGGCTCGATCCCGCCGGCGGATTTCATTCCGGTGGCGGAAAATTGCGGCCTCATCGTCCAGCTTGGCCTGTTTGCCATGCAGCGGGCCGCCGAAGACCTGGCGGAATGGCAAAAGCAGATCAGCGATGCGCCGCTTTCCGTCTCGGTCAACCTCTCCAGCCGGCAACTCATCCGCCGCGATCTGGTGAGCGACGTGCGCTCGGTCGTCGCCAGGGCAAACCTGAAAGCCCGCTGCTTCCGGCTGGAGCTCACCGAATCCCTGGTGATGGACAATCCCGAGCAGAGCGCCCATGTGCTGAACCGGCTCAAGAAGCTCGGGATCGGCCTTTCCCTCGACGATTTCGGAACCGGCTTTTCCTCGCTCTCCTACCTGACCCGCTATCCCTTCGACACGATCAAGATCGACAAGAGCTTTCTCGACGATGCCTCGCCCAAGCGCACGGTCCTGCTGAAATCCATGGTCAGCATGGCGCATGACCTCGGCATGTCGGTCGTTGCCGAAGGCATTTCAGATGAGAGCGATGCGCTGCAATTGCGACAGATGGGTTGCGAATACGGCCAGAGCTTCATGTTCGGCCCGCCGATCGCCGCGGACCAGGTGCTCAAGACGCTGAAGGAACAATATCCGATAGAGCAAGGGGCATCCTGACGGATGATGCGCTACCGTTGCTCTATCTGCTTGTCTTAGCTGCATTTATGCGACGCGAAGTGGTTCCACTTGGCTACGAAATGCTCCGGCTCAGGCGTGACCGGCTTCGTGACTGAGATGGGCCAGATCGACGCCCATGGAAGCAAGCACCCGATCATATTTGCGATCGATATCGGAATCGAACAGGAACTCGGGTCGCGCCGGACAGGTGAGCCAGCCATTGGCGGCGATCTCGCTTTCGAGCTGGCCTGCACCCCAGCCGGCATAGCCCAGCATCATCAGCGCCTTGCGCGGCCCGCGGCCCGACGAGATGGCCCGCAATATATCGACGGTCGCCGTAAGGCAGATGTCCTCCGAGATCGGCAGCGAGGACTCGACCTTGTAGTCGTCGGTGTGGAGCACGAAGCCGCGGCTGCGATCCACCGGGCCGCCATTGCGCACCACGAAATCACGTGCCGGCGGCTGCAGGCGGATGGCCTCGCTCTCGTCAAGGATGCCCAATTGCACCAGCAGGTCCGGGAACATCAGTTGCTGGCTCTGGTTGATGATCAGGCCCATGGCGCCCTCGTCGCTGTGGGCGCAGACATAGATGACGGCACGTGCGAACCTGTCATCCTTCATGCCCGGCATGGCAATCAGGAACTGATCGTCAAGAAAGCCGCGCGTGGCCGCGGACTGCTTCTGGCGCAAGAGGTCCATGCTTGAAACCTAACCTGTTTTCCCTTTTCTTGAAAGATATGCCTTAGGAGAATAGCTCCACTATGGTGGTCCTGGTTTCACACAAAAATGATTGGCCCAGCAGTCATTCTCCTGTTGCGAAACCGCAGGTTTGCGGCCAAACCCGACCCATGACACACGTGCCGACAGCATTGTGGATGGCGCTGGCCGCGGCGTTGGGCACCACGCCTGCGGTGGCCTCGTCCACCGACTGGTTCGAGACCCAGGGCGGCCGCATCCGGCTCGTCACGACCGGCACGCCCGACACGCAAGGGCAGATCACCGGCGTGCTCGACATCGCGCTCGATCCCGGCTGGAAAACCTACTGGCGCGATCCCGGCGACAGCGGCGTTCCACCTTCCCTGAAGATTTCCGCAAGCAGCAACAACGTCAAGGCAGCGGAAATAGCCTTCCCACCCCCGCAACGTCACGATGACGGCTATTCGAAATGGGCGGGTTACGACCGTTCGGTTTCCCTGCCGGTTACCTTCACGCTTGCCTCGCCCGAGGAGCCCGCGCTGATCGATGCGGACATCTTTCTCGGCATATGCGAAACGGTCTGCATTCCGGTCCAGGCGCAACTCCTGCTCGATCCGGCGGCCGATCCCGACAACGTGGCAGATGCCGCCATTGTCTCCCAGGCCTTGAAGGCATTGCCGGCCCCGGCAGCTCCTGACTTCGGCGTGACAGTCTTCAGCAAGGACGACACCCGGGTGGTCGTCGAAGCAAAACTGCCGGAAGGTGCCACATCAGCCGAGTTCTTCATTGCCGGAGCCGATGGCTATACGTTCGGCACGCCGGAGCGCTTCGACAATGACCGGAAGGTCCTGTTTTCGGTCGAGATCCTTAACCGCCCGAAAGAAGCCCCCACGGAAGGTGGATTGCACTACACGCTGGTGACCAGCAGCGGATCGGTGAGCGGTATCCTGCCTTATCTTTAGATAGGGTTGGCGGTTGCATCGGGTTCGATAAGCCGTTACCCAGTCGCCGGATTTCAACCGGACCGAAAGAGACACCATGACAATTTCCGTTGGCGACAAACTGCCCGAGGCCACCTTCAAGACGATGACGGCCGATGGCGGCAAGAGCCTCACCACCGCCGATGTCTTTTCCGGCAAGACGGTCGTGCTGTTCGGCGTGCCGGGTGCCTTCACCCCGACCTGCAGCAACAATCATCTGCCCGGCTATCTGGAAAACCACGACGCCATCCTTGCCCGCGGCGTCGACACCATCGCGGTCGTGGCGGTCAACGACCAGTTTGTCATGGGTGCCTGGGCAAACTTCACCGGCGGCGAAGGCCGGCTGCTCTATCTGGCCGACGGCAATGGCGATTTCATCCGCGCCGCCGGGCTGCAAGCCGACATGAGCGAGTTCGCCATGGGCACGCGCTCCAAGCGCTTTTCCATGATCGTCAAGGACGGGGTCGTTGCCGCCCTCAACATCGAGACGAAACCCGGCGTGAATGAATCCGGCGCTGCCACGATTCTTCAGCAGCTATAATTGCCAGGGTCGTTCAGCTTCAGGAAGAATCGCCCCTCATCCCCTGCCGGACCTTCTCCCCGCAGGCGGGGAGAAGGAGGCTGGCCGCGACGCGCGGAGCCGCTCCACGCTTCACCGCTTCGCCACACGCGGCTTGGCTGCCGCCATATTTTCCCTGGCCGGGCGCGCTGGCTTGAACGGCGCCATGCCCATGCGCGCCAGTTCGTCCGCGCGTTCGTTTTCCTCGTGGCCGGCATGGCCCTTGACCCAGTGCCAGGTCACCTTGTGACGCTTGCGCGCCTCATCCAGCGCCTGCCACAGCTCGGCATTCTTCACCGGCTTCTTCGCAGCCGTCTTCCAGCCGTTGCGCTTCCAACCCTCGATCCAGCCGCCGATGCCGTCCTTGACGTAGTTGCTGTCGGTATAGAGATCGACCAGGCACGGCTCCTTCAGCGCATTCAGTGCCGAAATGGCGGCCATGAGTTCCATGCGGTTGTTGGTCGTGACGGCCTCGCCGCCCGACAGCTCCCTGGTCACGCCGTTGAAGCGCAGGATAGCGCCCCAACCGCCCGGCCCCGGATTTCCCGAGCAGGCGCCATCAGTGAATATCTCGACGGATTTCTTCATTCCAAACCATATTCGGAGGCCGAGCCGATCTGCCGGTGAAAGCGCATGCGGCGGATGAATTCGACTGGATCGCGCTTCTGGATCAGCGCGCCATCGGGAATGGTCAGCCAGTCATAGAGGCGGGTCAGCATGAAGCGCAGGGCCGAGCCGCGCGCCAGCAATGGCAAGGCCTGACGCTCCGCCTCGGTGAGCCGGCGCTCCTGCTGGTAGCCGGCCAGCAGCGCCCTCCCCTTGGTCAGGTTGAAGGAATTGTCCTTCTCGAAGCACCAGGCATTGAGGCAGGTCGCGAGGTCATAGGCGTAGAAGTCATTGCAGGCGAAATAGAAATCGATGAGGCCGGACAGCCGCTCGCCCAGGAAGAAGACATTGTCGGGAAACAGATCGGCATGAATGATGCCGGCCGGCAGGTCCTGTGGCCAGTTGCGCTCGAAATCGGCAAATTCCGCATCAACCTCGCCGATGAGCCCGGGCTCGACCTCGTCGGCACGCTCGCGCGACCCCTCCCACAGCTTGCGCCAGCCCGCCATGTCGAGCGCGTTCGCACGGCGAAGCGGAAAGCCCATACCGGCCAGATGCAGACCAGCCAGGGCCTTTCCGACCTCGCGGCAATGAATGGCGGTCGGCCGCCGCATCCACATGCCTTCCAGAAAGGTGATGATCGCCGCCGAGCGCCCTGCAAGCGTTCCGATCACCTCGCCGTCGCGCCGGCGCACCGGCAGCGGGCAGGAAATGCCCTTCCTGGCCAGATGCTCCATCAGGCCCAGGAAGAACGGCAGATCGTCCTTATCGACCCGCCTTTCGTAAAGCGTCAGGATGTAGGAGCCGCTGGAGGTGTGGAGCAGGAAGTTCGAGTTCTCGGTTCCCTC
>JBARWP010000338.1:0-8653 GCA_049646905.1 Pseudaminobacter sp. | reverse complement strand
CCCACATCTGGTGCTGCCCCACCTCGGTGGTGATGTAGGTGTCGTGATCCTTCGTCAGTTCATAGAGCCGCTCGATCGCATATTGGGGCATGATGACGTCGGTATTCTGCGTATAGGCAAAGCAATCGCGTGCGCGCCAGCGGGCGATCTGTTCCCACCAGGGGTGCAGTGTCTTCTTGTCGGCCTTGGCGGTTGCCCGCCACAAACGCACCATATCTTCCAGCACGCGGCCGACGTCACCGACGATCGGCACATCGACACGGACGTTCTTGTTGATCGACGACGGGTCGATATCGATATGGATCTTGCGGGAATTCGGCGAGAAGGCATTCAGTCGGCCGGTGATGCGGTCGTCGAAGCGGGCCCCCACGCACAGCATGACGTCGCAATCATGCATCGCCATGTTGGCTTCGTAGGAGCCGTGCATGCCCAGCATGCCGATCCAGTTCTTGCCCGAAGCCGGATAGGCACCGAGCCCCATCAGCGTCGAGGTGATCGGCGCCCCGGTCAGTTCGACCAGTTCGCGCAGCAGATGGCTGGCTTCCAGGCCGGAATTGACGACACCGCCACCCGAATAGATGATCGGCCGCTTGGCTCCCGCCAGCAGTTCCACCGCAACCTTGATCTTGTCGAGGTCGCCCTGGACCTTCGGCTGATAGCTGGTGCGCGGCGAGGTCTGCGGGGGCGTATAGATGCCCTTGGCGAACTGCACGTCCTTCGGGACGTCGACCACGACCGGGCCCGGCCGGCCGGTCGTTGCGACGTGGAAGGCCTCGTGCAGGATATGGGCCAGGTCGTTGACGTCCTTGACCAGCCAATTGTGTTTGGTGCAGGGCCGCGTGATGCCGACCGTATCGCATTCCTGGAATCCATCCGAGCCAATGAGGGTCGTGGGCACCTGGCCGGTGATGCAAACCAGCGGCACGGAATCCATCAACGCGTCCTGCAGGGGCGTCACCGCATTGGTCGCACCCGGCCCGGAGGTCACCAGCAGAACGCCTGCCTTCCCGGTCGAGCGGGCATAGCCCTCGGCGGCGTGCCCCGCCCCCTGTTCGTGCCGCACCAGAATGTGCTCGACCTCGTCCTGCTGGAACAGCTCGTCATAGATCGGCAGAACCGCACCGCCCGGATAGCCGAAAATGTGCTTGACGCCATTGTCCTTCAGCGCCTGCACCACCATTTCGGCGCCCGTCATCTCCCGCCGTCCGGTTTCGTTCTGTCCGTTGCTCATCGGTCTGGTCCCGTTTCTTCCGCTTCTTTAGCGATTTCTGGTCGTATCGGTATTTTCGCCAATAAAAAAGGCCCCCGAGGGAGCCTGTGTTCAGCGCATGGGAGGATTTCGCCCGGCGGTCACACCGCCTTGCCCACGCGCCGTCCTACTACGAGAATGAGTGCTATTTTCATGGTCGCGGACAATAAGGGCGGCACGGACGACGTGTCAACCGGATTCATCGGCCGTTCGCCGGCACTCTAGCGAATGGCTTTACCATTCCTACACCACGCTGCAACACGCAGGCTTAACTCGCCTTTGTTATGAAGGGCGCGCACGCATCGGGGGCTTGCCATCAATGTACATGGATCGGGAGCAGTCGACGGGAGAAATGACTCCGCAAGAGCGCCGTGATCAGGCTCAGCCGGATGCACGCATTCTCGGCTATGTCGTTCAATGCGACGGCGCACGCGCCACCATCGCAGCCTACGCCAACAACAATACTGCCAATGCCGATGGCCTGTGGACCGTCGGGCGCATGATTTCCATCAATCTCGGCACCAGCCGGACGGTCGGCCTGGTTTACTCCATCGGCAAGCCGGACCGGACCTGGGACAACGATGGTATGAATGCCATCGAGGTTGGCGTCGAGTTGGTCGGCGAGGTTCGTGACGGCGTCAATGGTGCGCCGCCTGTCTTCGACCGCGGCATCACCACCTATCCTTATGTCGGCGCCATTGCCCATCGCATCCGCGGCCGCGACCTGCATGCCGTTTACGATCTTGCCGGCCGCCAGGCCGTGACCATCGGCAAGCTGTCGCAGGACGAAACCATGGATGCCTGCATTGCGATCGAAGATACACTGGCACGGCACTTTGCGATCGTCGGCACCACCGGTGTCGGCAAGTCGACCGCAGTGTCGCTGCTGCTGCGCAAGACAATCACCGCCCAGCCGAACCTGCGCGTGCTCATCCTCGATCCGCACAACGAGTTTTCCGCCGCGTTACCGGATCTCAGCATCAAGATCGACACGGCCTCGCTGGACCTTCCCTTCTGGCTGTTCCAGCTCGAAGAGTTCGCCGAGGTCCTGTTTCGCGGCCGCGAAGTCGTGCCGGAGGAACTCGACGTACTGCGTGACCTCATTCCGCACGCCAAGAGCCTCTACCGCAATCCCAATGCCGGGACGTATCTGCGGCGCGGCAGCGATTCGCTGACCGCCGACACGCCGGTTCCCTATCGCATCGCCGATCTCATCAAGCAGCTGGACGAGCGCATGGGCTTGCTGGACAGCAAGCATGACCGTCCGGTCTATCGCTCGCTCAAGACACGCATCGAAGCCGCCGTCAGCGATCCGCGCTATCGTTTCATGTTCGCCTCGCGGCTGGTGGAAGATACGATCTACAAGACGATCGGCAATATTTTCCGCATCCCGCATGACGGCCGGCCGGTGACCTGCTTTGAGATGGCCGGCATCCCCTCAGAGGTCGTCAATTCGGTCTGCTCGGTCCTGGCGCGGCTCGCCTTCGACCTGGCTTTGTGGAGCGAGGGCAAGCTTCGGCTTCTGGTCCTGTGCGAGGAAGCCCATCGCTACATGCCGGCGGATTCGCGCCTCGGCTTTGCCCCGACAAGGCATGCGCTGTCGCGCATCGCCAAGGAAGGCCGCAAATATGGCTGCTATCTCGGTGTGGTCACCCAGCGGCCCGGAGAACTCGACCCGACCGTGCTTTCGCAGTGCTCGACCGTATTTGCCATGCGGCTTGCCAATGAGCAGGACCAGGCCATCATCCGCTCGGCCGTGTCGGACTCGTCCACCTCGACCCTGTCCTTCCTGTCTTCCATGGGCCAGCGCGAGGCCATCGCCTTCGGTGAAGGCGTGGCAACGACCATGCGACTGAAATTCGAGCGCCTGCCGCCCCACCTGATACCCGGCACGAGCAGGCATGATCCTCGCCTTCCCACTCACGACGACGGCAACGATGTCGATCTGGCGGGAATCGTGGAACGGCTGCGTAACCTGCCGCGCCCGCAACCAGCCGCCCCAGGCTTCGGCCTTGCCGAACCTGTCGCCACACAGCGGCAGGCGGGCGATCCGGATTATCGCAAACCGGCCACCCTTCCGGTGCAGGACGATGATCTTGATGCTGGCTACGGCCTCAAGCCGACCACGTTCGGCTTACGCCCTCGCTCCGATTGACCAGCCAACGCCGCGACTTACGCGGCATTTGATGGCCGCCTCATCAAATTGAGCGAGGAATTTCAGGCGCAGACCCGGTTCCGGCCCTGCCTCTTGGCGTGATAGAGATGCTTGTCCGCACGGCGGAAGAACTCCTCCGCGCTTTCGCGCTTGTCCCACACTGCCAACCCCACACTGGCAGTGATCTTCAGGCGGATATTCCCTGAAAGCACCGTCGTTGCCGCGATCCCACGACGGATGCGCTCTGCCAGCTTGATCAGCATGTCGCCGTCCATATTGGGGGCGACCACGGCAAACTCCTCGCCGCCAAGCCTGGCAACGACATCGTGATAGCGCGTCATGTCCTTCAGGCAATTGGCAACGGCGCGCAGCACCTCATCGCCGATATCGTGGCCATGCGTGTCGTTGACCTGCTTGAAATGGTCGAGATCGAGGATCATCAGGCCGACCGGCTTGTCGATGCGGCGGAATTCATGGAGATATTCCTTCAACGCATCGTCGAAATAGCGTCGATTTTGCATACCTGTCAGAGCATCGGTCAGGGCCGCATGTTCCAGCGTCTCAGAACGGGCGCTGAGCGTGGCGGCCATGGCGCGCAGCTTGTCTTCTTCCCTCACCTGCGTACGCAATAGCGGATAGATGAAGAAAACCCCGAAGAACAACGCGGTCGCCAGAAGCACACCCGTCGTGAACAGCAGTTTAGACAGATAGGCGATATGGGCCATCCGCTCCGAATGATCCAACACCCCGTTGAAAATCTGAAGCGCGCCATAGGCATGCACGGTCACGACGCCCGCCGCCAGGACGACCGTGATGAACACGAAAAATGCCGTTTCCGATTGATGGAAGCGCATATGGTTTCCACTACAAAAGTCTGTTTTCCTTGTCCCACATCCGGCCTTACGGAGAGTTAATCACGGCAACCTCAACGCGAAGTCGCCAGGGTGACCGAAAGTGGCTTCAGGATGCGGAATTCTTGCCTGCCCGCTTACTTTCAAGGGTTTTGAGGCGTCAGACGTCTCCATTCCTGTCCAAGCTGATGACGAAACCACGTCGATTGTCGCTTGGCATATTGCCTGGTTGCAATTTTTGCGCGCAAAATGGCCTCATCGAAGGAAATTTCACCCGCATCGGCCGCCTGAAGCTCGCGAACGCCGATCGCCTTCATGGCCGGCAGTGCCGGATCAAGCCCCATCGCCGTCAACGCCCGCACTTCTTCAAGTGCACCTGCAGCCAGCATACGCTCGAAACGCTGGTCAATACGATGGACAAGTTGTGCCCGCTCGGGCTCGGTAACGAAGAAGTGAGCGCTGGCGTGTTCGATCAGCGGTCGCCCGCGTTCGGCCTGCCAGGCCACGATCGATCTGCCCGACGCCTCCAAGACCTCCAGCGCCCGCACGATCCGTTGACTGTCGGATGGTTTCAAGCGAAGCGCTGCTTCCGGGTCTTCTCGCATCAACACCCGATGCAGCCGGTCAGCCCCCTCTTCCGCCAACCGGTCACGCCATCGGTCGCGGATCGGCTGCGGGATATCCGGCATTTCCGACATGCCCCCCACCAGCGCTCGAAAGTAGAGTCCGGTGCCACCAACGAAGATCGGCACCCTGTCGGCAAAGGCCCCTTCATCGATCAGTCTCGTCACGTCGCGCAACCACATGCCGGTCGAATAGGCCGTGGCCGGTGAGATATGGCCATAGAGATAGTGTGGCGCACGCTGCAATTCGGCCTCGCTAGGACGAGCGGTAAGGACGTTCAGGACTGAATAGCCCTGCATGGAATCGGTATTGACCAGAACGCCGCCCTCGCGCACCGCCCACTCCAGCGCCAGTACCGACTTGCCGCTGGCGGTCGGCCCGGCTATCAGGATCGCATTCTTCAGCAACCCCCTGTTCTTGCCGGAATCATTCATGTCGCTGGTCGCCACGCTCATTTCCCACCCGGCTCAAGGCCGTCTGTCGCCGTCGCTGGCGAATATGGCCCTAACGGCGGTCGGTGCAAGCCGTATCGATGTCCTGGCGCCGTCGATTGCCTGCGATCTGGCGTTGCCGCAAGGCTTGCCGGCACCGGAAGCAATGGAAATCCTGCGCCAGGCCCTCAACTCGGAGCCCATCGACATCGTCGTGCAGGAGCAAGCGACGCGCATGAAGAAGATCCTGCTCGCCGACATGGACTCCACCATGATCGACCAGGAATGCATCGACGAACTGGCTGACGAGATCGGCGTCAAGGATCGCGTCGCAGCCATCACGGCGCGCTCGATGAACGGCGAAATCGCCTTCGAGCCCGCCTTGCGCGAACGCGTCGCCCTGCTCAAGGGGCTGGATGCAGCCGTCATCGACCACATCATCACCGGCCGGCTGACACTCGCCTCGGGCGGCCGCACGCTGGTCGCCACCATGCGCCGCCATGGTGCCTATGCCGCCCTCGTCTCGGGTGGCTTCGACCTGTTCACCGCACGCATCGGTGCGATGCTCGGCTTCGACGAGAACCGCGCCAACCGCCTCATCCAGGTCGACGGCCGCCTCACAGGCGAGGTGACCGAGCCGATCCTTGGCCGTAGCGCCAAGGCCGAGGCACTGGTAGAGATCAGCGAGCGGCTTGGCCTGTCGCCGGCTAACGTTATTGCCGTGGGCGACGGCGCCAACGACCTCGACATGATACGTCTCGCCGGCACCGGCGTGGCCCTGCACGCCAAGCCCATCGTAGCCGAGCAGGCGTCTGTGCGCATCGACCATGGCGACCTGACCGCGCTTCTTTACCTCCAAGGCTACCGACACCAGGATTTTGTCGCGTGAAACCGATCCGGACAAAACGCCTCATCCTGCGCAATTGGGAAGAGCGGGATCGCGACCTGTTCTTCCGGATCAATTCGGATGGCGCGGTCATGGAATTCTTTCCGTTCCGACGCGATCGCTCGCAGTCCGACGCAATGATGAACCGCTTGCGCGAGGAGAATTCGGCCAATGGCTATGGCTGGACTGCCGCCGAACTCAAGGACACTGGCCGATGCATCGGTTTTGTCGGCCTGCACGATGCCGAGATCGTCCCGGTCGTACCAGCCGGCTCGATGGAAATCGGCTGGCGCCTCGCGCCGAAATTCTGGGGCCATGGTTATGTCACGGAAGCCGCCAGCGCTTTGCTCGATTTCGGCTTCGAGGCTCTTGGCAAGGCCGAGATCCTCTCATTTGCCGTGTGGAACAATACCCGCTCCACCGCCGTCATGGAGCGCCTCGGCATGCGCCACGATCCCGCAGCCGATTTCGACCATCCCGGGGTTCCCGATACGCACCCGCAATTGAAACGCCACGTGCTCTACCGCTTGTCGCGCGATACTTGGCGGCAAAGGAAAAAGGCGGCTCAATAGCCGCCTTTTTCCTTTTCCATCAATCACTTGCGCGCTTTTGCGGACTCAGTCCATGCGCACGGTCACGAACCGCAATTCACCGGTCTTGGAAGCCAGCATCAGCAAAGCATTCTTGCGGCCCTGGTCTTTCAGCTTGCCGATGCGCTCGGTCACCTGCTTCGGCGTCGATACCGATTCCTGAGCGATCTCGGTGATCACCTCGCCCGCCAAAATGCCCCGCTCGGCCGCCGGTGAGTTCGGCGCCACTTCCATGATCACGACGCCCGAAATCTCCGGGCCGATCTCGAACTGGCTGCGTGTCTCGTCGGTGAGTTCGCCAATCGTCATGCCCAGCACCGAAGCGGTTGCAATCTCGCCGCCGTCTTCGGAGGGCGTGGCATTATCGCCCTCGGCCAGTTTCTCGCCGTCCTCGAGACGGCCAAGGGTGACCTTGACGGTCTGCTCGACTCCCTTGCGCACGATCACGACATCGACCGCCTTGCCCACGGGGCTTTCCGCCACCACGCGCGGCAGGTCGCGCATCTCATCGACCTCCTTGCCGTCGAATTTGGTGATTACGTCTCCCGGCAGGATCGTGCCATTGTCCACTGGCCCACCCTTGATGATGCCGGCGACCAGCGCACCCTTCGCAGATTTCATGCCCAGGCTCTCGGCAATCTCGTCGGTCACCGGTTGGATACGCACGCCAAGCCAGCCACGGCGCGTCTCGCCGAACTCCGCCAGTTGGCTGACCACGCCGGCCGCAAGCTCCGACGGGATAGAAAAACCGATACCGATTGAACCGCCCGATGGCGAGATGATAGCGGTGTTGATGCCCACCACTTCGCCATACATGTTGAACAACGGGCCGCCGGAATTGCCCCTGTTGATCGCCGCATCCGTCTGGATGAAATCGTCATAGGGGCCGGAATTGATGTCGCGGTTACGCGCCGAGATGATGCCGACCGTAACGGTGCCGCCAAGGCCGAACGGGTTGCCGACCGCCATCACCCAATCACCGATCCGCATCTCGGAGGAATCGCCGAATTTCACCGCCGTCAGCTTCTTGAGCTTGGGGTCGACCTTGAGCACCGCAATATCGGTCTTGGTGTCGGTACCGACCAGTTCCGCCTTCAGCTTGGAGCCGTCGGAGAAATTCACTTCGATCTCATCGGCATCGGCGATGACATGATTGTTGGTGACCACGATGCCCTTCTCGGCATCGACCACGAAGCCGGAGCCCAGCGACTGAACCTTCTGCGGGCTGCCGTCATTGTTGCCCTGGCGGTCCTTGAAGAAATCGTCGAAGAAATCCTGGAATGGCGAGCCCTCGGGCAATTGCGGCATCGGCACCGTGCCTTCACCGCTGCCTTTAACCGTCTGCGAGGTCGAGATATTGACGACGGCGCCCAGCAGTCCTTCGGCCAGATCGGCGACCGAAGCTGGCCCCTGCACCGGCGCACGCGGCTGATCCTGCGGCGCAACCGGCTGTTCGGGCGCCGGAACGCGCGGCTTTTCCTGCGCCAGCACCGGCGTCGCCACATAGGGTGTTGCGACGGCACCGGCCATCAGGGCCGCAGCAGCGACCAATACGGTCGAAAGGCGAGGCAGGACAAGGTTGCGTGTCATCGACGAGATTGCCTCCGGGTATCGGGGAAAGCGCGGCCTAACTGGAGGTACGCCATCTTGGCAAGAAATAAGGCGTGTTTGCGGCCTTGGCTACAGCCACATCGACAATCTTGCGTTACCCTCGGCACAGCCAGACGATGGCAACGCCGATAGCGATCGCCGCAAGCCCGGCAACGCGCAGGGCATTTTCCGGCACCGACAGCACCTCCGATGCCAATTTCTTCGCAAGATTGGGAAAGCCGCCATAGATCAGTCCCTCAATGACCAGGACCAGACC
>JBARWP010000337.1:0-1983 GCA_049646905.1 Pseudaminobacter sp. | reverse complement strand
AGCTGCCACGATATGTTTCATCATGTCATTTGTCCTGCATCAGCGTTTACATGAAGAAATGCTGGCATTCATTCCTGACGAATAGCTGAAGCCCAACCGACTTATCTGTCAGCCAACTGACAGGTCCACCGACCAGGGATAGGCGCAGTC
This sequence comes from Pseudaminobacter sp., assembly GCA_049646905.1. Classification (GTDB taxonomy): domain Bacteria; phylum Pseudomonadota; class Alphaproteobacteria; order Rhizobiales; family Rhizobiaceae; genus Pseudaminobacter. Next base: position 1,833 of record JBARWP010000337.1, on the reverse strand, counting down.
AGGATGGAGTGTGCATGCGAATCCTTCTGGTGGAAGACGACACGATCCTTGGCGCGGCGGTGCGTGATCACATCGCGGCCGACAGTCATTCGGTCGACTGGGTCACCCGCCTCGACGCGGCGATGGACCATCTGGATAGCACCGCCTACGATCTTGTCCTTCTCGACCTCATGCTTCCCGACGGGCGGGGCATCGCCTTCCTGCGCGATCTGCGTCGCAAGGGCAGCGTCACACCGGTCGTCATTCTGACGGCGCTGGATCAGATCTCCGACCGCATCGCCGGGCTCAATGCGGGAGCGGACGACTACATGACCAAGCCCTTCGATCTGTCCGAGCTGTCGGCGCGGTTGAGTGCGGTGGCGCGTCGTTACAGCGGCAACCCCAATCCGCTGGTCGAGATCGGCGACCTTCAGATCGATCTTGCCGCCAGGACGGTTCTGCGCAATGGCCGCTCCATCGACCTGACGGCGCGCGAGTGGGCGCTGTTCGAGGCTTTCGTCCGGCGCCCCAGTCAGGTGATTTCGAAGACGCAACTGGAAGAGCGGCTCTATGCGTTTGGGGCTGAAGTGGAAAGCAACACGATCGAGGTCCATGTCAGCCGTGTGCGCAAGAAACTGGGGCATTCGGTCATCGATACGGTGCGCGGGATCGGCTATCGGCTGGGCGACACTCGATGATTGCGCCTCGAAGCCTGCAATGGCGCCTGTCGCTCTGGCTGGGGCTTGGCTTGACCTTGCTCTGGGTGGCAGCGGCCGCGGTGACCATCCAGAAGCTTCGCCACGAGATGGATGAGGTGTTCGACAGCGCACTAGAGGAAACCGGGCAGCGCCTGCTGCCGCTGGCCGTTCGCGACATCGTCGGCCGCGACAGCGACGACGATGCTAGCCAGAGCGTCGCGACGATGCGCGAGCACAATGAGTACTTCACCTATGTGGTGAGGGACGCCGAAGATCGGGTGCTGCTGCGCTCACACAAAGCCGATCTGTCCGTCTTTCCGCCGTTTACCGCCATGGGGTTCGCGAACACCTCCACACACCGCATTTATTCCGACGCCGCACTTCAGGGCACCATCACGATCTCGATCGCCGAGCCGCTGGCCCGCCGCCAGATGGTCGCTCGCGAGATACTTGTAGGGCTGGCTCTTCCACTTGGCCTGCTTATCCCGATAAGCCTGATCGGAGTATGGGCGGTGGTGCGCCTGTCCATGGCACCGCTCCGGCGCTTCCGCTCGGACATCGAAGTCCGGGGTGCAGGCGATTTCACCCCTATCTCCGCCGAAGGCCTGCCTTCGGAGATCCAACCGAACGCGCGAGCAGTGAACCGCTTGCTGGAGCGTCTCAGGCGCACGCTGGAGGCCGAGCGCAGCTTTACCGCCAATTCCGCGCATGAGCTGCGCACACCGGTCGCGGCGGCGCTTGCGCAAACGCAAAGACTTGTCATCGAAACGTCGGACGAGGCCGCCCGCGCGCGTGGTCGCGAGATCGAGGCGGCATTGCGCCGCCTCGCCAGACTGTCGGAAAAGCTCATGCAACTGGCGAGAGCCGAAGGGGCGAGGCTTCGGGCAGCGGAGCCGACCGATCTCGCCGCCATCCTCCATATGGTGGTGAACGAAATGACCGCAAGCGCCGGCAATGCCGGACGGGTCGAACTGGTTGTGCCCGAGGCCCCGGCGCTCTCGCATATCGATCCCGATGCCTTCGCGATCCTGGCCCGCAACCTGATCGAAAACGCGCTGAAGCATGGTTCGCGGCAAGAGCCGGTGCGGGTGACGCTGTCCGCCGACGGCGTGCTGTGCGTCGCCAATGCGGGCGCGGCCATCGCACAGGACGTGCT
>JBARWP010000336.1:0-1535 GCA_049646905.1 Pseudaminobacter sp. | reverse complement strand
CAGATGAGGACGGCCACGATGGCGATTTCAACGTAAAGCATCGCTGCTCAATAGCATTCGCGTGGTCGGGTCGAAAATAGCAAAAAACAATGGGATGGATCGTAGCGGCTTATGCCTGAGATGAGCGAACCGGCGCAAAATCACCGGGTTGTGCGCTGCAGGATGCCGATGCGCACCATGCCGTCGGTGAAATAGGGGTCGCCCTCGCCATTGCGCCCGGACCGGGTGGGGCCGATGCCCTCGAAACTGTCGCTGGAGACGAGCATATCCGCCCGGGTCAGTTCACCAATCAGGAAATCGCGTTCGGCATCGATGTCTGGGCCGATGTGATGGGTGATCTGGCCGGTATCGTGGCTGAAGCCGACGCCACGGTCGAAGCTGGCCGCGCCGAGCCAGAGCGGACGGGCGCCATCGCTCTCGGCGGTCACCAGCCAGAAGCGGACATGGTGGCGCTGGTCGGCGCTGCGGCCCACCGGCTTTTCGAAGGCAAGGTCCTGCCGGCGACCTTCAAACAGCAGCGTGCTGACCGGAGCATCGGCATAGGGCCGGTCGAAAAGCACGCTTTCGCCGATCTCCAGGCTGGAGCGCCAGGTGATCGTGTCGGCCGCGTTCCATTCTGCCGCGCCGAAGGCACGCAGGAGGTCCGCCCTGGAGCCGACCAGCCCGACATTGATCGGGTCGCCGGGGATGCCCTGCACGGTCGTCGTGCGCATTTCCTCGGGAAGCAGGTCGAGCCCATGGTCGCGATAGGACCAGAATTCCGGCGCGATCAGGTAGGCCAGGCCGAAATAGACCAGCCCGGCCGCCAGGAGAAGGCCGGCTGTGCGTTTGGGCACATTGCGTCTGCGCATGGCGTGCGACCGGTTGCCGGCCTAGAGTTTACGCGTGCGCGGGCGTACGCGTAAAGACGCGCCTGACGCGAGCTCCTGTCCCGAACCGATGCTCACTTGCAGGCGACGTAGCCGTTCTTGCGCGGCATGATGTCGAAGTGGAAATGGTTGCGGTGGTCGTAATTGTAGCCGGGGCCGAGCACGGTGGTGAAATAGTCGCAGCCATCGGCACGCACGGTGTTGAGGAAGCTCTTCTGGCGGAAGGCGAACCAGCCCGGCTTGCGCACATCGATGTCGCGGCCATTGTTCAATTCGATGCGCATGACATCGAGCGCATTGCCGACCGAATGCTGCGAGGGCGTGCGCGAGCGGGCGATGCGGCGGCACGAATAGCTCGAGCCCTGGTGGATGGTCTTGACGCCGGAAAGGTATTTCCAGCGTGCGGTCGGCACCAGTTCCTTGCGGGTCCAGCGGGCGAAGGTGGCGGCCATGCGGCAGCTCAGCGTGGCGGCCGGCTTCATCGTCACGCTGCCGATGGCGGAGACCTTGACCGGATGGTCGATGCCGCAGGTCGGCCCGTCCCTGATCGGGGCGAGGTCCTGGAAAGTCACGCCGAGGCGCTTGAGATCCTTGCGGCAGGCGATCTCATCGGCCGGCAGGGCGGCGGAAGGCGCGGCCGGCCGGTCGAGACGCGGATAGGCGACC
>JBARWP010000335.1:0-3067 GCA_049646905.1 Pseudaminobacter sp. | reverse complement strand
GAAGTGTGGTAGGAAGACGCGGATCGGCGCGTGAGCGCGAAGCTCACGATCGATCGCGTCGATGGCGGCCTGGATTTCCTTGAGCGAACGGTACTCAACCTCGCGCCGCGTACCGCCACTGTGAAACACGACACGCAGGGCGCCGCTGGAGCGCGCTTCGACGAGCGCGCTCCGCTGTTCCATCAGGTCTGCCGGCGTCATTTACGCGCCCGAGTTCTTCACCGCGCCGCGGAAGTCGATCACGCCCGCTGCAAAGTCGAGCGACGCCGCGACCTTGATGGCTTGCGTGTCGAAATCGCGCTCGGTGCGGACCTGCGGGCCTTCGGAGCCGGCGACATAGCCATAGACGACAGTCGGGGCGGTGCCGGGAGCGGCGAACAGATACCATGCGTTGTCGGAGATGTTGGCGTCGACGATCAGTTCGGCGAAGCCGCTCCACACGTTGACGTCGCTCGCCTTGGTCGGCGTGATCGAAGCCAGAAGCTGGCGGGCAGCCACTTCCCGAGCAGGGCCGCAGACGAGGAACGCAGGCTGCAGGTTGAGCGGCAGGCCATCGAGCGACTTCTGCGCACGAAGCTGGGCCACGGCCAGCGCGACGTTGGTGCCGTCGATAGTCGAGCCTGCCGATGCAAGGTTAGCATGAGTGGCATGGAACAGGGCAACGCTGTCCGACAGGGCGGCATTGGTCGCGAGGACGCCGTAGGCTTCCTTGTTCTCGAACGCTGCGGCCTGAGTCGCGATCATCGAGGAGAAGTCGGACAGAGCAGACAGATCATCGTTGATGAGCGCACGGCGGCCGATGGCGATGCCGGTGCCAAATTCCCGAGCCCGGACCTTCTCGGCATTCTCGCTGATGGTGCCGTATTTGACCTCGCCACCTTCGTTGATCTCCTTGAAAGTCGGGAAATCGCCGACGCGGAGGAACTGATGGTCCTTGAAGTCAGCGAAAGGCTTGCGGGCCGCCCACTGCCTGTAGGTCGGAGCCGCGATGCTGTACTGTGCCAGCAAGCTTTTGTTGGCAGCATCCGCGAGCAGGAGCGGGAAATCGGATGTGGAGTGAGCACCGACAGCGCGCTGCAGAAGCGCATCCTGGTCGCGAAGATTCACACGCTCCCCACGGCTTGAGGCCATGTCGCCGACCATGTCCAGCAGACGGTGGCCACGATACTCGACCGCCCGGCCTTCCAGTTTTACAGCGCCAGGTGCGAGACGATGCGCCAGCGCGTCAGCCATTGCCGAGCGGATAGCGTCTGGATCGTTGTGGTCCGTGCCGACCGTGATGTTGCTGACCGTCGTGGAGCGCTTCGACATAGCGTCGAGCGCAGCGGCGCGGGCTTGATCGAGCGTGGCTTCGGCGTCGATCTGTCCGTTCGCCCAGGCATCGTCCAGGCCGGTGGTCTTGGCGATGCTGCGGATTTCGGTGTTGGTCGCAGCGCGGGTCTGGACGGCGGGCTGCTCGGTGGTGATGGTCTGTTCGGTCATAGGATGGTTCCTGATTTTAGATGATGGGTCGGCTGGCACGGAAACGAGGCTCGCTTCCATGATGCGCCATTGCTTTGCTGTGAGGGTGCGTTTGCCGGCAGGTTTGGACTCGGCCCAGCGCTCGACCGAATAGCCGATCGAGGCTGAAAAGCTGCGGCCATCCGTAAGCTCGGCGGCGATCCGCTTAGCCTTCTCGCTGTGCTTCGACAGCCGGACGGTTCCGACGATCTCGTTGCCTTCCCGCCGTATGTTGGTCACATCGCCGAGATTGTCGTCGAGGCTGCCCAGCCGGTGACTGTCCAAAATTGGAATCACGTCCGGCCAACTTGCCCCGTCTAGGTCCAGCACCTCAACGAAGCCGCCGCGTTCAACGGGCGCTCCGGCACTGAGCACAAGGTCGAAAGTCCAGGCTTCCTTGTTCCAACTTGACGCGCGCAAAGGCGCAGCCCGCGTCAGCGGGCCGGGTGGAGATGTCATAGATGCTCCTTGGATTAAGCCGCGTCTTTCGCGGCAGGGGGAGTGTTGTCGTTCTCGGCGACGGGCTGACTTCCCGATGCCGGAGCCGCGAACGTCAGCCCAAGGCTGGCTTCACGCTCCTTGTCGGCGGCGATCTCGGCGTCCAGCGCCTCGATGTCGACGCCGCGACTGGTGACGGCCTCGCGTCGGGACATGAGCCCGGCGTTGATGGCGTCGATCTCGGCGCGGATGTCCTTGCTCGGATCGACCCAATGCTGTTTGGGCACGATGAACGTGGCCGGCATTGCCGCGTCGACGGTGGTTTCAATTCTGCCGGACAGGGTTTCCAGTGTCGCCCATCGCCGCCAGATTGGCCGAAGCATCTGGAATGCGAGGACATGGTGTTGAAGCGACTCAATACGCCGCCGCCATTCAACGAGTCCGGCCCGGATCGAGGAATAGTTCACGTCGGACAGATCGCCCGTGAGAATTGCCGCTGGCAGGCCAAGCCCTACAGCGACTTCCCGTTCTGTCAGCTTGGCGAAGCTGATGACCTCGGCGCCGATATTCGCTGGCGTCGAGAACCGGACATCCTGATCCGGGTCGAGGTAGTGCATCGAGCCTGGCTGGATATTACCGATCAGCGCCGAACCGCGTTGCTCGCCGTCGAAGGGCGCGCCGGTGCCGTTCGTCGAGGTGACGAAGCCCGCCAGCATCGAGGCGATCTTCTGGCGGTTGAGTTGAGCATCCCGCCATGTGTCCAGATCGGCCAGTCGCAGGATCACAGGCGCGAACCAGCTTATGCCGCGAACCTGTCCGGGAACTTCCGGCTTGAACAGATGGACAACATCTTCGGCAGGAATTCGAACTGGCTGCTGTACGATAGCGAAAGGCATTCCTGGGCGATCTGGAAACATCCAATATGCAACCCGTCTGCCGGTCTTGTCGAACTCAATGCCCTGCACAATCTTGCCTGTGCTCAGATCGCGGTTGAGACTGCCATCGACCTGCTCGGCTTCAATTATGCGGATGCGCAAATGGCCGTCCGTATTGATGAGTAAAGCGAACGCCTCGCCGTCGACGACCATGCGCCTGACCATGATCGCCTGGAGCCCGTAGAGGTCTGTCA
>JBARWP010000334.1:0-3810 GCA_049646905.1 Pseudaminobacter sp. | reverse complement strand
GGGCTCGATGGCGTTGAGCACGCCAGCCCGCCGCGTCATGGCGCCGGTATGCCAATGTTCCAGCATGCGCCCGGTGGTGAGCACCAGCGGGTATTCGTCGTCCGGCACCTCGTCGGGCGGCAGCAGGTCGGTCGGCACGATACGACCGCGCCCGTCCGAGGTCGGGAAGCCGGAGGTGAAGACGATCTCGTTGCCGGGGACGTCGGGGCCGTCGGCCGGATAGATGACCGATTCCTCGCGCTCGATACGCTCCCAGGTGATGTGCTTGAGCGACGGCATGACCTGCGCCATCTCGGTATAGACGTCCGAGACATGGGCGTAGTTCCAGTCGAGCCCCATGCGCTTTGCAAGCTCGACGATGAGGTCGAGGTCCTGGCGCGCATCGCCGGGCAGGTCGAGCGCCGGGCGGCCGATCTGCACCTGCCGGTTGGTGTTGGTGTAGGTGCCGAGCTTTTCGGCATGGGCCGAGGCTGGCAGCACCACATCGGCATGCCAAGCCGTCTCGGTCAGGAAGATATCCTGCACCACCAGATGTTCGAGTTTGGCAAGGGCGGCGCGGGCATGGCTCTGGTCGGGGTCCGACATGGCCGGGTTCTCGCCCATGATATACATGCCCCTGATCTCGTCGGCATGGATGGCGTCGATGATCTCCACCACGGTCAGCCCGCGCTTGGGGTCGAGCGTCTGGCCCCAGAAGTTCTCGTACTGGCCGCGTATGTCGATATTCTCCACCGACTTGTAGTCGGGGAAATACATCGGGATCAGGCCGGCATCCGACGCGCCCTGGACGTTGTTCTGGCCGCGCAGCGGGTGCAGCCCGGTGCCGGGGCGCCCGACATGGCCGGTGATCAGCGCCAGTGCGATCAGGCAGCGCGAATTGTCGGTGCCGTGGGTGTGCTGGGAAACGCCCATGCCCCAGAAGATCATCGAGCGTTCGGACTTGGCGTAGGTGCGGGCAACGTCGCGCAGCACCGAAGCCTCGATGCCGCAGACTTCCGCCATTGCCTCGGGCGAGAAATCCTTGACCTTCTCCTTCAGCGCCTCGAAGCCGGTGACGTTGGCCTGGATATATTGCTCGTCATAGAGCTTCTCCTCCACGATGACGTGGAGCAGCGCGTTGAGCATGGCGACGTCGCTACCCGGCGTGAAGCGCAGCGAATAGGTAGCGTGGCGCATCAGGTCCTGGCCGCGCGGGTCCATGATGATGAGCTTGGTGCCGCGCTTGGCCGCCTGCTTGAAATAGGTGGCCGCAACCGGATGGTTGGTGGTCGGGCGTGCGCCGATGATGATGACGCATTCGGCCTTCATGGCATCCATGAAGGGAGCCGACACCGCACCGGAGCCTACGCCCTCCATCAGGGCCGCGACCGAGGAAGCGTGGCACAGCCTGGTGCAGTGGTCGACATTGTTGGTGCCGAAGCCCTGGCGGATGAATTTCTGGAACAGATAGGCTTCCTCGTTGGAGCCCTTGGCCGAGCCGAAACCGGCCAGCGCGCTGCCGCCATGCTTGTCGAGGATCGACTTCAGGCCGCTGGCCGCACGGTCCAGCGCCTCCTCCCAGGTCGCCTCGCGGAAGACGGTGAGCGGATCGACATTGCGCATGTCGGCATCGCCGGCCTTGGGCGCGTCGTCGCGGCGGATCAGCGGCTTGGTCAGCCGTTCGGGCGACATCGCATAGTCGAAGCCGAAGCGGCCCTTGACGCACAGCCGGTTCTCATTGGCCGGGCCGTTGCGGCCGTCGATCTGGACGATCCTGTTGTCCTTGACGGCGACGGTGGTCTGGCAGCCGACGCCGCAGAACGGGCATAGCGAGTCGACGACCTTGTCGAATTCCTGGATGGCGCGGGTCTTGCCGGCCGGGTCCATCAGCGTCTTTTCGTAGAGCGCACCGGTTGGGCAGGCCTGCACGCATTCGCCGCAGGTCACGCAGGTCGACAGGCCCATCGGGTCGTGCATGTCGAAGACCGGGATCGTGTGGCCGCCGCGGTCGGCCATGCCGATGACGTCGTTGACCTGCACTTCGCGGCAGGCGCGCACGCAGGCGCCGCAGGCGATGCAGGCATCGAGATTGACGGCAATGGCTGGATTGGAGATGTCGAACTCGGCCACCTCGGCCGCGTCGAACTTCGATGGAAAGCGCGAGCTGCCCGAAATCCCCATCGAGGAGGCCCATTCCCAGAAGGCCGATTGGTTATCTGGACCCTTCTCGGCCGGGCGCATATTGCTGGCGAGCAGTTCGAATACCATCTGGCGCGACTTCTCGGCCCGCTCGGTGCCGGTCTTGACCACCATGCCGGCGGTCGGCTTGCGAATGCAGGAGGCGGCAAGCACCCGCTCGCCCTCGATATCGACCATGCAGGCGCGGCAATTGCCGTCGGTGCGATAGCCCGGCAGGTCGACATGGCACAGATGCGGGATATTGGTTCCCTCGCGCTTGGCGACTTCCCAGATGGTCTCGCCCTCGGCCGCGGTGACCGTCCTGCCGTCCAGGGTGAATTCGATTCTGTCCGCCATCTCAGAGGTCCTCACGGAAATGCGTCAGCAAATGGTTGACGGGGTTGGGCGCGGCCTGACCGAGCCCGCAAATGGAAGCATCGCGCATCACCATCTCCAGGTCGCGCAGCCCCGTCTCGTCGAGTGCGCCGTTCTCCTGCAGCAGTGCCACCATCTTGCCGGTGCCCTCGCGGCACGGCGTGCACTGGCCGCAGCTCTCATGCCTGAAGAATTTCAGCAGATTGAGGGTCGCGGCCTTGGCGCTGTCCTGGTCGGAGAAGATGACGATCGCATGCGAGCCGACGAAGGCGCCCTGCTTGGCGAGCTCGCCGCCGAAATCGAGCGGAATGTCGCCCATGGACGCCGGCAATATGCCGCCCGAGGCGCCGCCCGGCAGATAGGCCTTGAAGACATGGCCGTCGGCCATGCCGCCGCAATGCTCCTCGATCAGTTCGCGCACGGTGACGCCGGCCGGCGCCAGCTTGACACCGGGGTTCTTCACCCGCCCCGATACCGACCATGAGCGGATGCCGGGATGGCCGGGCTTGCCGAGGGCGGCGAACCATTCAGAGCCCTTTTCGACGATGTCGCGGATCCACCACAGCGTCTCGACATTGTGGTTGAGCGTCGGGCGGCCGAACAGCCCGACCTCGGCGATATAGGGCGGACGGTGGCGCGGCAGCCCGCGCTTGCCCTCGATACTTTCCAGCATCGCGCTTTCTTCGCCGCAGATATAGGCGCCGGCCCCGCGCCGAAGCTCGATGAAGCCGGGCGCGGCGATGCCGGCGGCCTCGAGTGCCGCGATCTCGGTGCGCAGGATATGAAGCACGGCCGGATATTCGTCGCGCATGTAGAAATAGATGCGCTCGGCCTCCACGGCATGGGCCGCGATCAGCGCACCTTCCAGCGTACGGTGCGGGTCGCGCTCCAGATAGATGCGGTCCTTGAAGGTGCCCGGCTCGCCCTCGTCGCCATTGATTGACATCAGCCGCGGCCCGGCATAGGAGCGCACGAACTCCCACTTCTTGCCGGCCGGAAAGCCCGCGCCGCCAAGTCCGCGCAGGCCCGCGCTCTGCATCGTCGCCATCAGTGTTTCAGGCGTGACTTCTCCGCTGCGCACCTTCTCGAGCAGTTGATAGCCGCCTTCGGCACGATAGGCCGCAAGCCCGGTATAGTCCGGCACCACCACCGTGGTTTCGCCATTCCTGGCCATCTCAAGCAGGCCTTCCACGGTGGCGTGGTCGACCTCGCGGTCGCCGATGCGTGCGGCAGGCGCGCCAGCGCAGCGGCCCATGCAGGGCGCGCGCACGACGCGCA
>JBARWP010000333.1:0-8740 GCA_049646905.1 Pseudaminobacter sp. | reverse complement strand
CACCACGGATGCCTTTGCCGTCGTCGTCATCGGCGGGCTCGGCAGCATCGGCGGCGCGGCGATCGCCTCCGTGCTCATCGGACTGGTGAAATCGTTCGGCATCGTGGTCCTGCCGCAACTGTCGGTAACGCTGGTTTTCATCCTGATGGTGATCGTGCTGTTGTTGCGTCCCAACGGCCTGATGGGAGAAAGGGAATGAGCGCGCTCTCGTCGGCCCTCGCGGTCAAGGCACCCTTGTGGCGTTTCCGCGCCGGGAGCCTGCCGGGCGTCCTCGCCTTCCTGGCGCTGACCGCGATCGCCTTCACGGGAAATGAGGATCTGGTCGTCCTCGCCACGCAGACGCTGATTTTCATCCTGTTTGCCGTCAGCCTCAATCTGCTGGTCGGCTATGCGGGGCTGATATCGGTCGGGCATGCCGCGGTCTATGCCACGGGCGGCTATGTCGCGGGCCATCTTGCCAAGACGGGCAATGCGGGTTTTGCGGCCGCGCTTGCGGCGGGCATCGTCGCCAGCGGCATTCTTGCGGGGATCATGGCCGCCATTTCGGTGCGACGGGAGAAGACCTATTTCATCATGCTGACGCTGGCGGTGGCACAGCTTGTATCCGTGGTCATTTCCAAATGGAAAGCCGTGACCGGCGGCGACGATGGTCTGATCGGATTTGCTCCTCCGCCGGCGCTGCAAGGTTCCACCGCCTACTACGTCTTCACGGCGTTGCTGGTGGTCCTGTCGCTTGTCGGCATCCATCGCCTGGTCTCCTCGCCCTATGGGCGTGCGCTCAGGGCCATTCGCGACAATCCCCAGCGGGCATCCTTCACCGGCATCAACGTTGCCCGCCTCCAGATATCGGTCTTCGTCATCTCCGGCCTGTTCGCGGGATTGGCCGGAAGTCTCATGGCTTTCCATCAGCGAGGCATGTTCATCCAATCGTCGAGCTTCCTCACTTCGACGGATGCCCTCGTCGTCTGCGTGCTCGGCGGGCCGCGCTACTTTGCGGGGCCGATCGTCGGTGCGATCCTGTTCCGGGTGCTGACGGGTGTGCTGCCCGACGTGACGGCTTACTGGGCCTCCGTGCTCGGTCTCGTCATCCTGCTGATCGGCCGTTTCCTGCCTGGCGGGTTGCTGAGCATTCTTCCCAAGGCCGAGGGCACCCATGAGGGCACCCATGAATGAAACCATCTTCCAGGTCGAAGACGTGAAGCAGCGCTATGGTGGCGTTGCGGCTGTCGACGGTGTCAGCCTCGAAATCCGGCGAAGCGAATTCCTCGCGATCATCGGCTCCAACGGCGCCGGCAAGACGACGCTCTTCAATCTTTTCACGGGGACCGCCCGTCCTTCTTCCGGCCGAATCCGCTTCGCCGGAACCGACATCACCGTGTTGCCGCCGCACAGGCGCGCCCGTCTCGGCATCGGCCGAACCTTCCAGATCAACAATGTCTTCGGCGACGAGACCGTGGAGGAGAATGTGCGGATCGCTCTCATCGCCCGCAAGCGGCGGCAATGGGACGTGTTCAGCAGGGCCGAACAACTCTACGGGGGCGAAATCGCCGAGATCGTCGACAAGGTCGGCCTGCTGCCGGAATTGCGCCGTCCCGCCAATGTCCTGTCCTACGGCGATCGTCGGCGGCTCGAGATCGCCATCGCGCTGGCCGGCGAGCCGAAGCTCTTGTTTCTCGACGAGCCGACCTGCGGCATGTCGCTGGCCGACCGCCTGCCGCTGGTGGAACTCATCCGAAGCATCGTCCGGCAGGATCGGCTGACGGCCGTCATCATCGAACATGACATGGATGTCGTCTTCTCCGTTGCCGAACGGGTTTTCGTCATGCACAGGGGCAGGGTCATCGCGCAAGGCGCTCCTGGGGACATCGCGGCAAACGACGCGGTTCGCCAGGTCTATCTTGGAGACGGCGTTCCGGGGACGGTGGCGGCCCATGCTTGAACTGCGCAAGGTCGAGGCGGCCTATGGCGACATTGCCGTGCTGTTCGACGTGTCGTTCGACCTCGCGCCTGGCGAGGCGGTAACGCTGCTCGGGCGCAACGGCGCCGGCAAGAGCACGACTCTGAAGGCGATCGTGAACCTCGTCACCGTCATTGGAGGAACGATCAGTTTCGAGGGGCGGAACCTCGCGCGCCTGCCCACCAACGAGATCGCTCATCTCGGCATCGGCTATGTTCCGGAAGAGCGGCGGATTTTCTCCACTATGACCGTGGAGGAGAATTTGCGGGTCACCCGGCCGTTCCGCTCCGGGCATGCGCCCTGGACCTTGTCGCGCGTCTACGAGGTGTTTCCGAAACTGGCCGAACTGCGCAACAGGGCGGGAGGGCTTCTGAGTGGCGGCGAGCAGCAGATGCTCTGCATCGCGCGTACGCTGATGGGCGGACCGAAGCTGCTTCTGCTCGACGAGCCGTCGGAAGGACTGGCTCCCGTCATAGTGGAGGTCCTGCAGCAGCAGATCGGCTATCTCAAACAATCGGGCATGACCATTCTGCTTGCCGAGCAGAATGTCCGTTTCGCCGAAGCGGTAAGCGACCGCGTCGTCGTCATCGACCGCGGCGTCGTCGAATTCCAGGCGAGTTTCGAGGAACTCCATCGCGACGAGGCGCGCAAGCATCGCCATCTGTTCACCGGCTCGCTTCCGAAACCCGCAGAGGAAGCGGTATCGGCATGAACGCGGACGGTCTCTGATATAAGCGATGCCCGCTGTGAGCCGATCGACATGGGTGTGCCAGCGTGTACCCGAATCCGGCGCCGGGTCGAAGAAGCCACGAACTTCCGCTGCCATCCGGAAAATGGTCGAACACAGGTCTCATGAGTCGACCTGATCGACATCAGGCAAGTTCTGCGAAGCCACGATCGAGCACGATCACGTCACGTTCGGGCGAGATCGACCGAAACGACACTTTCCTCTCGTCCTGCCAGATATGTGTCTCGATGGTTTCACCAGGAAATATCGGCCCGGTGAAGCGGCATCCGAAAGCGTGCAGCCGGCGCCTGTCATATTCGCAGCACGCCTTGACGATCGAGGCGGCTGCGATACCGAAACTGCAAAGACCATGCAGGATTGGCTTGTCGAAACCGGCGGAGCGAGCGAAGTCCTGATCGTAGTGGAGGGGGTTCCTGTCTCCGTTGAGCCGGTAGAGGAGCGCCTGCTGCGGCAAGGTGATCTGGGAAATCGATATGTCGGGCGCGCGCGACGGCACCGGGGCCAACTCTGGCGTACGGCCGTCTGCGCCACCGAAACCGCCATTTCCCCGTGCGAAAATGGTTGAGTGGAGATCGGCCAGATGCGTATCGCGTTCGAGATCGTAAATTGCGGTGCGAACATACAAAAGCGCACCTTTGTCGCGCCCTTTGTCGAAAACCTTCTCAATGGTGACCACGCCTCGCAGCTTGCCCGATGGTCGCGGCTCGTCGTGGAGCAAAACGCGTTGTTCTCCATGCACCACATGGGTCAGGTCGAGCCCCTCGCGTTCCAGCCATGTGTCATCCCAGATGGCGACGGTCAGAAAAGTCGGGGAAACTCGCTGGCCGGCCTCGGTCGTGAAAATCAGTTCGCGCCGGTCCGTGCTGGTGCCGAAGCCGGTCCCCAGCGCATAAAGCGCGGCCTGATCGGCGGTGTAAGCATATACCTTATCGCTGACGATCTTTCCCTCGAGGCGCTGCATTTCATCCCTGTCATTGACTTGTTGAGCATCGGCAGTGATATAAACTAACGATAGTTAGTTCTCAAGGAGGCGGTATGTTTCAGCGCTTGCTCATGAGGGGCGCGACTTTTCGCAACCGGGTCATGATGTCGCCGATGTGCATGTATGCGGCAGAAGACGGTTTTCCGGATCGATGGCACCTGGCCCATTACGGAGCACGGGCGGCCGGCGGCGTTGGCGGTATCATCGTGGAGGCGACAGCCGTCTCTCCTGAGGGGCGGATCACGCCCGGCGATCTGGGAATTTGGAATGAGGCTCAGGTCAAGGCCCATGGCAGCCTCGTCGAAGTCATCGAGCGTGATGGTGCCGTGGCCGGCATTCAGCTTTCCCATGCGGGACGGCGTTCTGGCCGCACCCTGCCGTGGAATGGCAACCAGTACATCGCCGGGGAGGAATGGGGGCCGCGAATTTCGGCGTCGGCTCTGGCCTATTCCGAGAGCAGCCCTGTCCCGCATGCCCTTGCGGAAAGTGAGATCAGGGCTGTGACCGACGAATTCGCCGCGGCTGCGCGGCGTGCCGCAACTGCAGGCTACCGACTGGTGGAACTACACTTCGCGCATGGCTATCTGATCCACCAGTTCATTTCGCCTCTGACCAATCTTCGCTTGGACGGTTATGGCGTTGAAGACGGGGTCCACACGCGCCTTCCTGCCGAGATCGTCGAAGCCGTTCGTGATGCGGTCGGACCGGAGATCATCATTTCGGTACGTCTGTCGGTGGTGGACTGGATCGATGGCGGTCTGCGTATCGAACACTCCGTCAGGCTGTCAGCAGCGCTGAAGCGTGCGGGCGCCGATATCGTCGACGTGTCGAGCGGCGCTCTTGTACAGGGCGAGAAAATCTCGCCGGCGCCAGGTTACCATGCGCCCTTTGCACGCGCGATCCGCGAAGAAGCTGGCGTGGCGACGGCGTTGGTCGGACTGGTCACCGAACCTCGTCAGGCTCAGGCGCATCTCGACGCAGGCGATGCCGACCTCATTCTGTTGGGAAGGGCACTGCTGCGTGATCCCTATTGGGCGGCGAGAGAATTCGAGAGCATCGAGAACAAGGGCGATCTTTTCCCGCTGCCCTATCGGCGCGCCCTTGCGGGCATGAAGTCGCGTCAGGTCTGGTAGCCGTATGACCGGGCGAAGGCGGCCTTGGACAGGCTGCCTTCATGGTTTCAGATCTCGACGTCGCTTCCGCCAGCCAAGTCAGTTCGCACCAGCCGGTTGCGCAGTTCGCCGAGCCCGGACCCGCGTATGACGACCAGGTCGCCTTCATTGAGCCAGACTGGCGGGTTCCTTGCCATGCCGATGCCGCCGGGCGTTCCGGTCAGGATCACGTCGCCGGCGTGAAGGGTCATGCCGAAGGAACGCTCGGCTATGATCTGGGCCGCCGTGGAGGCCATCTGGCGCGCCTGCGCCTTCTGGCGCAATTCACCGTTTACATGTGATGTCAACTCGACGGCAGGCAGATCGATTTCGTCGGGAGTGACGATAAAGGGGCCGAGAGGGGTGGAGGCGTCTATGCTCTTGCCCTTCAGCCACTGGCCGCCATGGCGGCGCTGAAGGTCGCGCTGCGGAATGTCGTTGGGCAGGGTGTAGCCGAATATATGGTCCGGTGCCTTGCAACTGGAGATGGAGCGGCCGGTCTTGCCGATGATTACGGCAATCTCGGCTTCGTAATCCCATTTTGCGGAAATCTTCGGATCATAGGCGATGTCGTCTTCGGGCCCGACAATGGCGTCGGGTGCCTTGCTGAAGAAGGTGGGCGCGCTCGACCGTTCCACTTCCTGCCCGTCGCGCTTGCCGATGCCTTCCTCGAAGTGATCCCAATAGTTCCAGCCGGTGCACAGCACATCGCGCCGAAAACGGCGTATGGGCGCCAGAACACGCACGTCGGAAAGGGACGTCAGTTCCGTTCCGTAAGCCGGAACGCCATTGCGGGCCAGATCGACCATATCCCCGGCCTCACGCGGGAACAGCCTGATTGCAGGGCCTTCCACCGCGCCCACCCGCTCCTCGCCTTCGAACCGGACAGTTGCCAGCTTCATTTCTCACGGTCCTTCAGCGAATGGGGGAAAAAGCGGTGGGAGCCATGATACGGTTCTCCATCGAACGGATGAGAGGCGTGCATTCGGCAAGATAGGCCTGCCACTCCGGTTCCTGCGCCAGAAGCGCGCGCCGCCGCTCACGCTCCGCATGGCTTTCATAGCCCCACAGATGAACGATTGTGCTCAGGTCGCCGATCTCGGTGGTGAAATAGCCGAGCATTCGTCCCAGGATACGGCTTTGCAACTGCATCGGCCCATTGGAATAGGTCGAAAGATATCGGCCAAGCTGGCCGGCCTGTATCGTGTAGATGCGTTCTTCAACGATCATGGTCGGTGCCTCAGTTGTCGACGAGCAGGCGGGCCGCTTCCATGGCGCTCATGCCTTCTTGCACGCCCTTGCTTCGCGCCAGCTCGTTGCAGGCTGAAATGACGCCGTCGTAATAGGTCGAGTGGCCATCTCCCATCCGCGCGCTCAGCGCGCTGACCGAGGCGCCTGCGATGCCGGCTTCGTTGGCAACGGGCAGGGCGGTGATGCCGGAATCGTTCTTGCCGATGCCGCCGTCCGAGCAGATGAAGCCCCACACCCCGGAACCGACGATGTAGTCGACGACGGAGCGGCCTGTATGACCAGCCGTGCACAGCACATTGCGTCCAGTGTCTTCCGGGCGCCAGAACGCGATGGAATCCGTGCAGACGATCGAGCGGCCTGCTGCATTGGTGTAGATGATCTCCCGGTTTTCCCGGTCTGCGAAACGGTCGTCGCCGGGGGTGCTGGCGGCTTTGAGGAGGTCTGCCGCTTCACGCGCGCTCATGCCCGGTTTCAGGCCAAGCGACGTTGCGCGATCGTTCACGCGGCTAACCATGCCGCAAGTGTAAAGGTCGTCCCCATTGCCCATTTCCGCGGTCATGACGTCGACCGCAGCAGATGGAATGCCAAGCGCTTCATAGAAGGCGAGCCCGGCGATGCCCGCACCATCCTTGCCGATGGCGCAGTCGAGGCCGATAACCCCGCGGGGCTGGTGGCGGGCCACCATTCGGGCGCACAAGACGCCGCTGTAGGATGCGGCGACGATCACGTCCGTGGAAGCGAGCGCATCCCCGTAAAAGCCGTTCACGAAAGTGGCGGAATCGAAAGTGACGATGCGTCCATGCGCATCGTCCTGGACGATGCGGATCGAGCCATCGGCGAGATGGTCCTGCGAAGTCATATGTAGTCCCTCCGGCTAGAGAAGCGATTTTCCTGCAAGCGTTTGCCCGGCTATGTATCCGAAGGTCATTGCCGGCCCGAGGGTGATGCCACCACCGGGGTAGTTGCCTCCCATGATGGAGGCCATGTCGTTGCCGACTGCAAAAAGGCCGGCTATGGGCTGGCCGCGCTCTGCAAGCACTCGCGCATGCCCGTCGGTTTTCAAGCCGGCAAAGGTGCCGAGATCGCCGATGGCGATATGGATCGCATAGAATGGGCCGGTTTCCAGCGGAGCGAGGCATGGATTGGGCTTGTGATCCATGTCTCCCAGAAAGCGATTATATGCTGAACGACCGCGCCCGAAGTCGGGGTCTTCGCCACTTGCGGCGGCTGGATTGAAGCGTGCCACCGTTTCTGCAAGACCATCGCCGTCGATGCCAAGCTGGCAAGCAAGCTCCGCCAGGGTGTTGCCCTTGACCAGATAGCCGGAACGCAGGTGATGGAAATGCGGTACCGGAAAGGGCTTGACGAAACCCATGCCGTATTTCCGAAGCGCCTTCGCATCGCAGATGAGCCAGGCTTCGACCGGGAGGCGCATGGCTGTACACTGCCTGATCATCGCCTGGCCGACATCGTGATAGGAATCGGCCTCGTTGACGAAGCGGCGCCCGTTTTTCAGTACGGCGATGATCCCGGGCTTGTAGCGGTCGATCAGGTGAGGGAAGCGGCCGCTCGCCCCTTTCCGATAAGGCACTTCCGAAACCGGAATCCAGGCGGCGGCATTCGGAATGTCATCGGTGGTGACGGCGCCGGCTTCAGCCCCGAGCCTGATGCCGTCGCCGGTATTGCCGGAGGGGGCCGGGCTGAGATGCTCGGTGCCGTTGGGAGCGTGGGGAAAGAGCCTGGATTTGCGTTCGTCGTCGTGAGGAAAGCCTCCGCAGGCCAAAACCACTCCACGCCGCGCAAGGTAACGTCTGCGTCCGTCCGGCGTATCGGCGACCACGCCGGTGACGCGCTCGCCCTCGCGCAAGAGCGCAACACCCGCAGAGCCGACACGAATGTCGACGCCAGCCTCCAGGCAGGATTTTGCCAGCCGGGCAATCAGGGCGTTTCCGTTTGTGAGGCGCACGGCGCGTCCGTATCGGAGCATCTCGGTCCCATGGGCGAGAAGCCTTCGCACCACGTAGAGAAAGGAGGAAAGCGAAGTGGTGGCACGGAAGAAATGCTGCACTTCCGCAGAAGCGTTGAACATCATGCCGACAAAGGTGATTTCCTTCAGTGGCGGACGCAGCAAACTGAATGCCGCCCCCAACTCGGTTCCCCTGATGGGAGCAGCTACGATAGACCTTCCACCAGCCACAGCGCCCGGCGCGGAAGGGTGATAGTCCGGAAAGGCGGCATTCTGAACGAAACGCACGCTTGAATTGGCCTCGAAATAATCGACCATTTTCGGGCCGTGCTTCAAAAACGCATCGACGCGGGCTCCGTCGAAGAAGTCCCCGGCCTGATCCTGAAGATAGGTTCGGGCCGCGCCTTCACTTTCGACCACGCCTTGCCTTGCGTTGACCGGGTTTCCCGGTATCCAGAGAACGCCCCCCGAGAGGGCTGTCGTACCTCCGAAATAGTTCTCCTTTTCAAGTACATGCACGTCCAGCCCGGCCAAGCGCGCGCTCAGCGCGGCCGATAGTCCGCCGGCGCCGCTTCCCAGCACGACAACATCGCATTCGATTTCTTCGGAAGCTGGCTCTTTCATGAGGCTGACTTCATCCCATCGGTCTCAGAACCTCGATCAAGCCATCGGGCTTGTCGTCGAG
>JBARWP010000332.1:0-3407 GCA_049646905.1 Pseudaminobacter sp. | reverse complement strand
TGACCGCCCAGCATCGCGAGATGGTCGATCAGGTCATCGAGATGACAGGGCTGCCTGTCCATTACGACCTGAACGTCATGCAGCCGAACCAGACGCTGTTCGACGTCACGGTGCGCGTTCTTCAGGGCATGGCGGAGGTGCTGGAGAAGGCCCGGCCGGATGTCGTGATCGTCCAGGGAGACACCACGACGGCAATGGCCGCCGCCTTGGCCGCCTTCTACAAGCGCATCCCGGTCGCCCATGTCGAGGCGGGATTGCGCAGCTATGACATCAACTCGCCCTTTCCGGAAGAACTGAACCGGAAGATCGCCGGCAATGTCGCCACCTGGCATTTCGCGCCCACCGAACAGGCACGTGCGAACCTTCTCGCCGAAAGCGTCGCTCCCGACAGAATCTTCGTGACCGGCAACACCGTGATCGACACACTGTTGCATTTCTCGGCCGAGATCGATGCGGACGCGACCCTGCGCGCCGGGCTGGCCAGCCGCTTCCCGTTCCTCAACCCCGCCACGAAAACGATCCTGACGACGGCCCACCGGCGCGAGAATTTCGACGGCGGCATCCATCGCATCTGTGCCGCGCTGAAGACGCTGGCGACGCGCCCGGACGTTCAGATCGTCTATCCGGTACACCCCAATCCCAATGTACGCTCGGTCGTCAGCGCCGAGTTGGGGGGCGCCGGGAACATCCACCTGATCGACCCGCAGGAATACCTGCCGTTTCTCTACCTGCTGAAGCAGAGCTACCTCGTCCTGACCGACAGCGGCGGCGTCCAGGAAGAGGCGCCCTCGTTGGGCAAGCCGGTGCTGGTGATGCGCGAGAACACAGAACGGCCGGAGGGCGTGGAGGCCGGCACCGCGCGCCTGGTCGGTGCCGATACCGAGGAAATAGTCGTCAACGCCAACCGTCTGCTGAACGACCGGGATGCCTATTTGGGCATGGCGGCGCGGCATAACCCCTACGGGGACGGCCACGCGGGCCGACGCATCGTCAAGGAACTGTTACATGGCTGAAATCAAGACAGTATGCGTCATCGGCATGGGTTACATCGGCTTGCCGACCTGCGCCATCCTCGCAGGCCGCGGGCTCGATGTCATCGGGGTCGACGTCAACGAAATGGTGGTCGAAAAGGTCAACCGCGGCGAAATTCACATCGTGGAACCGGATCTCGACGGCCTGATCCAGAAGGTGGTTGCCAACGGCAAGCTCAAGGCCGTCGGCCAGCCGCAAACGGCGGATGCCTACATAATCGCCGTGCCGACGCCGATGACCCACGACCACAAGCCCGACATCAGCTATGTGCTGGCGGCGGCGAAAAGTGTCGCCCCTGTCCTGAAGCAGGGCGACGTCGTGGTGCTGGAATCGACCTCTCCGGTCGGCACGACGCGCGCCATGACCGGCCTGCTATCGGAATTGAGGCCCGATCTCAGGTTTCCGCTCGAGCATGGCGAGGATGCCGACGTGCTCGTCGCCTATTCCCCCGAGCGGGTCTTGCCCGGAAAGGTGCTGACCGAACTCTGCAACAATGACCGGTCCATCGGCGGCCTGTCGCGGAAATCGTCCGAAAGGGCCGCGGCGCTCTATTCGACTTTCGTCGTCGGCGACCTGTTCCTGACCGGCGCCGAGAGCGCCGAACTGGTCAAGCTCACCGAGAACGCCTTCCGCGACGTGAACATCGCTTTCGCCAACGAGATCGCCGCCGTCTGCCAGCACCTCTCGCTCAACGTCTGGGAGGTGATCGATCTCGCCAACAGGCACCCGCGCGTGAACATCCTCCAGCCGAGCCCGGGGGTCGGGGGCCACTGCATCGCCATCGATCCCTACTTCATTATCGACGCGGCGCCGGACGACACCCCGCTGATCGCGTCTGCCCGGCGCATCAATTCCGGACGCCCGCTCTCGGTCGTGCGGGACGTCAAGGCCCTGCTGGATCCCTCCCGCAAACAGACGATCGCCTGCCTCGGCCTCAGCTTCAAGCCCAACATCGACGACATGCGCGAGAGCCCGGCGGTCGAGGTCGTCGACCTGCTGTCCAGAGTGCCGAACCTGAAGCTTGTCGTAGCGGAACCGAACGCGCGTGCGCTGCCGCGCCAATTGGAAGGAAAAGGCATTCTGTTCACGGATGCGCTTTCGGCCATCGACCAGGCCGAAATGGTCGTCCTGCTGGTCGATCACCGGCAGTTCAACCTGATCGATCCGGACGCGTTGAAGGACAAGAAGCTGGTCGACACGCGCGGGTTGTGGACCTGGCGCAAGGCCCGCAAGCCGGATGCCCGTATCGAAGGCGGGAAATGGGACGAAAAACGCATGGACATGGTGGCATGAGCACATCGGAGTTCGCGTGGGCCGAGCATAGGTTGCTGGTGTCGCGCAGGCGCGAGTTTCTCTCGACACCGATCCATGCGCTGACGATGGACGAGACGATGCAGCTCGCCGACGAGGCGATGCGGCTGAGGCGTCCGCTGCATCACGTGGTCGTCAACGTCGCCAAGATCGTGAACATGCGCAAGAACGACGAACTGTATGAGGACGTGGCGACGGCGGACGTCGTCAATGTCGATGGCAAAGGCGTGCTGTGGGGCGCGCGCCTTTGCGGCGTCGCTGTGCCGGAGCGCGTAAGCGGCGTCGACATCATGTTCCATCTGTTCAACCTGTGCGAGCGCCGCGGATACAAGCCATTCCTGCTTGGCGCCGAACAGGACGTGCTCGATTCCGTCGTCGCACGGCTCGGCCAGGACCATCCCGGGCTTGTGGTCGCCGGGGCGCGGAACGGCTACTTCAAGGCGGAAGAGGAAGCGGAGATCGTGGCGCAGATCAACGCGTCGGGGGCGGACTGCCTGCTCGTGGCGATGCCGACGCCGCGCAAGGAGCGCTTCACCAAGCACCACCGCGCCCGGCTCGACCCGAGCTTCATCATGGGGGTGGGCGGCAGCTTCGACGTCTATGGCGGCAAGGTCGCGCGCGCGCCGAAGTTCGTCCAGGCAATAGGGATGGAATGGCTGTTCCGGGTCGCGCAGGAGCCGAGGCGCCTATGGCGCCGTTACTACGAGACCAACGCTGCCTATTTCGTGCTCCTGTCGCTCGAATTTTGGAACCGCCGGTTTCGCCGCGGAGGCGAGGCTTCCAAAGCGCGAGCCTAGGGGGCGGGATCTGACGCGGCCGGAGCATCGGACCGGAAAATGGGATTCGGTTTTCGGAAACTCCGATGCTCAAACAACTAGAGATGGATCGCCAAGATACGTCCGCCGGGACGCATGGCGATCCGGCGGCCACGAACGATGGAACGTCCGCCGCTCCGGGGCATGAAGCTTTCTCTGTGATCCATGTTCTAGTCATACTCCCGGACGCCGGGTGCCGCCGGTGGCAAGCCGACCTTGCGGCGAGATTGGCCGCGGCCGGCCACATCG
>JBARWP010000331.1:0-3005 GCA_049646905.1 Pseudaminobacter sp. | reverse complement strand
GCATGGAAGGTGCGCAGTGCGTTTCTCGGTGGCGAGATGGGCGACTGGATGGCCAAGCGGCGCAACATCGAGGCACGATACGGGGTCAAGACATGGGCGGCTTACGCCACTGCGGATCTCGGGCTGGTCGCCTGCGAGGATGGTCAGGGCGAAGGCTATGCGGTTCATCCCGGCTGCATTGTGCAGATATGCGATCCCGTGACCGGCCTGCCGCTTCCAGCAGGCGAAACCGGCGAAGTGGTGGTGACGGCGCGCGATGGGCGCTGGCCGATGATACGCTTCGGCACGGGAGACAGCGCCTATGCGCTTGAGCTGGGCGAAGATGGCCGCGTGACGCGGCTTTCGATGTTGCAGGGCCGCGTCGGCGCAGCCGTTAAGGTGCGTGAGATTTTCGTCTATCCGCGTGCTGTCGAGGAACTGGTGATCGCCACGTCGGGCCTTGCCGCCGCGCAGGCTGTCGCGCGTCTCAACGGCCAGCGCGAAATCGTGGAACTGCGGTTGGTTCCAGAGCCGGGAGCGGATGCAGACACCGTGCTCGAGCACGCGCTTGAAACCTTCCGGTCGCTGGCGCGCATTCGCGCCGATCGTGCGGAAATAGTCGAGGCAATTGCAGCGGATGCTCCGTTGCTCGTCAACCAAAAGGATGGCTGAACGAAATCGCGTCAGCGGCGCGCGAGGCCGGATTTGCAGAGAATGGAGGAACTATTGTGAGAGGACTTGAAGGCAGGCGCGTGATCGTAACGGGAGGCGGCAGCGGAATCGGGCGTGAGATATGCTTGCGCTTTGCACAGGAAGGCAGCGAGGTTGCCATCTTCGATCTGGACCCGACCGGCGGCGAAGAAACCGCCCAACGCATCAGGGAGGCCGGCGGCAAGGCCAAGGCACATGAGGTCGACATCTCCGACCGTGCCGCAGTGGACGCAGCAGTCGGGGAGACCGAGGCGCAGGGACCGATCCATATTCTGGTCAACAATGCAGGATGGGACCGCCCGATACCCTTTCTCCAGACCGACGCGGATTTCTGGAAGAAGATCATCGACATCAATCTCTACGGCCCGTTGAATATGCATCATTCCGTGCTCCCGGGCCTGGTTGCCAATGGCAGCGGCGCGATCGTGAACATCGCTACCGACGCCGGGCGGGTGGGCTCGTCCGGTGAGGCGGTGTATTCGGCTTGCAAGGGCGGTATCATCGCTTTCTCCAAGACCATCGCGCGCGAATATGCTCGCAAGAACATCCGCATCAATACGGTCTGCCCCGGTCCCACGGATACGAACCTGCTCGCGGAATTCCGCAGCGGCGATGCGGGCGAGGGCATTCTGGAGGCGATGAAGAAGGTCATTCCCATGCGTCGGATCGGCCATCCGTCCGATTATCCCGGGATCGTGTGTTTTCTGGCCTCGGACGATGCCGCCTTTATTCTTGGGCAGACCATTTCGGTGTCCGGCGGCCTGACCATGCATGGCTGAACGAGCTGGCAGATTTGATGAATTCCTGGAGGAGTAGACAGATGAGCGAGCTTTTCTTCACCGAGGAGCAGGAGGAATTCAGGCAGACGGCGCAGCGCTTTGCGCGCGAACGTCTCCAGTCAGGCTATATCCAGCGAGCCAAGCTCCATACTATGGACCGCGCGCTGATGAAGGAGATGGGCGCGCTGGGGCTGATCGGCGTGGACCTTCCGGTCGAGTTCGGCGGGCTGGGTGCAGGGTCGGTCACGTCGGGGCTGGTCATGGAGGAAATCGCCTATGCCGATTTCAACATGAGCTATGTGCTTCTTCTGGCCTCGCTGATGGCGGGCATGGTGGCGAAATATGCTTCGCCCGACATTGCGCGCGAATGGGCGCCACAGGTCATTTCCGGCGACAAGATCATCGCTCTTGGGCTGACCGAGCCCGGCGGTGGATCGGATGCAGCCAACCTGCAATTGCGCGCCGAAAAGGCACCGGACGGCTGGCGGCTGAACGGCGAGAAAACCTCGATCAGCTTTTCCACGCAGGCCGACGCCGCCGTGGTCTTTGCGCGCAGCGGCGATCCTGCGGGGGGATCGCGGGGCGTCAGCGCCTTCTTCGTCGACCTCAATTCCAAGGGCGTCACCCGAACGCATCTCGATGATATCGGCACGCGGCCAGTCGGGCGCGGCTCGCTGTTCTTCGACGACGTGCATGTGCCTGCGGAATGCATCATGGCCGAGCAGGATCGCGCCTTCGGGACGATCATGGCCGGTTTCGACTACAGCCGCGCGTTGATCGGGCTGGAATGCGTCGGGCCGGGTCAGGCATCTGTGGATGAGAGCTGGGCCTATACGCAGGAGCGGCAGGCGTTCGGCGCGCCGATCATCCAGTATCAGGGGGTGAGCTTTCCGCTCGCCGAAGCCGAAACGCAACTGACGATGATGCGCCAGCTCTGCTACCATACGCTTGCGCTGCGCGACGCCGGGCGCCCGCACACGGCGGAAGCGGCAATGTGCAAATGGTATGTGCCGAAGGTAACATGCGAGATCATCCACCAATGCCTGCTGCTGCATGGTCACTTTGCCTATACGAATGGCCTTCCGTTCCATCAGCGCTACAATGATGTCCTGGGACTTCAGATCGGCGACGGGACAGCGCAGATCCAGAAGCTCGTCATCGCCCGCGAAAAGGTGGGACGCGTGGCGCTGCAATATGCCGCTCGCCGGGCAGCCGCCAAATGAGCGCACCCGTTATCATACAGGTCCAGGACGGCATCGGGATCATGTCGCTGAACCGTCCCGACAAGTTCAACTGCCTGTCCTTTGCCGCCCATGAAGCCATCCAGGAAGCGTGCAGCACGCTTGAGGCTGACGCCTCGGTTCGAGCGATCCTGATCCGGGCCGAGGGAGAGCATTTCTGCACTGGTGCGGACTTGCAGGAAATTACCGGCATAATGGACGACGCTGCGGCGGTCGAACGATTCATGAGCTTCGGCCATAAGACAATGACGCGGATTGAAGAAAGTCCGCTGCCGGTCGTCGTCGCGGTTCAGGG
>JBARWP010000330.1:0-5548 GCA_049646905.1 Pseudaminobacter sp. | reverse complement strand
TGCGGTGCTGCTCGATGCGCCCTGTTCTTCTACCGGAACGGTGCGCCGCCATCCCGACGTGCCATGGACGAAATCGCCGGTCGATATCGAGAAGCTGGCGGACCTGCAGCGCCGGATGCTGCAGCATGCGGTGATACTGGCGAAGCCGGGCGGGCGCATCGTCTTTTCCAACTGTTCGCTCGATCCGCTCGAGGGCGAGGTGCTGCATGAGGCCTTCCTGGCAGCCACGCCTGATGTGATCGACGACCCGGTGCAGTTGGGGGAAATCGCAGGTGTGGATGCCTTCCTGACGCCACGCGGCACGCTTCGCACCACGCCGGCCGACATGGATATGGGGCGCCCGGAAATTTCGGGGCTGGACGGTTTCTTCGCCGCCCGGATGCGGCGGGCAGGATAGGTCGAGCCCTTATCCCCATCCTTATGGCCCGGCGAAAATCCGCCTTCGCATAGGGTCTTGAATCATATAAGCTTCTTAGCGGCGGGACTTTGTTTTTTGGAGGGTATTTCGTGTCGATGGCCGCGGGCAACACCGCGCGTCTCTGGACGCTTGTCGCCAAGGAGATCTGGCGCAAGACTCGCCGCCGCCTGCGCGCCGGTCCCGTGTACAGATGGCGCTACACCGGCCGCACACCCGAACGGGTGCTGATCGCGCCGCCAGATTTGAGGCTTGCCGACCAGCAGATTGCGCTGGAAATCTATTATGGCCGCTATCCGCTTTCCGGCCACGTCGTGGAAACCGGAGGCCAATCGCCGTTCCAGATCGAGGTCGCCAATCGCGGCTGGCAACGCTCGCTGCATGGGTTTCGCTGGCTGCGCCATATGCGCGCCGCCGGAACCGACCTTGCCGCCGCCAATGCGCGTGCCCTGGTGACTGACTGGATCAACACGCATGGCAGCCGCATTGCCGGCGTCGCCTGGGAGCCGGCGATCACCGCCAGGCGCATCATCGCCTGGCTGCAGCATTCCTCCGTGGTGCTGCAAGGCGCGGAGTTTCCCTTCTACCGTGCCTATCTGAAGTCGCTGGCGCTGCAGATCCGCTACCTGCGCTCCATGGCGCATGAAATGCCGGACGGCGAAGACAGGCTGCGCACGCGTATCGCACTGGCCTTTGCGGCCCTGTCGCTGCCGGCCCCATCTTCCGCGCTGCGCAGCGCCAGCCGTCACCTTGCCGAGGAACTGGACCGGCAGATATTGCCGGATGGCGGCCATATCTCGCGCAACCCGATGGTGGTGCTGGAATTGCTGGCCGACCTTCTGCCCTTGCGCCAGACCTATACCAACCAGGCCGAGACCCCGCCCGAGGCGCTGATCGGCGCGGTCGAGCGCATGCTGCCGGCGCTGCGCTTCTTTCGCCACCAGGACGGCAGTATCGCCCGCTTCAACGGCATGGGGGTGACCATCCACGACCGTATCGCGGCGATCATGCGCCATGACGATACGGTCGGCGCGCCGCTGCTGCATGCGCCGCATTCGGGCTATGAGCGGCTGTCCATGGGCGGCACCACGGTGATTGCCGATACCGGCGCGCCGCCGCCCACCGATGTTTCCGACAAGGCGCATGCCGGCTGCCTGTCCTTCGAAATGTCCAGCGGGCGGCAGCACTATATCGTCAATGCCGGCGTCGATGCCTATGGGGCGGAAGAGTTCCGCCCGCTCGCCAGGGCCACGGCAGCCCATTCCACCGCCTGCCTCAACGATACGTCCTCGGCCCGTTTCACCCATTCGCCGCGCGTCAACGGATTGCTGGGCTCGCCGCTGCTGGGCGGTCCCCGCCATGTGCCCTGCGAACGGACCGACGAAAAGGGCGTGCAGGGCTTCGTTGCCAGCCATGACGGCTATGCCGCGCGGTTCGGCATCTATCACGAGCGGGAACTGTCGCTTTCGGCAGAAGGCGCCATCCTGAGCGGCCTGGACCGTTTCATCCGTGCCGGCGGCGCGCGCCCGCTGGACAATGGCCATGACCTGGTGACGATCCGCTTCCACGTGCATCCCGACATCGAGCTTTACCGCAACGACAGCGGCCGGATGGTGCTCGCCTCGCAGGAAGCCGATGCGTGGGTGATGGACTGCGAGGAGGTCAGGCCGGAAATCGAGGAATCGATCTTCTTTGCCGGCTTGGGCGGCCCGCGCCGCAACCGCCAGATCGTGCTGTCCTTCAAGGCCTCGC
Source organism: Pseudaminobacter sp. (assembly GCA_049646905.1). Classification (GTDB taxonomy): domain Bacteria; phylum Pseudomonadota; class Alphaproteobacteria; order Rhizobiales; family Rhizobiaceae; genus Pseudaminobacter. Next base: position 3,381 of record JBARWP010000330.1, on the reverse strand, counting down.
AAACCCCGGTGGTCCATTGGGAGTTCAAGCGCATGTCGCGCAACGGGCAGGCCCAAGGGAACTGAGGACAAGCCGTCCTTTTTGGAGGGTACGCGCGGCCTTTGATTTCCCGATGCGCTGTGATAGGCCGCACGCATTCTCTCCACATCATGAAGGACAAGCAGGATGGCCGTCCCCGCCAAGAAGATTCCCGCTCCCGATCTCGTTTCCGTGCGCCGTGCCCTGCTGTCGGTTTCCGACAAGACCGGGCTGGTCGGGTTTGCGCGGGCGCTTGCCGATGCGGGGGTGGAACTGGTCTCGACCGGCGGTACCGCCAAGGCCATCGCCGCGGCCGGCATTGCGGTGCGCGACGTATCGGACCTGACCGGCTTTCCCGAAATCATGGACGGGCGCGTCAAGACGCTGCACCCTGCCGTGCATGGCGCGCTGCTTGGTGTGCGCGACGATCCGGAACATGCGCAGGCGATGCGCGAGCACAACATCGCGCCGATCGACCTTCTCGTGGTCAATCTCTATCCCTTCGAAGAGGTGTGCCGCTCCGGTGCGGACTATGCGTCGATCGTGGAGAATATCGATATTGGCGGCCCCGCCATGGTGCGGGCGTCTGCCAAGAACCACGCCTATGTCGCGGTGGTGACCGATCCGGAAGACTATGCCGCCGTGCTCAACGCGCTGGAACTGAACAGCGGCAGCCTGTCGCTGGAATTCCGCCAGAAACTCGCGGCCAAGGCTTTTGCGCGCACCGCCGCCTATGATGCGGCGATCTCGGGCTGGTTTGCCGAAGCGCTCGACATAGAACAGCCGGCCTGGCGCGCCTTTGGCGGCAGGCTCGAAAGCGTGATGCGCTATGGCGAGAACCCGCATCAGACGGCAGGCTTCTACGTCACCGGCGAGGAGCGGCCGGGCGTCGCCACCGCGCGGCAGTTGCAGGGCAAGCAGTTGTCCTACAACAATATCAACGACACGGACGCGGCCTTCGAACTGGTCGGCGAGTTCGACCCGGCGCAAGGTGCGGCGGTCGCCATCATCAAGCATGCCAACCCCTGCGGCGTGGCGGCGGCGGCGGACCTGAGGCAGGCCTATCTGAAGGCGCTGGCCTGCGATCCCGTCTCGGCCTTCGGCGGCATCGTCGCGGTCAACCGGCTGCTCGATGCCGAGGCGGCGGAGGAAATCGTCAAGACCTTCACCGAGGTCATCATCGCGCCTGAGGCGAGCGAGGAAGCGCAGGCGATCATCGCCGCCAAGAAGAATTTGCGCCTGCTGGTGACCGGCGGCCTGCCCGATCCGCGCAAGGCCGGGCTCATGGTCAAGTCGGTAGCCGGCGGCATGCTGGTGCAGGGCCGCGACAATGCCGTTGTGGACGATCTGGACCTGAAGGTGGTGACGAAACGGGCGCCGTCAGCGCAGGAGATGGCGGATCTGAAATTCGCCTTCCGGGTCGCAAAGCACGTCAAGTCCAATGCCATCGTCTATGCGAAGGACCTTGCCACGGTGGGTGTGGGTGCCGGCCAGATGAGCCGCGTGGATTCGGCCCGCATCGCGGCGCGCAAGGCGCAGGATGCGGCCGAAGCGGCAGGGCTTGCCGAGCTACTGACCAAGGGGTCAGTCGTCGCCTCGGATGCGTTCTTCCCCTTTGCCGACGGGCTTTTGTCGGCGGTCGAGGCGGGCGCCACCGCCGTCATCCAGCCGGGCGGGTCGATGCGCGATGAGGATGTGATCGCGGCAGCCGATGAGCACGGCATCGCCATGGTGTTCACCGGGGTGCGGCACTTCCGGCACTGAATGTTCTTACCCTCCTCTTTGTGGGGATGCCAAAGGTAGAGCGATTTTGCTCCCCCACCCCGCTCCGCTTCGCGGATCGACCCTCCCCACAAGGGGGAGGGTAAAGGTCAGCGCTTCGCCTTGTCGGCGGGGTAGGGTGCGGGCCACAGGATCGCCATGCCGCCGAGCAGGAAAAGCAGGATGGTCGCCATGCCAAGGCGCATCGAGCCGCTGGCTGCGGTGACAGTCGCGACCAGGAAGGGTGCCGCAAAGCTGGTAACGCGCCCGGCCAGCGCATAGATGCCGAAATAGCGGCCGGCCTCGTCGGCGGAAACGCTGCGCGCCAGGTAGGAGCGCGAAGACGCCTGCACCGGGCCGAAGGCAAGGCCGATCAGCAGGCCGAAAAGGATATAGGCCTTCTCGGCCGGGGTGCCGAACAGCCCGCCCGAATCCGCGCCCGGCAGCATCAGCAGGCCGAACAGCGTGAAGCCCGGCCCGGTCGAGATGATGCCGAACGTGGCCACGCACAGCATTACCAGCGAGATCATCACCACGGATTTGGAGCCGAGGCCGGTGTCGAGACGGCTGGCAACGAGGCAGCCGAAGATCGCCACGACATTGAGGATGATGCCGAAGACGCCGATCTCGGTGATCGACCAGCCGAACATGGCGGCCGCGAACACGCCGCCGAGGCCAAGTAGCGCGTTGACGCCATCCTGATAGACCATGCGCGCGACGAGGAAGCGGAGAATGCCGCTGCGCTGCCTCACCTCGCCGACGCTCGATTTCAGCTCGGCCAGGCCCTGGCGGATGGCCGGCAGGAGCCGCATGCCCTTGCCGCTGTCGGGCGTGAATAGGAACATCGGCAGGATGAAGACCAGATACCACAGCGCCGAAAGCGGGCCGGTGGCGCGGGCGTCTTCGCCGAGCCTGGGATCGAGGCCGAACAAGGGCTCGGTGCCGATGATGGTCCGGCCGGTTTCGGGCGAGCCGGCCATCAATGCCACGACGAGGATCAGCACGATCATGCCGCCGAGATAGCCCAGGCCCCAGGCGATATTGGAGATCCTGCCGATCTCGGCCTTCGACACCAGCCTGGGCATCATGGAATCGTTGAAGACGACGGAGAATTCGGCGGCGACCGAAGCCAGCGAGAACAGGAGGATGACAGGCACCAGCGGCGAGCCCGGAGCGGCAAACCAGAGCGCGCAGAGGCAGGCGATCTTGATGATTGCGAAGAAGGCGATCCACGGTTTCCTCGGCCCGGTCTGGTCGGCAATGGAGCCGAGCACCGGCGACAGGAGGGCGATGGCGAAGCCGGCGATGGCCAGGCCATAGCCCCATGCGGCCTGGCCCATCGCCGGGTCGTCCACCATGCGCGACACGACATAGGGCCCGAAGATGAAGGTGGTGACCACGGTGAAGAAGGGCTGGGCTGCCCAGTCGAAGAACATCCAGCCCCAGATGCCGGCGCGCGAAGCCGTGCCGGCCGGTCCGGCGGCAACCCGGGCCGGCGGCAGGGCGCTCTTTTGCGGGGCTGCTTTCAAGCCGACAGGTCGCTCATCAGGCCGGCAGCCACCGACAGGCGCGACACGGTGATGTCGCCGCCCTCGGTCAACC
>JBARWP010000329.1:0-38354 GCA_049646905.1 Pseudaminobacter sp. | reverse complement strand
GAAAAGCTGTATGCAAACCGCACCTGGAAATGGAAAACAGGTGGCGGGTTCTTTTCCGCCGATCGAAAGAGCTTTGCCGCATGGTCGCGCAAGGGGGCTGCTTGGTCCTATGGCGAGGGAGACTGGTATGCAACCAATGGCGGAAAGCTCTGCGTGCGCGCCCGTTGGTCCAACAGGGATGGCAGCAGCGGCGCGATCACCTGCTTCCTGCACCGGGAGAAGAACGGTGTCATTTACCAACGGCCCAGCCTGGGCGGCGAATGGTATGTCTTCAAGCACAATCCCGTCCGGAAGGACGATGAAGTGCGTAAGCTGGTGAAGGGCGATCGGGTGAGCAAGGGCGTGTCCCATCTCAAGGCCGTTCGCCGGTGAAACAAAAAAAGCTGCCGCGCCGATCAGGGCGCGGCAGCTCTGCTTATTGCAACGATTGCTGTCTAAACGTTCGGCAGCTTGAAAATGCCCGGAATATAGCAACGCGCTTTCTGGCCGAACCCGCTGGGCGTGCAGACGTAAGGATTGCTGGCGCGGTATTGCGAAGCCGACACCTTGATCACCTTGCGAGCAGGGTTCTTGGTGTAGCGAACTTCATTGTCGACCCGGTATTTGACAAGATAAACGGAACGGGTCTGTTCCTTTGGCGTGGGGCGGTCATCCGCATGCGCGTGGGCTGCGAAGCCAATGGAAGCCGCAATCAGGATTGCTGCTGACTTCACCCATTTTCGTCCGCTGCACCGCGTACTCGAAAGAAATTTTTCGGATTTCATGTTGTCGCCTCCAATGTCCCCTGACCTTGAAGGTAATTTAGCGCAGGCGATTTAAGGTTTTAGCGGAACTTTCGTGAAATTTTTCGGCAAATTGATGCGTTTCCCGTATCTCTGAGCGGGTCGGCGTGCAGATCTCGACGTGGGCTACGCTATCCAGCGCTATGCCTACGTCCGTCGAACCGGCCCTGCTCGCGGGCGAGACCCTCACCTACTATATCGAAGAACGCACGAACCCGAGCCGTCTTCTTCAGATCGGCGTGCGTGACGATCCAGAGCTCGCCTGCGAGTTCCGGTACCGGGTCCGGTAGTGCGCGAACGAGACCGGTGTCGTCTTCGCCGAGGTAGCAGGGAAGCAGTGCCAGGCCGATGCCGGTCTTGGCCGCAACATATTGATTAACGAGGCTGTTCGTCCTGTAGACGAAGGCTTCGACAGGCGCCAGCCGATTGAGCCAATCGGCAGCCTGGATACCGATGGTCGACTCCTCCCAACCGATTAGGGCGTATCGGTCGAACGCCTCCTCCGGAGAGGACAACGCACCATCATTGGCGTCAAGGTAGGTTCGCGCGCCATACAAGGTCCATGCGACGTCGGCAAGCTTGCGTCCCCACAGGTCGCCTTCCTTCGGGCGCATCGGCCTGAGCGCAATATCGGCTTCCCGGCGCGAGAGACTGAGGACACGGTTGTCGATGATCAGCTCGACGAGAATGCCGGGATGTACCTTTCGGAAGTTGGCGAGGTGCCGGGTGAGCAGGCGGTAGGCGAGCGTTTCCGAGGAGGTAACGCGCAACCGCCCCGAGGGACGGTGGTCCCGCCCCGTCAAGTCTCGGTCAAGCGCCAGAGCCTCGTCCTCCATGCGCTCCGCGGCGGATGCCATTCGCTCTCCGGCGGGCGTCACCTCGTAGGATCCACCGGGAAGACGCTCGAAAAGGCGAACGCCAAGCCTCTCCTCCAGCGCATTCAGGCGGCGGAACACCGTCGAATAATCGATGCCAAGTGTCTTGGCCGCACCGGTGAGGCTTCCTGCCCTCTTCACGGCAAGTGCAAGGCGCGCTTCGTTCCAGTCATCCATGCCATTTCATATGCATAGCCGTTTGCAATTCCGCAAGGAGCATTGGCAAACTCGCAACGTGCTTTCCAAGGTGCAGCCGCTATGCTGCTGCGCATGATATTGGCAGGCACAATCATGACCCCCATCCAGCTTTACAGCTACCAGACCCCCAACGGCCACAAGGCCTCGATCATGCTCGAGGAAACAGGGCTCCCTTATGACGTCCATGTCGTAGATATCGAAAAGGGCGATCAGTTCCGGCCGGAATTTCTCGCGCTGAACCCCAACAACAAGATCCCGGTGATCGTTGACTCCGACCGGAGCCGGACGGTGTTCGAGAGCGGCGCGATCCTGCTCTACCTGGCTGATCGCTCGGGCGTGCTGAGGCCGGCGAACGACATCGAGGCCGGGCTTACGCTGCAATGGATGCTGTTTCAGGCGGGGCATGTCGGGCCGACACTCGGTCAACTCTGGAACTACAAGATCTTTGCCGCCGAAAGGCCCCCGCAGGTGATCGCCCGTTTCGAACGGGAGACAGCCCGCATCCTGCGGGTGCTGGATGGCCAATTGGAACCAAGGCCATATCTTGTCAGCGATCTTTTCGGCGTCGCGGACGTGATGACCTGGCCATGGATCAACGCTGCCGTGTCCAAGCTTGATGTCGATCTCGGCCAATACCCGAATGTCGCCCGCTGGTTTGCTGAAATCGCGGCGCGTCCGGCTGTGCAACGCGGTCTCCGTGTTCCAGCTCACGATGACCAGGAAACGCTCCCACAGAAATTCGCGGGTGTCTCATAGCCGCTACTTGCAAAGGAGAATAAAGATGGGCGCTCCCTCTCCCGAACTCTGCAATCTTTGGCTTGCGCGCGCCTTCAATGCGCAGGACGTCGAAGCCGCTGCCGCCATGTACCATCCCGAAGCATCGATCGTTCAGGTCGACGAGGTCCATGGCGGCACCAGCATCGCGCGTGGCGCCGAAGCTATCCGTAAAACGATGGCCGGCTATATCGGGCTGAAGCCTCATATGGATGTGATCACCCACCACACGACCGTTTCCGGCGACTTTGCGATGACACGCTCGCAGTGGTTGATCAGGGGCATGGGCAAGGAGGGCAAGCCGACGCAGGTGCATCATCATGGCATGGAAGTTCACCGGCGCCTAAACGATGGAACCTGGGTCTTCTTTCTGGATCACCCCTTTGGCGCCGATCCGAGCTGGGCCATCGAAGCACCTCCGCATACGGAATAGCTGAGGCGCTTCGTGCCTCGGGCGCAATGAGACCCGTTGCCGTTTTTTTACGAGCGTTGCTCCAGTGGCCATACCTCGACGACGCCGTGTGCGACAGCGCAGGGGGTTAGTGAGACCATATCTATGGCCTCGGCCAAGTCGGCAGCCTCGATTATGGCAAAGCCGGCCACCGGCAAGGGCGACGTCATGAACGGACCATTTGCCGTTTCGACCTGAGCGGCATCGGGATTGCGCACTTGCACAGGAGCCCCGGCGATGCCCATCAACGCTCCGTCCTTCCGCAGCTTCGCATCATGCGCATGGGCCGCGTCTCGAACGGCCGCTGTGGTACGGTCGTAGCCCCCGCGGTCTCCATATCCGATCGTCACGAATTTCGGCATGGGTCGTTCCCTTCAAGGGGTTGGCGCTATACGGAGCTTGCCTGCAGGCCATGCATCCTTGCCGTGAAATGAAGCGCAGCGGCGATGGTTCCTCTGCCGGTTGTGCAGGTCGCAGAACGGCTGTCTTCCCCACCCTACTCGTTGGTCCAAGGAGGTTGGGTTTTGTCAGCCTGTGCCCGATGCCGTTCCGAAGCGGACGCGATCATGCTTACTTGACCATCCCGGCAGGCAGGAGGCCGTCGCGCATAAGTCGCAGATTTTCGGCGACGATCACCGCGCCGGACTTCGGGTCGGGTGAGGTTGCGACATGGGGGGTCAAAGTGAGATTGGGCGCGGACCAGACCGGATTGCCGGGTTCCGGCGGTTCGGTCTGGAGCACGTCAAGCGTCGCGCCGGCAAGGTGGCCCGTCTCCAAGGCAGCGCACAGGTCCGCCTCGACGCATTGAGCGCCGCGGCCGATATTGATGAAATAGGAACCGGGCGGCATCTTCGCGAAGAAGCGCGCATCGAAGAGGTTTTGTGTCTCGTCGGTGAGCGGCAGCAGCGCGATCAGGATCGAACTGCGCTGCAGAAAGGCCTCGAGCCGATCCCAGCCGCTAAAGGTTTCGATCCCTTCCAGTTCCCTTGGCTGTCTCGACCAGCCGGCGACGTCGAAATCCAGCTTCGCAAGGGCCTGCGCAACCGGAGCGCCAAGCGCGCCCAGGCCCAGGACACCGACCTTGCGGTCGCGCGCGAAAATCCTGGGGTGCTCATGCCAGATGCGCGCGGCCTGCTGGTTGCGGTAGCGGTCGAAATGGCGGTGGTGGTCGAGAACCGCATGCAAGGCGTATTCGACCATGCCGGAGACCTGGGCCGGCTCGACCAGCCTGGCGACAGGCAAACGCTCCAGGATGGAGAGATCGCCGGCGATCTGGTCGGTGCCGGCGCTCAAGAGATGGATTCCCTTGAGATTGGGGAAGAGCTCAAGCGATCCCGGCGGGATCTTCCAGACGAGCATGGCATCGATTTCGGCAGGATCGCCGATATCCGGCCACACGCGCAGCTCCAGCCCGGGGATCTGCTCGGCCAGAGCCTTCTGCCACTGCACCGGGTCGGCGGACTCGCTATGGAAGACAACCCGCATCGTGGCGGCCTCAGACCGTGGCGGTTGCGATGATCTCGACCAGATAGCGCTCGTCAGCCAGGCGCACCTCGCCGCAGGCTCGGGCGGGCGGATTGTCTGCATCGATCCAGCCGTCCCAGACCTCGTTCATGCCATCGTAGTCGACCATGCTTTTCAGCCAGATGGTCGCCGAGACCACCTTGGAGCGGGAACTGCCGGCCTCTTCCAGCAACTGGTCGATCTTGGCCAGCGCTTCCTGCGTCTGGACCTTGATGTCGGCCTGCTTGCTGTCGCCGACCTGTCCGCCGAGATAGACCATGTTGCCCACCACGACCGCGCGGCTGCGGCGGCTATTGGCATCGATTCGCTTCATTTTCTGCATTCCGGTTTCTATTGGGACTTATGCTGCGGCGCCTCGAAAAGCGGCGGGTGAAAGGCGGTGATGGGAGGCAACTCGCCGCGATAGGGCTCGATTTCGACAAGGCAGGTCTGCGCGCTCGGCCCCTGCGCCAGGCGCGACGTGCCCTTGTCGCGCGTGAGTACGTTCGGGTTGCCATGCTTTTCCAGCGGCTTTTCTGCAGCCGGGTCGAGCGGGTCGAACCAGGCGCCGGTCGAAAGCTGCACGACGCCGGGGCGGATCTGGTCCGAAAGCATGGCTGCGGCCAGGCAACTGCCCCTGTCGTTGAAGACGCGCACGATGTCCTGGTCGGAAATGCCGCGGATCGTCGCGTCCTGCGGGTTGAGCCTGACCACTTCCCGGCCCTTGATCTTCATGCTCCGGGAATGGCTTGCCGAATCATACTGGCTGTGGAGCCGCGAAACCGGCTGGTTGGACATGAGATGCAGCGGAAAATCCTGTGCCCGCGTGCTTCCCAGCCATTCAAAGGGTTCCAGCCATGCCGGATGACCGGGACAGTCATCATAGCCGAAGCGATCGATCGTCGAGGAGAATATCTCGATCCGGCCGGAGGGCGTACCCAGCCTGTTGGCCTCGGGGTCCTGGCGGAACGTATCGAGCAGGGGCGGCTGGTGGTCCGGTTCGGGCAGGAGGCAATAACCGCTCTTCCAGAACGTATCGAAATCGGGAAGGGCATGGCCTGCCGCCGCGGCACGCTGCCGTGCCAGTGTGAACAGATAGCGCAGCCAGGATTCCTCGTCGCGCCCGTCGGTGAAGCGGTCGGCCAGGCCCAGATGCTCCGCAATGCCGCTGAAGACGGAAAAGTCGTCGCGCGCCTCACCCGCAGGATCGGTGAGACGATGCGAGGCCGCAATGAAGCGATCCCGGCTCGCTGCCGCGATGTCGTTGCGCTCAAGCGCCGTCGTCACCGGGAAGACGATATCAGCATGGCGGGCCAGCGCGTTCCACCATGAGTCATGGACGATGACGGTCTGCGGTTTCTGCCAGGCTCGGCGCAGCCGGTTGAGGTCCTGATGGTGGTGGAAGGGATTCCCGCCGGCCCAGTAGACCAGCCTGATATCGGGATAGGTCCGTCGCTCCCCGTTGAAATCATATGCGCCGCCCGGGTCGAGCAGCATGTCGGCGATCCGCGCGACCGGGATGAAGTCGCTGACCGCATTGTCGCCCTGTGGCAGCGAAGGCCAGGAAATCTCCGGCGTGGCGTGTCCGACACCGTTGACGGAGGCATAACCGAAGCCGAAGCCGCCGCCCGGCAAGCCGATCTGGCCCAGCATCGCCGCCAGGGTGATTGCCATCCAATATGGTTGTTCGCCGTGGTCGGCGCGCTGCAGCGACCAGGCCATCATGACGATCGTGCGCTTGGCCGCCATGCGGCGGGCAAGGTTGCGAATCTCGGCCGCAGGGATGCCGGCGATCGCAGCCGCCCAATCGGCATTCTTGGCCACGCCATTCGTGTCGCCGAGAAGATAGGCCCGGAACTGCTCGAAGCCGGTCGTGTAGCGCTCGAGAAATGCCCGGTCGTGAAGGTCTTCGGTCACGAGCGTATGGGCGATGCCGAGCATCATTGCGACATCCGTATTCGGACGGATCGCCAGCCAGTGCGGCTGTGGGTCGGACACCGTGTCGTCGCGGATCGGGCTGATTGAAACCAGTTCGGCGCCATTGCGCTGCGCCCGGGCAAGGGATTCCTGGAGGATATGGCGCGAAATCCCGCCGGAGCTCACCTGGGCATTCTTGCGCGGCAAGCCGCCGAACATGACGATCAATTCGGAATGCTTCGCCACGACATTCCAGGACGTGTGCTGCGACACCAGCCCGCGCTTATCGCCGATCACATGTGGCACGATCGTGTCGGCTGCGGCGTAGCTGTAGTTCTGCACCGACCTGACATAGCCGCCGATGCAATTGAGGAAACGGTGGATCTGGCTTTGCGCGTGGTGGAAGCGCCCGGCGCTTCCCCAGCCATAGGAGCCGCCATAGATCGCGCCATTGCCATGCTGCGTGCGGACGCGATCAAGCTCGGCAGCGGCCAGCTTCAGGGCCTCGTCCCAAGAAACCTCCACGAAGGGCTCGGCGCCGCGGCCCTTGCCGGCGGCGGCATGGCCCTTCTCGAGGAAGGATTTGCGTATGGCCGGGCGCAGGATGCGGCTTGGATTGTCGAGCGCATCGATCATGGCATTGGCCAGCGGAGACGGGTCGGGATCCTCCTCGATCGGCACCAGTGCGGCGACGCGGCCCTCGGCAAAGCGCGCCCGATAGCTTCCCCAATGCGTGACGACCGTGTGGCGATCAGGCTCTGGAAGCATGGCGATCATTCCTCATGGAACAGGACAGCTTGCGACACCGGTTGTAGATCAATACTCATGGCAGGAGGATGATCTGGCCGGTGGTGCGGCGCGATTCCAGATCCCGATGGGCTTGCGCCGCCTCGGCCAGCGGATAGGTCTGGTTGATGTCGGTGCGCACGATGCCCTTGCGCATCGCTGCGAACAGGTTCTGGGCCGTTTCCAGCAAGTCCTTGCGGTCGGCGATGTAAGGAAAGATCTGGGGTCGCGACAGCGCCACGCATTTGGGCGCAAGCACCGCGATATTGATGGGCGGGACTGCACCGGACGCATTGCCGAAGCTGACCAGATGGCCGAACCTGGCGACGGCCTGCAGCGATGTCTCGAAGCTGTTCTTGCCCACGCCGTCATAGATGTAGCGGCAGCCGCGCCCCGAGGTGATTTCGGCGACACGATCTGCGACGTTCCCGGTGGTGCTGACGATGACATGGTCGGCTCCGGCCTGGCGCACCCCTTCCACCTTGGCCTCGGAGCCCACAGTGCCGATGACCGTGCAGCCGATCGCCTTGGCCCAGGCGGTGAGGAGAAGGCCAACGCCCCCGGCGGCGGCGTGGATCAGAACGGTATCGCCTGGAGCCGCCTGTGTGGTCTTGTGCAGCAGGCGTTCCGCCGTCATGCCCTTGAGCATCAGGGCAGCGGCTGCCCTGTCGTCGATATCGTCGGGCAGCGGCACCATGCGCTCGGCCGGCACGTTGCGCCGTTCGCTGTAGGCGCCTGGCGCCGTCATCACATAGGCGACGCGCTGGCCGACGGCGAGGTCCGTGACCCCCCGCCCCACCTCCTCGACGATGCCCGCGGCTTCCATTCCCGGCGTGCCGGGCAGGGTCATCATCGGGTAGGCGCCCTTGCGGACATAGATGTCGATATAGTTCACGCCGATCGCGGTGTGGCGCACGGCGACTTCGCCTTCACCCGGTGCGGTATCCGGGCGCTCGCGCCATTCCAGAACTTCGGGTCCGCCTTGGACGGTCTGGATAATCGCGTGTGACATGGCTTGTACTCCCGTGTTCTCGAATGCCTGCAACCGAATATGCGGCCAATCCTCAGACCTGCTGGGGCTGCTGGAATTTATGAATGATTCCGCGCGTGGAGGAGGGCGGTGTCCAGGCACCGATCAGGCGCCAGGCAAAGCCGAGATGCTCCTTCTGCAGATGGGCGAGTTGTTCGCCGTCACGCTCCTTGAGGGCTCGCAGCAGATCCCCATGTTCGCCGGCTGCCGCGGTCCATTCCTGCATGGCCATGACCGCAAGATAGCGGATGCGGTAGAGCCTGATGTTGAGGTGACCGTGCATCTCGATCAGGGTCGAATTGTGTGAAGCGGCGATGATCGAGAGATGGAATGCCTGGTTGGCGGCGAAGTAGGCGGCGCGGTCCTCGTCGGTGAAGGCCTGGGCCATCACGTCGCACCAATGCTCCACCCTCAGGATGTCCGCCTCGGTCGCCAGCCGGCAGGCAAGGCGCCCGCCGAGCGATTCAAGCTCCGTGTAGACGGTCAGCATATCGGCGATCTCGGCATCGGTGGACTTGGTCACGACCGCCCCCTTGTTCGGGGTCAGATCCACTAGGCGCTCCATCGCCAGGATCTTCAGTGCGTCGCGCAGCGGCGTGCGCGACACGTTCAGCGTATCGGCGATTGCGCGTTCCCGAATCCGCTCTCCGGGCTTCAGCCTGTCGTGGATGATGAGGTCGCGAATATAATCCGCAACCTGCTGCGGAAGCGGTGTCAATGTCTCCCCCATGCCGGATTCCCCTAATCGAACCCCCGGAATATCGCTTTGCTTTCCGTCGTTTATCAAGCGCAAGCCCCGATCATTCCAAAATCGCGAACAGATTTGGCATACAATATTGACGGATGGCATGCAATACGCCAAACTTTATCTGTCAACCTTCAGGGAGGAGTGGGAAGGTGCAGACATGAACAGCATCGATGCGCGACCGGCGGCCTTGCGGCCCGAAACGCTTGCCAGCCATTTGGGTCGGCCGGGCAGGCATGGTGAGACGATCAATGTGCCGATCCATCGCGCATCGACGATCGTCTTCGACAGTGTGCGCGAACTCGACGCCGCGAAAGCCGCCCGCTTCGAAAAGGGAACGGTATTTTACGGCCGCTTCGGCACGCCCGACATCTTTGCCTTCGAGGAAGCGATCTCCGCGTTGGAAGGTGGCTATGGAACGATTGCCGTGCCGTCAGGGCTCGCGGCCTGCGTCCTGCCGCTCGTGGCCTTCCTGAGACCTGGCGACCATGTACTGGTGACGGATTCCGTCTACGAACCCGCGCGCACCAGCCTGTCGGCCTTCATCGAACGCAACGGCGTCGAGGTCACGTTCTACGACCCGCGCATCGGGCAAGGCATCGAAGCCCTGTTCAAGCCGAACACCCGCATGGTCTATCTGGAATCCCCGGGCTCGCTCACATTCGAGGTACAGGACATCCCCGCCATAGCGGCTGTCGCCAGGAAGCGCGGCGCGCTCACGGTCTGCGACAACACCTGGGCGACGGCTCTTTTCCACCGCCCGATCTCGCTGGGTGTCGACATTGTCGTGCAGGCGGCGACAAAATACATCGTCGGCCATTCCGACGCGATGCTGGGGCTGGTCACGGCCGGATCGGAGCAGTACCGCGAGCTGCGGCAGGCGGCCAACTGGCTCGGCTACCGGGTCTCCCCCGACGATGTGTTTCTTGCCGCACGCGGCCTGCGCAGCTTGGCGGCGCGGCTGCGCCAGCACCACGAAACCGGCCTGGCGCTTGCGCAATGGTTGGAAACGTTCCCTGAAATTCTCCGGGTTATCCATCCGGCCCTGCGCTCCCATCCTGACCACGCCCTCTGGAAACGCGATTTTTCAGGGGCGTCCGGATTGTTCGCAATTGTCCTGCAGACCTCCTCGAAGGCAGCAGCAACCGCCTTTGTCGAGAGCCTGCGCCTGTTCGCAATGGGCTTTTCGTGGGGCGGTTTCGAAAGCCTCGCGCTGATCGGCGATCCTGCGCATGCGCGTACCGCCACCGACTGGCAGGAAGAAGGACTATTGATCCGCCTTCATGCCGGACTTGAGCATGTCGATGACTTGAAGGCCGATCTGGCACGGGCGATCACCAGGCTGTCACAAGCCACGACACCCGCGGCAGTCTGATTCCCGTTTTTCAAAAAGGAGAGGGGACTATCAATGAGTGGACTGATGAAACACCTTGGACGAACGATAGCCGCTGCAATAGTCGGCAGCAGCCTGATGATGGCAGCGCCGGGCCATGCCGACGAGAACCTTGAATGGGCGTCGGGTTCGCCGGGCGGCAGCTGGTACACGATCGTGACGGGCCTGGCCAACATCGTCATGGAGAAGAACCCCGACATCAAGATCCGCATCGTGCCAGGCGGCGGGCGTGACAACCCGACGCTGATCGATGGCGGCATCAGCCAGATCGGCATGGGCATCGATTTCCTGGCCGCCGCCGCAAGCAAGGGTGAAGACCCCTACAACAAGAAGCACGAGACGCTTCGCTCGCTCGGCGGGACCTGGGCACCGGCCGAATTCCACGTCATCGTTCCGCAGGACGAGACGAGGACGCTCGACCAGATTCTTGCAGATCCGAAGGTGCGCATCGGTACATCCCCGCGTGCCACGTCGGAGGAACTGACGCTGCAGCGCGCGCTCGAATTCTACGACAATTCGGGCGAAAAGATCGCGTCTGGCGGCGGCACCCTGATCAACGGCAGCTATACGCAGCTCATCTCGGCATTCCAGGACGACCAGATCGACATTCTGTGGGGGGCGGGGAGCGTGCCTACCGGTATCGCGCTCGAAACCGAAACTGGCCGGCGCGCGGCAAAGCTGATCGCCTTCCCCGAACCTCTGATGGAGAGCCTGTCTGAGCGCTTCGGCTATGGCAAGGGCGAGATTCCGGCGAGTTCCTACGCGACCTTGCAGGCGGACGGTGCCGCAGTGCCGGTAACCACGCTCGAAGCGCTCATCCTCATCTCCTCGGATGTCTCCGAAGATGCCGCCTATCGCATCACCAAGACCCTGATCGAGAACCGCGAGCGCTTCCCCAACATCTACAAGGTGCTGGGTAAGTATGATCCGAACATCGCCTGGCAGAACCAGCCGGTGCCGCTGCATCCGGGAGCCGAAAAAGCCTACAAGGAACTCGGCTTCATGAAGTGATTTCCGGGTGGCGCTAGCGCGTCCCGCTTTCGGAGGGACGCGCAAGGCCGCTTACCAGAACCAGCGCATAGCGTTTCCGAAGCAGTGGGATTCGGGCTTATGCGCTGGGGGTATCCTTCGATAGTTTCTGGGGAACAAAAATGAGAAAACTTGAAGGTCCGGTTTCGATTGGCGTCTCGCTCTGGCTGGCTGCGACCGCGGCGTTGCATTTCTACTTCAATGGCTTCGGATTTCCTGAGCCGTTGAAGCTTGCCAGCCTGCACCTGATCCTGGCCGTGCCGCCGATTTTTTTGCTTTACCCGGCGCGTTCGACCTCGCCCCTGACACGCCCCAGCGTATTCGATTGGCTGCTTGCGGCCTTATCCCTGCTCCCCAGCCTTTATATCTATCTGAATACCTTCCGGGTCTACGACAGAAGCCCATTCATCGACCCGCCGACGCTGCTCGAACTGGTGCTCGGCACCGCGCTGGTGATCCTTGTGCTCGAAGCCGTGCGGCGCGCCTTGTCTATCGTCTTGTCGATCCTGGCGGGGCTGGTCATCTTCTACATGTTCATTTGCCACCTGCTGCCGGGCGTTTGGTACTATCGAAATCTGCCCTATAACCAGGTGATCGATATCCTTTACCTGATGAATGGCAGCGGCCTTTACGGCCAGCTCACGGTGATATCGGCGACCATCGTGGCGGCCTTCCTGATCTTCGGCGCGTTCCTGCAGGGCAGCGGCATGGGGCGCCTGTTCATGAATGTCGGCACCTTCTTTGCAGGACGATACACCGGCGGCCCGGCAAAGGTCGTGGTGGTGGAGTCCGGCCTGTTCGGGATGACGAGCGGATCGTCGGTAGCGAATGTGGTCGTCACCGGATCGGTCACCATACCCGAGATGAAGCGCATGGGCTTTCCGGCCTCGATGGCCGGCGGCATCGAGACAGCCGCGAGCGTTGGTGGCCTGATCATGCCGCCGGTGATGGGCGCCGCAGCCTTCGTCATGGCCGAGATGATCTCGGTTCCCTACGTGCACATCATCGCCGCAGCGGCCATTGGTGCCGTGCTCTATTATCTGGGCATCTTTGTCGCCGTGCACTTCCAGGCAAAGCGTCTGGGCATTTCCTCTTTGCCCAAGAACGAGATCGCCTCGTTCAGGGATATTCTCACCGATATCCACTTCGCTATACCGCTGGTCGTGCTGCTGACGCTGATGTCGATGCGCTATTCGCCCTATTTCTCGGCATTCTGGGCGACGGTCACCGTGGTCCTGTCGGCGTGGCTGCGCACGCATTCGCGCATGGGATGGCGCAAGATCTTCGACGCCTTCGTCGATGCCGGCCAGACCATCTGCGTCATTGCCGTAGCCATCACCGCAGCCGGCATCATCACGGCGGCGCTCACCAATACGGGGCTGCTCCTGGCCTTTACCGGCATCATCAAGTCACTCGCCGGTGACTCGCTGATCCTCTTGGTGGTCCTGGTCGCCGCAAGCTGCCTTTTCCTCGGCATGGGTGTGCCGACGACGCCGGCCTACATCATCACGGCGGCGATCGGCGCGCCGTTGATTGCCGAGCATGGGATGACCTCGCTGCTCAGCATCCATCTGTTCATCCTCTATTTCGCGGTCATGGCAGACGCGACACCACCGGTGGCCGCCGCATCCTATGCCGCCGCGGCCATTGCGAGGGCCAACCCGATCGCCACCGGCTTCCAGGCGTTCCGAATGGCGGTCGGGGGCTTCATCGTCGGCATTTCCTTCATCTACGAACCGGCGATCACGCTTGACGGGACGCTGTTCGAGATCGTGAGCGCCACGCTGGCCATTGCCTCGGGCATCATCCTGATCACCATCGGCTATGTCGGCTATACCGACGGGCGCCTGTCGTTCTGGCTGCGTTTCGCGCTGGTTCTGCTCGGCATCTCATGCGCCTTGTTACAGGCCGTTCCCGACCTCTACCGTGCCGCAATAGGGTTCATCGCCATCGCCGCCGTGATCCTTGTCAGCCGCTGGTACTATGGTGGGTCGTCCGCTCGCAACACTGCCACCCAAACTCAAACGAACAACGGACTTTAGGAGCTGCCAATGCCGGCGCAGAAAACATTCTACGGTGTCTCGATCGGGATCCTGATGGTGAACAGCACCTTCAGGCGGTATCTCGGCGATATCGGCAATGCCGAGACGTGGTCCTTCCCAGTCCAGTACAAGATCGTCCAGGATGCCGTGCCGACGAGGATGACCGATCTGCACAATGCGAGCCTGCTGGAACCGTTCAAGCGCGCTGCGGATGAGCTGATCGCGGCGGGCGTGGACGGCATCACCACCACCTGCGGCTTCCTCTCCATCTACCAGAAGGAGCTCGCCGACCATTGCAGTGTCCCGGTCGCCACGAGCAGCCTGCTCCAGGTGCCGATGGTCGAGCGCATGCTGCCCACCGGCAAGCGCGTCGGTATCCTGACCTACAATGGCGACGTATTGAACGGACCCTATCTTGAAGCCGTCGGCATTTCGCAGGACACGCCGGTTATCGGTGTACCGCAGGATTCCAACTTCGTGCGCTGGATCAAGGAAGGCGATAATAGCGTCACCTTCGATACGCTGAGGCGCGAAGTCGTCGCGGCTGCCGAAACCATGATCGAGCGGCACCCCGACATCGGCGCCATCGTTTCCGAATGTACCAATCTCGCCCCCTTCACCTATGACATCTCCAAGCGCTTGGGAATTCCTGTCTATGATACGGTGACGATGGTGAATCTCTTCCACGCCAGCCTGCGGCCGCGCCGCTATCAGAACGATTGATCTGCCGTGCCGGCAGTTGCGTCATCAGACTATGTGGTGATTGGCGGCGGCATTGTCGGCGCTGCGGTTTCCTATGGTCTGGCCAGGGCCGGCGAGAAGGTGCTGCTGCTGGATGAGGGCGATATTGCCTTTCGCGCGGCGCGGGGCAATTTCGGGAATGTCTGGGTCCAGGGCAAGGGCGGTACGTCGCCGGCCTATGCCGACCTCACCCGCCGGGCTGCGAATGACTGGGCAGCCTTTGCCAGCGAATTGGAGGAACGTACCGGCCAGGAGCTGCATTTTCGCCGGCCGGGCGCCTTCTACATCTGTTTTTCGCCGGAGGAGCTCCAGCGGCGGGCCGAGACCATGGCGCGCATCGATGAAAGCGCCACGGTGGCAAGCCCGTTCGAGGTCCTCGATCGCGCAGAACTTGTAAAGAGGCTGCCTGAGATCGGGCAGGATGTGGCCGGGGCCACTTTCTGCTCGAGCGACGGCACCGCAAATCCCCTCCATCTTTTGCGCTCCCTGATTTCCGGGACCATTCTGCTTGGCGGAAGATATCTGCCACGCCACGCAGCGCTCGGTTTGCGCGCAGACGGCCAGGGATTTGCGATCGATACGCAAGCAGGCATCGTCAATGCCGGAAAGGTGGTGCTGACTGCCGGCCTCGGAAACGAGAAACTTGCACCGCAACTGGGCATGAGTGCCCCCGTTCGGCCGGTGCGGGGCCAGATCATGGTGACGGAGAAGATCAGGCCGTTCCTGCATTTCGGCACCAATTTCATCCGGCAGACGCTTGAGGGCGGATGCCTGTTCGGCGAATCCTCCGAGGAAGCCGGCATGGACGACGCGACGACTCTGCCCGTCCTGCGGGAGACGGCGCGGCGCGCGATTGCCGCATTTCCGCTGCTGCGCAACGCCCGCGTCGTTCGCGCCTGGGGTGCGCTTCGTATCATGACCCGGGACGGCGTGCCGGTTTACCAGCAATCGCCGACCTATCCCGGCGCTTTTGTCCTCAGCGTTCACAGCGGCGTGACATTGGCTCCGTTCCACTGCGGCGCCATGGTCGCCGCGCTTCGCGCCGGTGTCCTCGACACTAAAGCATTCGAGCCTTTTTCACCGGAGCGGTTCCATGTTCAGGCTGCTTGAGACGTCAGGCAGGCCGATGGCCGCAATCAAGGTGGACGGCCGGATCGTGCAGGCCGAGATCGGCGCCAATCTGGCTTCCGTCCTTCTACGAGCCGGCTTCCAGCCGTTCCGCACCACGCCGGTGAGCGCAGCGCCACGCATGCCTTACTGCATGATGGGTGTCTGCTTCGAATGCCTGGCCACGATCGACGGTATCGCCAATCGCCAGACCTGCCTAGAAACCGTGCGGGAAGGCATGGTGATCGAGCGCCAACTGGGGGCAAGCTCGATCAAACCGTCCGGGAGGGCGCATCATGAGCGGTGAAAGCGTCGATCTCGCCGTGATCGGAGCGGGGCCGGCCGGAATGGCGGCGGCGATCACCGCCCGAAAGCATGGGCTCTCGGTTGCGATCTTCGATGAGCAGGATTCTCCCGGCGGTCAGATCTACCGCAATGTAACCAGGCTCGGCTCGGATCGGCTGGCGTCGGTCCTCGGCGAGGACTACTTGGCGGGACGCCCGATCGCCGAGGCCTTTGCCGCCAGCGGCGCCATTTACCGCTCCGGCACGACCGTCTGGCGGATCGGTGAGGGCAGCGTCTCCTGGATATCCGACGGTGGCAGCGGCGAAACCGCGGCGCAGCATATACTGGTTGCCACCGGAGCGATGGAGCGGCCGTTTCCCGTGAAAGGCTGGACGTTGCCGGGTGTAATGACCGCAGGTGCCGCCCAGATTCTTCTGAAAGCGGATCAAACCGTGGCGGATGACGCCGTTTTTGTCGGCTGTGGACCGCTTCTCTACCTGCTTGCCTATCAATATCTGCAGGCAGGCGTAAGAATCAGGGCGCTGATCGACACGACCGATAGGGGTAACCGCCTTGCCGCCCTGCCGAGCCTGCCGGCAGCGCTGCTGGCGCCGTCCTACCTGCGCAAGGGGATGAAACTGCTTGGCGCGATCCGTCGCTCAGGCACCCCGATCCATCGCGGCGCAACGGAGGTGGAGTTTGGCGGAGCCGACAGGTTGCAGGCGGTCCGCTGGCGTGATCGAGCGGGCGAGCATGTCATCGAATGTGACCATGCATTCGTCCACCACGGCGTCATTCCCAATGTCAACATAACCATGGCGACCCGATGCGCGCATCGCTGGGACGAGGTGCAGACATGCTGGCGGCCCGAGACCGACGCGTTCGGCCGTACCAGCCTTGATTGGCTTACCGTGGCAGGCGACGGTGGCGGCATCGGCGGCGCGAAGTCCGCCGCCCTTTCAGGCGAGATCGCCGTGCTCGGCATCGCGCATGATCTCGGACGGATAGAGCGGTCCGTGTTCGATCACGCCTCCGCGCGGCTCCTCTCGAAGCGGCGGCGCGACCTTGCGGTCCGTCCCTTTCTTGATCGCCTCTATCGTCCGGCACCACGGTTCCGGGCACCGGTCGATGACGAGATCGTCGTTTGCCGATGCGAGGAGGTGCGCCGTGAACAGCTTGCCAAAGCAGTCCTGGAAGGGTGCCCGGGCCCGAACCAGCTCAAGAGCTTCACCCGTGCCGGCATGGGGCCCTGCCAGGGTCGCATGTGCGGCCACACGGTTGTCGAGACGATCGCCCAGCTTACGGGCCGCACGCCGCAGGACGTCGGATACTACCGGATCCGCATGCCCATCAAGCCCGTCACCGTCGGCGAGATTGCCGGATTGACGGCCATTCAAGGAGAACCATCATGAGCAAGCCGAAACCCATCGAATATGCCGACGCCCCGGCCGAAGTGAAGGCCGTGTTCGACGACATCAAGACGTCGCGCAACTTGGAGGACGTCAACAATTTCTGGAAGTACCTGGCGAACGATCCGAAGACGCTGAAGCGGACATGGGAAAGCGTCAAGGAAGTGATGGCCCCTGGTGCGCTCGATCCCGTCGTCAAGGAAATGGTCTATCTGGCGGTCAGCGTCACCAACAATTGCGGCTACTGCATCGCCAGCCATGGCGCGGCGGCGGCGAAGGCCGGCATGACGCAGGAGCAGTTCGGTGAATTGATGGCGGTAGTCGGCATGGCCAACGAAACCAACCGTCTGGTCAACGGCTACCGCGTTCCGATTGACCCTGCCTTCGAAAAATAGGTCCGCCGCCCATATTGGCTGTATTCGGCAACAAGGAGATTGGCAGCATGGACGCTGATCGCAGCAAGCAGCTCAAGGCTATCGAAAAGCAGGTCCTGTGGCTTGCTTGCTGGATGATCCACAACGCCAACTCGCTGCGGGAGAAAGGCGAAGTGAAGGTGGGCGGGCACCAGGCTTCGTCGGCTTCGATGGTGTCGATCATGACGGCGCTCTATTTCCATGCGCTGCGCGCCGAGGATCGGGTGGCGGTGAAGCCGCATGCCTCGCCTGTTTTCCACGCTATACAATATCTGATGGGAAACCAGACACGCGAGAAACTGGAGAATTTTCGCGGATATGGCGGCGCGCAATCCTATCCAAGCCGCACGAAGGATATCGACGACGTGGATTTCTCCACCGGCTCGGTGGGCCTTGGCGTGGCGATAACCGCGTTCGCTTCCATCATGCAGGACTATCTGGCGGCGAAGAAATGGGGCGGCAATGTCGCCACGGGTCGCATGGTGGCGCTTGTCGGCGATGCCGAGCTTGACGAGGGCAATATCTATGAATGCCTTCAGGAGGGCTGGAAGCATGACCTGCGCAACACCTGGTGGGTCATCGACTACAATCGCCAGAGCCTCGACGGCGTGGTGCGCGAAGGCCTGTGGCAGCGCATCGAGGCGGTGTTCCGCGCCTTCGGCTGGGATGTCGTGGTCCTCAAATATGGGGCGTTGCAAAGGGCAGCCTTCGAGGAGTCTGGCGGTGAAAGGCTGCGCGAGTGGATCGACCGGTGCCCCAACCAGCTCTATTCGGCATTGACCTTCCAGGGCGGGGAAGCGTGGCGCAAGCGTCTCATGGACGAGATCGGCGACCAGGGCGATGTTAGCGCGCTGCTGGCGCGGCGCACCGATGAGGAGCTTTCGGCCCTGATGAACAATCTTGGCGGCCACTGCGTGCAAAGCCTGGCCGAGGCCTTCGACGCGGTGGACCATGATCGGCCGACGGTTTTCCTGGCCTACACGATCAAGGGTTGGCGCACGCCGCTGGCCGGCCACAAGGACAACCATGCCGGTCTCATGACCGTGCAGCAGATGGCGCAGTTCCAGGCAGCAATGGGCGTTGCCAAAGGTGACGAATGGGAGCCGTTCTCGACCTGTGCCGGGGATGTCCTCGAGTTGCGCGATTTCCTCGCCGCCGTCCCCTTTTTCGAAAAGGGAAGGCGCAGGTTTGCGGCGGCAAAGGTCCCGACGCCGGGCCCCGTCTTCCTGGATGACAAGGTATTGTCCACCCAGGCGGGCTTCGGCAAGATTCTCGACAGCCTGGCAAAAAGCGATCTCGAGATCGCCAACCGCATCGTGACCACCGCACCGGACGTGACCGTCTCCACCAATCTGGGGCCGTGGGTCAATCGCCGTGGCCTGTTTGCCCGCGCCATCCAGGCCGACACGTTTCGCGACGAGCGGGTGCCATCGGCCCAGAAATGGCAGTTTTCGCCGGAAGGCCAGCATATCGAACTCGGCATCGCCGAGATGAACCTGTTTCTGCTGCTGGGCGCGGCCGGCTTGTCGCATTCGCTGTTCGGGCAACGCGTGCTGCCGATCGGCACCGTCTATGATCCATTCATCGCGCGTGGCCTCGATGCGCTCAACTATGCCTGCTATCAGGACGCGCGCTTCATGATCGTCGGGACGCCCTCGGGTGTCACGCTCGCGCCGGAGGGCGGGGCGCATCAGTCGATCGGCTCGCAACTGATCGGGATCAGCCAGGACGGGCTGGCAAGCTTCGAGCCGGCCTTCCTCGACGAGCTTTCCGTCATCATGGATTGGGCCTTCGACTACATGCAGCGTGACGGCGAAGGCGACCCCGACGAGCGCACCTGGCTGCGCGATGAAACGGGTGGGTCCGTTTATCTGCGGCTGACGACACGGCCACTGGAGCAGCCGATCCGCCGCAATGACGACCATTTCCGCCGCGGTGTCATCGACGGTGCCTACTGGCTGCGGCACCCGGGCCCCAATGCGGATGTCATTTTAGCCTACCAGGGCACCGTTGCCCCGGAGGTCATCGATGCTGCAGGGCGCCTCGGCGAAGATCGCCGCGACATCGGTGTCCTCGCCATCACATCGGCGGATCGGCTGAATGCGGGCTGGACCGCCGCGCAGCGTGCGCGCAAACGGGGCCACAAGAAGGCCGCCGGACACATCGAAACCCTGTTGGCGGATTTGCCGCGCCACTGCGCCATCGTCACGGCCACCGACGGCCATCCCGCGACCCTCGCGTGGCTGGGCGGCGTTGCCGGTCACCGGACGATACCGCTGGGGGTGGAGCATTTCGGGCAAACCGGATCGATCGCGGACCTCTACCGGCACTATGGGATCGATGCGGCCAGTATCGTGCGCACGGTCGGGGGACTCACATCAGGCAGGCCGGTCAGCGTGTTGGCTGAGTCGCAGTAGCGCTCCGGCAGCCTGGATGACGATTCGCGTGCTTCATGGCGGTAGCTGGAACCGTCCGGTCTGAGGCTCGGGTGGTCATCGGCCATCTGCGCGATTTCACGCCGATGCGCGGATAAGCAAGGCCCTGCGGCATGGCCCGTTGGGGCAAAAGGACATGTTGCCAGGGCTTCTCCAGAGGGCGCATTTCCCGCCGGTCTCCTCCGGAAATTAACCATTTGTTAACCATTTCTTCGATACACCGAAGAAACCGAAAATTAACCAAGATGACTCGCGTGTTAACTCAACCCCGGCCCATCCGCCTCAAGGGACGCTCCTTCCTTGCCCTTGCACTGACCCCGGAACTCCCCCTGGAGGACTGGCTGGCACGGCTCGACGATCTCGCTGCCCGTTCGGCCGGATTTTTCCTGCGCCGGCCCGTGGTGCTCGATATCGAGGAACTGGACATCGATCGTCTGGAGCTTCGCGAACTCGTCGGTCAGCTTGGACAGCGGAATGTGCGCATCATGGGCATCGAAGGTGCTCGCCCCTCGTTGCTCGGTTCGGACCTGCCGCCGGCGATGAGCGGTGGGCGCCCGGCCTCGGACTTCGAAGCGCCGAGTGCCGATGACGAGGACGAAGCCGATATCGAAAGCGCGGGGCCTGCCGAGGCGCTGCCGGTCAAGTCCATTCGTTCGATCGTCCTCACGCAGCCTGTGCGTTCGGGACAATCGCTTTTCTTTCCCGAAGGCGACGTGACCGTCGTCGGGTCGGTCGCATCGGGTGCGGAAGTCGTCGCCGGCGGATCGATCCACATCTACGGCACGCTGCGGGGCCGGGCGATGGCCGGCACGACGGGCAATGCCTCGGCGCGCATCTTCTGCCGCAAGCTCGAGGCCGAGTTGATCGCCATCGACGGCTTCTACAAGACGGCGGAGGACATGGAGCCCGACCTGCGCGGAAAGGCGGTCCAGCTCTGGCTCGAAGGCGAGGCTATCAAGGCGGGGATACTCGGCTGAGCCGAGGGCGTGTCCATACGAACAGGAGAGGTCAATGGGCAAGGTAATAGTAGTCACATCGGGCAAAGGCGGGGTCGGCAAGACGACGTCTTCCGCCGCACTGGGCGCTGCCCTTGCCCAAAGCGGCGATAAGGTCGCGGTCGTCGACTTCGACGTGGGCCTGCGCAATCTCGACCTCGTCATGGGCGCTGAAAGACGGGTCGTCTACGACCTCGTCAACGTGATCAAGGGCGAGGCCAAGCTGACGCAGGCGCTGATCCGCGACAAGCGGCTGGAGACGCTCTACCTGCTGCCGGCCTCGCAGACCCGCGACAAGGACAACCTCACGGCCGAAGGCGTCGAAAAAGTCGTCACTGCGCTGAAGAAGGCCTTCGACTGGGTCATCTGCGACAGCCCGGCCGGCATCGAGCGCGGCGCGACGCTTGCCATGCGCCATGCGGACGTTGCCATCGTCGTGACCAATCCGGAAGTCTCCTCGGTGCGTGATTCCGACCGCATCATCGGCCTGCTCGATTCCAAGACACTCAAGGCCGAGAACGGCGAGCAGATGGAAAAGCACCTGCTTCTCACCCGCTACGACCCGGCCCGCGCCGTGCGCGGCGACATGCTGAAAGTCGACGACGTTCTCGAAATCCTGTCGATCCCGCTGCTCGGCATCATACCGGAAAGTATGGACGTGCTGCGCGCCTCCAATGTCGGCTCTCCCGTCACCCTGGCAGATGACCGTAGCGCACCTGCACTCGCCTATTTCGATGCGGCACGGCGGCTCAAAGGCGAAAATCTGCCGGTCGCTGTTCCGGGCGAAAAACGAGGCTTCTTCGGCAAGATTTTCGGAAGGAAAGCGGCATGAACTTCCTTCGGCTCTTTTCCCGCTCACAGTCGGCCCCCGCCGCGCGCGAGCGCTTGCAGGTGCTGCTTGCCCACGAGCGTGCTTCGGCCGGCGATTCGGATCTCGTTACCAAGCTGCGCGACGAAATCCTGCGCGTCTTCTCCAAGCATATGCGTGTCGATGACGAGAAGGTCAGCGTCAAGATGGAACGCGGCGCCAAGTTCTCGACCCTCGCCGTGGACATCGAGATTCCGTTCGACGCAGCCAAGAAGAAGGCGGCCTGACGGCCGCACTTCAGATCGCAGCCTGGCTCTCGGGGGCACAAGGAGCGACCTGACATATCGAATGAGCTCGAATGTCCCGAAGCGACTTCGACCTTTGAAGGCCACTCCTCAATCAGCAAAGGAGGGAAAATCGTGACCCGACTCGCACTTCTCGAAAGGCTGAGAGAAATACAGCGGATGCCCAGATACCAGGGGCGCGACATCACCACCATCAGCGCGGTCCTGTCCAACGAAGCACTGGCCAAGCATGTGGAAGTCTGCGCGGAAGCCGCGGGCGCCACGCCGGGCTTCTCAGGCGCGGCCGGCAGCAAAGGCGAGCAGGCCCGCGTTGGCAGAGCGTGAGGTCACGGCCTGGTAGACGCGAAGGTCGGTTCACTCTTCGCGCGCTATGACGACGAAATTCTGCCGGCGGCTGCAAGCCAGTGCGGATCGAACCAGCGGTCGGCAGGACCGTCATAGGGTAGCCGCGTTATATCCCAGTGGCTGACGAAACGTGCATAGGCATCCCAGATCGGCGGGCCGCCACCGATAAAGACGACGCGGCCGGCAAAGCGCTTCAGCGTCTGTTCCGGGTCCATGCTGGAGCGCAGCACGAACAAGTCCCGGTCCGCGCGTGCAAAATCCGGAACGCTGGCAATCGTCCTGGGCCCGGCGGCCAGGACATGTCCTCTGGTGATGTCGAAGAAGCGGGCGACGTCTGCCTTGTATTCCGGCGATTTGTTGCCTTCCCAGGGCAGGTGCCCATCGAGGCCCATCTGCCCCGACTGACCGACGGCGCAAATCACCTTGACGATCGTTATTTGCATCGATGCTCTCCGAAGACATGGGCGGTAGCGGTAACCTAGTCTGGCAGGGGCAAAACCTTCCTCGGAACAATTATGTTCCACCGGGAGTTCGGGGCCAAAGGAAGGTGCTTGATGCCAGACCCCAAGAAACCTGCGCCAAGGAAGGAAGACCAGGAAGGTCAGCCTGAAGAACATCCCGAGGTTCCTGACAAGCCGGTGCCGCTCGGCCCGCCGCCTTCACCCAGGCCCAAGCCCGACCCGACGCCCGAGCCGCCTGATCTTCCAGGCGGATGAGAGCGTCTGATAGGGTAACACAATTGGGCAGGACGACGGCGGACGGGCTTTCGGAGTTGACATCTGGCAACTCTTTCCGATCAAGCTCGCCGGCTGGGAGGATATGGCGGATGCATTCATGGATGTCTGCTATTGTCGATCCTGTGCACGGCTCCTCGTGCAGTGCCGTTGTGATGACTTTGGCGAAGGACCGCTACGCCGTTGAAAAGTACAATGAATCTCCTGCACTACGCGGCCTTCCGCGCCATCATGTTGACCGGGACCGTGAGCGGTGCGGCAGAGTTGCTGGGGCGCAGCCAGCCGGCCGTGAGCAGGCTTCTCGACAAGCTGGAATACGAGCTCGGCGTCTCGCTTTTCGAGCGGCGCCGAGGTCAGGTCACGCCCACTCCCGTCGCACATCTGCTGCTTGACGAGATCGAGCGCGCCTATGTCTCGCTGGAGGCGCTGAGCAGCTTCGCCTCCCGGCTGGCCAAAGGGGAGGGCGGCGAGATCAGCCTTGCGGTGATGCCGGCCCTCGGCATCAATTTCGTGCCGCATCTGCTGGCCGAGTTCAGGAAGGACTGGCCGAAGACGAAGGTCACCCTGAATGTCCGCATGTCGGTCAAGATCGAGGAATGGGCGGCCGCCCAGCAGATCGATTTCGGCCTGGCGGAGACACCGTTCAGGCGTTCCGGGTTCCGTACCGAAATCTTCAGCGACGCGCCATACGTGGCAGCTGTGCCGCACGATCATCCCCTTGCGGACCGCTCCCAGCTCGGACCGGCCGATCTGCGCCAGGGCCCTTTCATCTCATGGACATCGTTCGTCTCGGCACGCCATCTCCTCGACCAGGCCCTGCAGTCCAGCAGCGTGAAGGTGGACGCGGATTATGAGACCACTTTCTCGGTTTCGGCCTATGAAATGGTCAAGCATGGCATCGGCATAGCGATCATTGATCCCTATACGGCGGTGGAGCAACTGGATGAGCGGGTAAGGCTCATTCCTTTCGCGCCGAAGATACCGTTCAACGTCGCTCTGCTGCGCCCGGAGTCGCGGGCGGCCAATCCTGCCGCGGACGCCCTGCTCGAGCTAATGGCAGAGAAACGCGATCGGCTCCTGGCGCAACTGCCACAATAGGCGGTATGCATTTTATGCATATCACTCGCCGATAATTCTATTTTGAACATTGCCATTTCCTCGCTTTATTGGCGCGATCGATCATTCAGGGAATGGGCCGCCGATGCTGCCAGAGCGTACCGAGATGAAGGGCAGGGATTACGACGTCGTCGTGATCGGTGCCGGCATCAACGGGACGAGCACGGCGCGCGAACTGGCATCGGCAGGCTATAGCGTCCTGCTTGTGGACAAGCAGGATTTTGCCGCGGGCGCATCCAGCCGCTCCTCACGCATCCTGCATTGCGGTCTTCGCTATTTCGAGGCGCCGAACCCCGTCCGCACCTTCGCCCTTCACCCGTTTCGCTTCGCCGGGGCGTTGCGCATGGCGCGCGCTGGCATGGAGGCCAGGGCCGAGCTCGCGGAGCGAGCGCCGGAACGGTGCAAGCCTTTCACCATGTGCTTCCCCGTCTATCCGGAGAGCCCGGTGCGGGATTGGCATCTCGATCTCGGTTTCCGCATGCTGCGGCGCCTCGGGCCATCGCAGCCGCCGCTCGACTATCGCCGGCTGACGAGGGATTTCGGCAATCATCTGCCGTTCGCGAGCGATCTGCGCGACCGGGACCGACTCCGGTCCGTCGCCACCTATCGCGAATACATCATGGACTGGCCGGATCGGCTGTGTGTGGACGCTGCTCTTGAGGCGGAAGAGAGCGGGGCTGAAATACGCCTCTTTTGCGAGGCGAGGATCGCGCGGAGGGAGGAGAGCGGCTGGCTCATCGAACTCAAGGACCACGACAACGGTAAGACCGACGAGATACGTGCGGCTCTCGTGCTGAACATGGCCGGCACCTGGATCGACAAGGTCAATGCCAGCACGGTGGCGGCCCACACCGCGCCCCGGCTGATCCGCGGCACCAAGGGTGCCCATATCGCCGTGCGGCTGCCGGACTCCTACCGCGGCTACGGCATAGCCACGATCCATCGTGGCGGCATGCCGTTCTACTGCCTCCCTTCCCATGACGATTGCTTCTATTTCGGGCCGACGGAAACGCCTTTCGACGGCGATGCCGCAGATGTCGCGGCAACCGACGAAGACATCGACTTCCTGCTTGGGGAAGCCAATCACATGCTTCCAGGTCTGGGGTTGACCCGCCGCCATGTCGAGTTCACCTGGGCCGGCGTGCGCCCGCTCACCTTCGATGCGCAACTGCCCATGGGCCGTCGCACACGCGAGGTTCATGATCTCGCCGGCGCCGGAAGGCCAGGCATCTTCGCCATGACGGCCGGCCCGGTCATGTCTCATCTGAGCGCGGGACGCGAGATGCGGCGGATCGTCGAGAAGCATTTGCGGCCGGCACCCGGTCCGGCTGCGGAACGCATTTCCGCTGCACGTGGCCGGGGCCTTGACGTCGGTATCTCAAGGCCTTTGGCCGGGGACAGAGGTGCCATCCTCCGCAGGGCGGTGTCGGTGGAGCATGCGCGGGACCTGAAGGGCATTCTCTACACAAGGACAGGTCTCGCCTGGCGCCGCCAGCTCGATCGCGGCGAAGTCGAGGAAGCCGCGAGCTTCGTCGCCGGTCTCGTCGGCTGGTCGCCTGAGAAAACCAACCGGGAAGTCGACAAATTCATCCGGTACCAGACCACGGTATTCCGAACAGCGTTGGATCCGGCTCAGTCAACAGCAACCACATGAACAATGGGAGATGTTCAACCATGAAACGCAATTCCGCATTGAAAAGCATTGTCGCCCTTACCGCCGTACTGGCCGTAGGCACCGTCCTTTCAGCCAACAGCGCGCAGGCGGCTGACACGCATCTGCAGCAGATCCTGGAGCGGGGCGTCGTGCGCGTCGGTGTGCTGGGCGCCTTCAAGCCATGGTCCTTCCCCGCGCCGGACGGTTCCATGCAAGGTATCGAGATCGACCTGGCCCAGTCCGTCGCCGACGCGCTCGGCGTCAAGCTCGAGCCGGTCGTTGTCACCTCCGCCAACCGCATGCAGTTCCTGCAGCAGGGCAAGATCGATGTGATCATCGGCGGCATGTATGACACCGCCGAGCGGCGCAAGGCGGTTGGCATCATCGAGCCGGCTTACTGGACTTCCGGTCCGACGCTGCTGGCCAAGGAAGGCGTCATCAAGGACTGGCAGGACATCGCAGGCAAGCCGGTCTGCGCCAAGCAGGGCGTCTACTACAACAAGATGGTCGAGACGGAATACAAGGCCACTCTCGTCGCCTTCACCGGCAACACCGAAGGCAAGGAGGCCCTGCGCTCCGGAAAATGCGTCGCGTGGGTCTATGACGATGCGAGCATCATGGCCGATCTCGCTTCCGGCGAATGGCAAGGTTATGAAATGCCCGTCTCCGTCCTCTTCAACAATCCCTGGTCGGCCGCAGTCCCACTGGAGGAAGTGGACAAGGCCTGGGGCGCCTTCATGGCCGGCATGGCCTATCGCTGGCAGGCCTCGGGAAAGCTGATCGAGCTCGAGCAGAAATGGAAGGTAAAGCCGTCGGAGTGGATCGCCCAGCAGCATGAAAAGGCGAAGTGGGACGTCAGCTACCTTGAAGGCAGTAACTGAGCCAATGCTTCTCGCACTGTTGACCATTGACGGGTTGCCGGAGCCGAAATGTTCCAGTTGATCGCGCCATTCTTCCAGGATCTGTACGATCGCACGGGCCTGAACTTCATCGTATTCTACGACAGCTTTGAATATGAGCGGTTCCTGTCCGGCATCAGCATATCGCTGCAACTGATATTCTGGTCGATCGTCGTTTCGCTGGTGATCGGCGTGCTGGGGGCCTGGGCGCAAAGCGCCCGGTCTCCGGTCCTGCGCGTGCTGATGGATGCCTATATCCAGGCATTCCGCAACACGCCGCCAATGGTCCAACTGCTGTTCTTCTATTTCGCCCTCGGCACCTTCACGCCGCAGGTCGACATGGGCGGCTACTACCAGCCGCTGATCTCTTCCTTCGTCTGGGCGATCATCTCGCTCGGCATCTTCGGCGGCGCCTTCAATGTCGAGATCTTCCGTGCTGGCCTCGAGGCCGTCCCGGACTCGACGAAGGAGGCCGCCGAGAGCCTGTGCATGAGCAAGTGGCAGATATATTTCTACGTCACTTTGCCGCTGGCGTTCCGCATCAGCCTGCCGGCGCTCACCAACAATCTCGTCAGCCTCGCCAAGACGACGTCGCTGGCCTACGTCATTTCCGTTCCGGAGATGACCTACACACTCAACCAGGTGTGGTCCGACAACGTGAACGTGCCGGAGATGATGCTGCTTCTGTTCCTCTTCTACGTGCTCGTCGTGTCGCTTCTGGCCGCCGGCCTCCATTTCATCGAGCGCAGGCTGGCCCTGCCGGGATACGGCCAATGAGCGGCGGGGCCTTTCGTATCGACGCGCGGCGCTTTGCCGAAGGCAGCTTCTGCTCGCGCCTCCATTGGCGGCATGGCCTCTGGCTTGGGCTGGCCTTCTTCGGCTCGCTTGCCTTCGCCTATGCGCAATCGGAGCCCGAACAGCAGATCCCCTCGGCCATCAGCACGCTGATCCTGTGGATGCCCTTCATCCTCAAGGGCTTCGGGCTCAACCTCATGATGAGCTTCATCGCCATGGCCGTCGCCACCCTGCTGGGTATCGGGCTCGGGCTGCTGCAGATCAGCCGGTCGCCACTGCTACGGGTGCCGGCGTGGTTCGTGACCCACCTGTTCCGCAATTCGCCCTGGCTGGTGATCCTGTTCATGGTCATGTTCCTGGTGCCGTTCGAGATGCGTCTTCCCGGCGGCGGCACCCTCATGATACCGGACTGGATCAAGGCCACATTCGCCTTCTCGCTGCCCGTGATGGCCAATATCAGCGAGATCCTGCGCGGCGCCATCAATTCCATCCCCAAGGGCCAGTGGGAGTCGGCCGAAAGCCTGGCCTTCACGCGCGCCCAGACACTGCGCTGGGTCATCCTGCCTCAATGTGTCAGGCGGGCGATTCCGCCATGGATGAACTGGTATGCGCTGCTCGCACTGGCAACACCGATGGCCTCGATCCTTGGGGTGCGGGAAGCGGTCGGCAATGCGCAGGCCGCGATGGAAGCGGCAGGCGCGCGCCCGGAATTCCTCATTCCGTTCTACCTTTTCCTGCTGTGCCTGTTCTTCGCCTACATCTACCCGATCGCACTCTGGACGCGGAAGCTTGAGCGAAAATATGTCTTTGCAAACTAATCCGAACGCCCGTGCAGCGAGCCCGCAATCGAACTGGTCGCCGGACATGCCGATCATATCGCTGCGGGACGTGCACAAGTCCTTTGGCGCCGTGGAGGTGCTCAAGGGCATCAGCTTCGACGTCCGCAAAGGCGAGGTGATCTGCATCATTGGCCCCTCGGGTTCGGGCAAATCGACGCTGATCCGCTGCATAAACGGCCTCAACACCATCCAGAAGGGCTCGATCAAGGTCGAGGGGCAGGAGGTGAACGATCCGAAGCTGGACCTCCTGGCGCTGCGCAGGAAGGTCGGCATCGTCTTCCAGCAATACAACCTCTTTCCACACAAGACGGCCCTGCAGAACGTCATGATGGCGCCGGTCCTGGTGCTCAAGGAGCCGAAGAAGGAAGTCGAGGAGCGGGCCCGCAAGCTGATTGCGAAGGTTCGCCTGCAGGGCAAGGAGGATGCCTATCCAGGTGAGTTGTCGGGCGGTCAGCAGCAGCGCGTCGCCATCGCACGCAGCCTGGCCATGCGGCCCGACATCATGCTGTTCGACGAGGTGACGGCCGCGCTCGACCCCGAGACGGTGAAGGAGGTGCTGCTGACGATCAGGGAACTCGCGGCCGAGGGCATGACCTGTATCCTCGTTACCCACGAGATGGGCTTTGCCCGCGAAGTCGCGGACCACGTTTATTTCACCGATCGCGGCGTGATCGTGGAGCATGGCCCGCCAGATCAGTTCTTCACCAAGGCAAATGATCCGAGAACGAGGCAGTTTCTCAGCCAGGTTCTTTAGAATCACAAGAGTTTCGGCCCGAAATCTCGAAGTTCCGGGCCCGGCAAATTGAACAGACAGGCCGGCAACGGCGGCGTGCGGAAATACCCATCCGCGCGGTCGATCGCGCTTGGCCGAAAATTCGGCAGGAGAATGAAATGAATGCGCCGCAAGCCATGACCATCACCAGGGACCCACTGTTGCAGCCGCTGACCATAAAGAAGCTGACGCTGCGCAACCGCATCATGAGCACCAGCCATGCCTGCGGTCTCGAGGTCGGCGGCATGCCGGAAGAGGCCTACCAGCGCTATCACGAGGAGAAGGCTCGCGGCGGGCTGGCGCTTTCGATGTTCGGCGGTTCGTCCAATGTGGATCTCGATTCTCCCAACATCTTCCGCCAGCTCAATGTCGGGACGGATGCCATCATCCCGCATTTTCAGCGGTTCAGCGCGCGCATGCATGACCTGGGCGCGGCGCTGATGTGCCAGATCACCCATCTCGG
The DNA here is from genome assembly GCA_049646905.1 of Pseudaminobacter sp. Lineage (GTDB taxonomy): Bacteria > Pseudomonadota > Alphaproteobacteria > Rhizobiales > Rhizobiaceae > Pseudaminobacter. The sequence goes on along the minus strand of JBARWP010000329.1, from coordinate 8,714 downwards.
CCGCCGCGGCGACCCCTATGCCGGCGACCGGCTTTCCACCATCGGCCCTTCGCCCGTGCGCGAGACCCTCCACCGCAGCATTCCCAAGGAGATGGACGAGCACGACATCGATCGTGTCGTGAAGGCCTACGCGCAGGCCGCCCTGCGCTGCAAGGAGGGCGGACTGGACGGGATCGAGACGCTGGCGGGAGGCCATCTGATCGGTCAGTTCCTGTCGCCGGTGACCAACCGTCGAACCGACCGTTTCGGCGGTTCGCTGGAAAACCGCCTGCGGTTCGGCCTCATGGTGCATGAAGCCATCCGCAAGGCGGTGGGGGACGATTTCCTTGTCGGGATGCGTTTTGTCGTGGATGAAGGCCCCGATGGCGGCCTGGGTTTCGAGGAATGCGTGAAGGCCGCCCTAATGCTCAAGCAGGCGGGGGCGATCGACTTCTTCAACGCCATCTACGGCACCATGGATACAACGCGCGCGCTGGCCGAGGAAAACATGCCCGGCATGGGCTCGCCGCTGGCGCCCTGGGTCAAGCCGGTCGGTGCCTTCCGCCGCGAGATCGGACTGCCGGTCTTCCATGCCGCGCGCATTGCCGATGTCGCTTCGGCGCGTTTTGCCGTGGCCGAAGACATGCTCGACATGGCGGGCATGACTCGTGCCCAGATCGCCGATCCCCATCTGGTGGAAAAGCTTGCGAGCGGACGTGAAGCCGAAATACGCCCCTGTGTCGGCGCTACCCATTGCCAGTCGCCCTATCGACCGTCCTGCCTGCACAATGCCGCGACCGGGCGTGAACTGACATTGCGCCACGTCATCGAGAAGGCGGAGGGACCGCGCCGCAAGGTGGTGGTCGTCGGCGGCGGTCCGGCCGGCCTGGAGGCGGCGCGCATCAGTGCTGAACGGGGCCACGCCGTTTCGCTCTATGAGGCGGGCGACGAACTGGGCGGACAGATCCGCGTCGGTGCGACCGGTTCCTGGCGCCGCGATCTCATCGGGATCGTCGAGTGGCGCGAGGCCGAACTGCAACGTCTCGGCGTCTCTGTCCATACCAACAGCTACATGGAGAGCGCCGATATCGCCGCGCTCGAACCGGATGTCGTCATCCTTGCCACGGGTGGGTTGCCGCAGATCGATCTTCAGGAGGGGGGCGAACTATGTCTCAACACCTGGGACGTGCTGACCGGTCAGGTTTCGCTGCATGGCGAGGTGCTGATCTATGACGGAACCGGGCGGCATCCCGGTCCGCTTGTCGCCGAGCAGGCCAGGGGGGCCGGTGCGGAAGTCACCTATGTCTCGATCGATGCCCAACTGTCGGAAGAACTCACCTATGCCGAGCGGCTGCGGTGGAAAAAGCGGTTCCTGCAGATCGGCGTGAAACCGATTTTCGAGAGCCGGCTTATTGCGGTCCAGCGTAAGGACAACCGGCTCGAGGCGCGCTTCGTCAACGAGATCTCGCAGGAGGTGACAAGCGTCCTCGTGGACCAGGTTGTCGTCGAGCAGGGCAGCATCCCGATGGACGAGGTTTATTTCGGTCTTCGCGGGCAATCGGCCAATGATGGCGTCACCGATCTGGACGCCATGGTGAAGGTGGCGCCGCAACCGCGCCTGCGCGAAAGCGGCTTCGAACTGCATCGCATCGGCGACGCTGTTTCGAGCCGCAATATCCATGCTGCGGTGCTGGATGCCTTGCGGATATGCAGCGCGCTCTGACCATGCATGTGCCGGCGATATCAGCGGCCGATGCGGTCGAGGAACTGGTACCAGCCGGCGACGACGCGAACCGCCGGCTCGCGCAGGAAGTAGAATGGGATGGGCTTCGGCCCGTTCCGCTGCATCAGGCCGAGATCCGGCTTGTCTCCCAGCATCAGATCGACGGAGCGGCACCCCATGAGGCTGGACATGGCAACCCCCGCCCCGTTGTAGCCCAAGGCGAATCCGGTCCGCTCGTCGAACATGCCGACCTGTGGCAGGCTGTCCATCGTCATTGCCACCAGCCCGGACCAGCGATGGGTGATCGCGGTACCCTCAAGCTGCGGGAATATCTCCTTCAGGGCCCTTTCGAGCGCGTGGAAGGCGGCAGCGGAGTCTTCACGCCCGAAGGCGCCTCGGCCACCGAACAGCATGCGCTCGCCGGCCGGGCGGAACCAGCGCATCATGCGCCGTGTCTCGCTGTAGCTCCGGCCATGGCGCATGAGCGTGGCCCGAAGGTTGGGGCCGAGCGGCTCGGTTGCAATCAGGGCGCTGCGGAAGGGAATGACGGTCCCGCGCACCGGAGCCGTGGCGGTGGTGATGTCGGAATAGCCGTTGGTGGCGATCAATACGTGCCGCGCTATGACCTGGCCCTGCGCCGTCGACAGGACGGCCCGGTCGCCGTCCTTCCTGCGCGCCAGAACCGGCGAATGCTCGAAGATTTCGCCGCCGCCCGCGCGTACCGCAGCGGCGAGCCCGCGTGCATAGTTCAGCGGATGGATGACGCCGGCATGGGTGGAAAGCACGCCGCCCACGAAATCGGCCGAGCCGGTTTCCTCCCGTACCTCGTTGGCGTCGAGCACCGTCAGGCTGATGTCGCCGAACATGTCCCGCGCGGTCTGCGCTTCGGCAACGAGCCTCGCCTGGGCGAGATCGTTGTGGGCGCAGCGCAGGTTGCCGGTGCGGGCAAAGCCGGCATCCGCGATGCCCAGTTCCTCCACATTGCGCTCGACGCAATCCATCGCCTCGTGACCGATGCGGTGCATGCGCCGGGCGATTTCGAGACCGTGGTACTTGGCGATGTCGCTTAGCGAGACGCGAAACTTGGTGGAGACGACGCCGCCGTTACGGCCGGAGGCGCCCCAGCCGATCTCGGCCGCTTCCAGCAAGACCGGGTGCAGGCCCCGTTCGATGGCGCGCAATGCCGCGTTGAGACCGGTATATCCACTGCCGATGATGGCGATGTCGGCCTTCAGCGTGCCGGAGAGCGTGACCGGAGCCTGTGCGGGAGAGGCCGTTTCCCGCCAGAGCGATTGGGGATGCGCCAATTCCCGCATCGGCTCTCTCCTTCCCTCTACCCCGGTCCGCCTATTCCTTTTCGATGGTGTCGGCGAGCTCGCGAAGCGTCGCGAAGTGGAAATCCGGCTTGGTTACTTCGTCTGGAGTGGGCGATCCTCCGAAGCCTTGCTGGCCCATGCGGCGCTGGATCCAGCAGACGGAGTAGCCGAGCGAACGCGCCACGCCGATATCGTGGTATTGGCTCTGGGCCACGTGCAGGATCTCTTCCTGCTTGAAGCCGAAGGCGGACTGACGGCCGAGATTATAGGAAAAGAAGCGTGGATCGGGTTTCGGAAACTGCGCTTCATCGACCGTGATCGAATCGTGGAAAGGCCAGCCCAGCGTATGCGCGTAAGCGGTGAAGGCCACCCGGTCCGCATTGGTCATGGCCACGAGGCGAAAGCGTCTGCGCAGCCGCTCGAGCGCCTCGGTGGAATCCTCGAAAGCTGGCCATTGCAGCACGGATTGCTGGAACGCGTCGGCAGCGGCGTCGGTCGCGGGGAAATCGAGCTCATGTGCGACATGAAGATAGACATCGCGCATGACCTGGCTGGAACGGCCCGGGAATTTCTCCCTGCCTGCGAGGTAGGGCGTGAAGATGTCGTCGTCGGAGAGCTTCGCCGCTGCTGGCCCGCCGATGGATCGGAAGGCATCCAGAATGCCTTTCTCGAAATCGATGAGCGTTCCGACCACGTCGAATGTCAGAACCTTGAAACGCTTGAAGGACATCCGCTCTGCCTCTCTTCTTTCATGAAACCGGCTTCCGACCAGGGGAAGCATGGGCTCAGTGAACAGGAGCTGGCAGGTTGCCGCAATTCCACAAATGGTAACCGGGGAGGTTACATTTTGTAATGGCACGGCTTCGCCATCTGCTTCCTTCGTTCAATGCCCTTGTCACCTTCGAGGCTGCCGTGCGTTGCGGCACCTTTGCCAGGGCGGCGAAGGAGCTCTGCGTTACCGGCCCGGCCGTCAGCCGGACGATCGCACGCCTGGAAGCGCATCTGGGCGTCGCCCTGTTCCATCGCACGAGCGCCGGTGCCGTCCTCACGGAAGACGGAAGCGCGCTTTTCTCCGGGATTTCGACCAGCTTCGATGAAATCGAAAGGACCTTGCTGCGAGTGCAACAGGCGCGGCGCTCAGGTGTGCAGACGGTTGTCCTGTCCGCCTCCTCGGCCTTTGCCACCCACTGGTTCATGCCCCGGCTGGCAAGTTTCCAGGAGCGGTTCCCAACGGTCGATATCCGCTTCCAGCTTATCAGCGGACCGCTCGGCGGGACCGTCAGCGGGGTAGATATCTCCATGCGCTTCGATCACGACAGCGGCCCTCGTTACGTGGCGCGCAAGGTGATGCCGGAACTGCTGGTACCGATCCGCGCGCCTCATTTTCGTGGAGCGGAGACATCGGCGGGCTCCTTCATGCCGGCCCTCGACCGTATAATCAATCTCAGCAATGCCGAGCCGGATTGGTCGGGCCTGTTTTCCGATGACGCCGCCGAGGACAAGCCGGGCGGGCTGCAGTTTTCGGACTATACGGTCGTGGTTCAGGCGGCATTGCTCGGGCAGGGTGTTGCCCTCGGCTGGCTCAACGTCGTGTCGTATCTCCTGGCTTGCGGTAACTTGGTGCCGGTCGGCCCCATCATGAAGACGGGCCGGACATGCCAACTGATCACTGCACGCAATCCGGAGACGCCGGTCGTATTCGAGATTTGCGACTGGATAGCGGCTGAATTCGGTGCCGATATGAAACGCATCGGTGGGCGGTATCCGGACCTCGTACTCGACCCCGTCGAGTGACGCATGCGTCACTGCTTTTGCGGCGATTGCCGCTGCCCCTCCGTCCCTTCAAGAGTTTGCCGGCCGGCCTTCGCTTCAGGCCTTGAATTGCCGTCGCCCGTTGGACGATAGGTCAGCCGGGAATGGCAAGTGCAGCCCTGGTGCGACTGCGGGCGCATTGGAGCAGCAACCGCCCGGACAAATCCGGGCAACCGCTCTATGAGCCTGCCTTTGTGCGACGCCAAGCGGTTCCACCTGGCTGCAAAATGCTCGAGGGCCATGATGAGATACTTGACCTTCATGCCGCCTGCCTTTCCCAACTCGGGAAGGGGTCGGGCAGGTCGCGCCAGCGCCCGGGCATAAAGTCGCGCTCCGAAACGAGGCAGGCGTCGAGGTCGGCGCGGATACTTGCCTCGTCCATCGGGTCGCAGCCGATGAACACGATCTCCTGCCGCCGATCGCCCCAGACGGGATCGAGATAAGGCTTCATGGCAGCACGCCATTCGGGGTGATCCGGCCATTGATGCTTCGGCACCGACGCCCACCACAAGCCGCGCCTGCCCGTGCGGATGAGTGCGCCGGCCTGGCTGATCTCGCCGACGTAATGTGGCCGTGTCGCCAGCCAGAAGAAGCCCTTGGTGCGCACCACGCCCGGCCAGGATTTGCTGATGAAGCCCTTGAGCTTCACCGGGTCGAACGGCCGCCGCTCGCGATAGACGAAGGAGCGGATGCCGTATTCCTCGGTCTCCGGCACGTGATCCTTGAAGCCGTTCAGTTCCTTGAACCAGAGCGGGTGCTGCTCGGCCTTCTCGAAGTCGAACCGGCCGGTCTCCAGGACCTTGCCCAGCGGCACCTGGGCGAAATCCGTCTCCACCAACTCGGCGTCGGGATTGAGCGAGCGGACGATCTTGCGCGCCAGGTCGAGGTCCTGTGGCGAGGCGTCCGAGACCTTGTTCATCACCACCACGTCGGCGAATTCGATCTGCTCGACCAGCAGGTCGACCAGCGCGCGGTCGTCGCCGGCGCCGGCCGTCTCGCCACGATCACGCAGGAAATCCAGCGAGGAATAGTCCTTCAGCAGGTTGGCGGCGTCGACCACCGTGACCATCGTGTCGAGACGGGCGACGTCGGACAGGCTTTCGCCGTTCTCGTCGCGGAAATCGAAGGTGGTGGCGACGGGGAGAGGCTCGGCGATGCCGGTGCCCTCGATCAGCAGATAATCAAAACGGCCGTCCTGCGAGAGGCGGCGCACTTCCTTGAGGAGATCGTCGCGCAGAGTGCAGCAGATGCAGCCATTGGTCATTTCGACAAGCTGCTCCTCGGTGCGCGACAGGTTCGCGTCGCCGTCACGCACGAGGCTCGCGTCAATGTTGACCTCGCTCATGTCGTTGACGATGACGGCGACGCGCCGCCCCTCGCGGTTGGTGAGAACGTGATTGAGAAGAGTGGTTTTCCCCGCGCCGAGAAAGCCGGAAAGCACGGTAACGGGAAGGCGCTTTTTGGGTTTGGCTGTGTCGAGCATGGCGACCTCTTGGTTCGATGGGCGTGGAGAGGCGCGCCCGGCCCGAGGGACCGGACGCAGACGAAGCGAGCACATCCACGCGCTCAGTGGGCCATCATCTCGCTCACGATCTCCTTCGTACTCAGGGAGGAGGGGTAATAGGTCGGCCAGTTCGTTACTTCTTCAAGCAAGGCGGCGCGGTCATCACCCCAATAGAGGTGATAGTGGTCGGCCGCTTCCGGTGCGATCTTGTGGTCGCTGAACTGGATGTATTGCGGAGCGGCCGCATCGCCTTCGGTCTTCTTGAAGATGAAGCGCACGCCGCGGTTGCCCGCCTCGTAAGTCAGGATCTCATGGCCGTCGCTGGCATAACGCGCCTCGAGCGGTTTCCCGTCCTTGAAGAACTTGACGACATCGCCCTGGATCTCGATCCTCTCGACATCGGTCCGGTAGCCGATTTCGTAGTAGGCCCGGTATTCGTCGGCGCTCTTTTCGCCCTTCTCTGCCTTATGCGCCATCACGGGATCGAGCGTTCCATCCTTCAGATAAGCGTAGACCGACTGCCAGTCCCCGGCCCAATCGGACAGGGCGCGCTCCTTGACCTGATGGTCCTCGAAGTAGCCCTTGTAGACTTGGTCGTCTCCGTGATCGTGGCTGTGTGCGTGTTCATTCTCGCCGGCCTTGTCGTGGACCTCGCCGCTTCCACCGACGGCAACGATGTTGAAGGGCTTGCCTTCGACCTCGATCTCGCCGGTCCTGGTGAATGAAGCTGCATCGACGAGGTGAAGCTTGCCGCTCAGCGGGTCGGTGACGACCACCGTGCCGCCTGCCACCGCGACACGCGGCCTCGGATCGCTCCAGTGGCCGTCCATCGAATAGGGGTCGGTCAGCTTGAGCGAGTTGGCGACCTTGCCGGCAACGACGTCGAGCTGGTGAAGCTGCCCGTCCTCGGTGAAGACATAGGAGAATTTTGGCCGCACGGGATCGACCGCGAAATGAACCCGCCGCGTTGGCAGTTCGATCAGGCGGAAGGCATCGCTGTCGGCCGTTGGATCGATCAGCACCACCTTGTCTGGCCCGTAATTGCCGAGAAAATACTGCAAACCCTTGCCGCCGATCAGCGTGGTGGATTTTCCTTCCGGCAGGGAACCGGCGTAAGGCAGATGGCGGATTTCCGGCCCGCTGTCGCCAGGGGTGACTATCAGGAGGCCGGTTGCGCAGGCGAAGGCCAGGATGTTGCCGGAGGACGCCTCGCCGTGGAGGTCGGGGCATTGCGCGATATCGCCGACCTGATTGCCGGCTTCGTCAACGGTCCTGATACCGACAGGAAGTTCGTCCGGCTTTTCCCTGTTCGGCTCGGACAGCAGCACATGGGAGCCATAGGCGACTGCTACGCCATGCTGCGGCGCTTCGGTCTTCACTTCCCTGGACGCGGCCTTTCCCTCCAGCACCGCTTTCTCCGAGATGATGCGGGTGACGCCTTCGCCATCGAAGAAAGCCGCGAACTCGCCGCCATGCTCGACGAAATGCGAGGGCTTCCGGCCGGAGATCTCGGTTCCGGTGAGCCTTGGCGCCTCGACATGGATGTCACCATGATCGCCGTGGTCGTCCAGGGAAATGCCGCTCGAAATGGCAGTGACCGCTCCGGCAGACCCCTGGAGCGCGAACACGGTTCTGCCGCTCGCGCTGCGATAAAGCGTGGCAGGCCCTTTCACGGTGAATTTGTCGATCGTTGTGCCATCGGTCACATCGATGGCCGTTATCGCCGGTGCGGCGTGGTCCGAGACGAACAGGCGCCAGACTTCCTTGCCCTCGGCCGAGGCTTCGTTGAGTCCTGCAAGCAGCGCGAGCATCGCCGCTGTGCTTTTCCATGATGTGTGCATTCTTGCCGCTCTCCTTCGTTGAGTAGGGTTAGCTTGTTACGAAATAACATAACAAACTACAAGAGGCATAAAGATGCCGGAGTCGGAAAAAAGCACTTCCGAATGCACGCCGTGTGATCTGGGAATGGTGTGCGGAATGGAAGGAGTTCGTTGCGGTCCGCCACGAAACGAGACTGCCTCGCTAAGCAGCCGGCGGCGCGTTGGCGCCTGGAATACGATGGATCAGCCCGGTCGGCGTTCGGAGCGGGGTCAGGCGCCGCCCATATAGATGTCCATCACTTGCCGGTCGTCGCGCACGTCCTGCGGGCTGCCCTCGAAACGCTTTTCGCCGGCGGCGAGGATGTAGAGCTTGTCGGCGATCGGCATGGCCTCGCGGATGTTCTGTTCCACCATCAGGATGCCGATGCCCTGCGCGGTGAGCGTGGTGATGCGCTCCAGCGTCTCGTTGACCATCGCCGGCGACAGGCCCGCCGAGGGCTCGTCAAGCAGGATGAAGCGTGGCTCCGAAACCAGCGCGCGCGCCAAGGACAGCATGGCCT
>JBARWP010000328.1:0-2904 GCA_049646905.1 Pseudaminobacter sp. | reverse complement strand
GATCGCTTATGCCTCATCCTGGATGAAATGCTGGCATCCGGATGTCTTCTGTGCGGCGCTTCTGAATTCGCAGCCGATGGGCTTTTATCTGCCGGCCCAGATCGTGCGCGACGCACGCGATCATGGCGTCGAGGTGCGCCCGGTCTGCGTCAATGCCAGCCGCTGGGATTGCACGCTCGAGCCGACTGATGCCGAAGATCGCTTCGCTGTCCGGCTCGGCCTGCGGATGGTGAAAGGTCTCGCCAATGATGACGCGGCCGCAATCGTCGCGGCGCGGGCCGATGAACCGTTCATTTCGGTCGATGATCTTTGGCGCCGCGCCGGCGTGCCGGCGGCGTCGCTGGTCCAGCTCGCCGAGGCCGATGCCTTTCTGCCGGATCTGAACCTTGCCCGCCGCGACGCGCTCTGGGCAATCAAGGCCCTGCGAGACGAGCCCCTACCGCTGTTTGCGGCCGCTACGTACCGTGAACAGAAAACGGTGCCAGAGATACACGAGCCGGCTGTTGCGCTGAGGCCGATGACGGCCGGCCGCGAGGTCGTCGAGGATTATGGCCATGTCGGGCTGACCTTGCGCAGCCACCCCGTCTCGTTCCTGCGTGCCGATCTTCGCCGGCGCCGCATCGTGACCTGTCAGGAAGCCATGCAGGCGCGGGACAAACGGTGGCTTGAGGCTGCCGGCCTGGTGCTGGTCCGGCAGCGGCCGGGCTCGGCCAAAGGCGTCATGTTCCTCACCATGGAGGATGAGACCGGCGCCGCCAACGTCGTTGTCTGGGTCAAGGTGTTCGAGAAATTCCGGCGCGTGCTTCTCTCCTCCGCCATGCTCGGCGTGCGCGGCCGCATCCAGCGGGAAGGGGAGGTTGTGCATCTCGTCGCTCACGAGCTGACAGACCTCTCTGGCGAGCTGGCGAGCGTGGGAAACCGTGAGGCGCCGTTTCCGTTGCCGCATGGCCGCGGTGACGAAGCCTATCACGGTGGGCCGGGTATCGATCCGCGGAGCTTGCCGAAGGGCCGAAACATCGTCGATCCCTACGATCACATTGATCGCATCAAGGTGAAGACGCGGGATTTCCGATAGAAGCTGCAGCGGATATACCGTCATCATGTGGTAGTCTGGCCCCGCATGACGACGCTTTATCTCTATTGGCGCGGAAGACGGTGAATCCCACAAAGCCGAATAAAACGCATCCGCCGAAATGGATCGAGCCTCAGCTGACGCGCCTGGTCGACGAAGCGCCCAACGGCCCCGATTGGCTTCACGAAATCAAGTACGACGGATACCGCATGCACGCGCGGATCGACGGCAGCGACATCCGCTTGCTCACCCGCACCGGCCTCGATTGGTCGCACCGCTATCAAGCGACGATAGCGGCCCTACGCGCGCTCCCGGTGAAAGAGGCATATATCGACGGGGAGCTGTGCGCCGTTCGGGCAGACGGCGTCACCTCCTTCAGCCGCCTGCAGGCCGCTATGGACGAGGGCCGCACGGGCGATCTTGCCTTCTTTGCTTTCGATCTTCTGTTCCTGAACGGAGAAAGCATTGCGAAGCTGCCGCTCATCGACCGCAAGGCGCGACTGGAAGGCCTGTTTTCGACCGACATGCCTAGCCTGCGCTTCAGCGATCACGTGATCGGCGACGGGCCTGCGTTCCGCAAGCACGCCTGCCGGCTTGCACTCGAGGGCGCTATCTCAAAGCGGATCGACAGCGCCTACGCATCGGGCAATCGCGGCCTATGGGTCAAGTCAAAGTGTCTCAACAGAGAGGAATTCATCGTCGTCGGCTGGACCGATCCGACTGGAAGCCGGCCGCACATCGGCTCGCTGCTTCTCGGCTACTACACCGATGATGGTCGTCTGATGTATGCGGGCCGCGCCGGCACGGGCATCACGGTTGCAGAGCTCAAGCGATTGGCTCGCCGGCTTGGGCCACTTCAGGCGGCTCGAATGCCCCTCGACGCTCCGCCGCCGCGCGAGAGCCGGTTCGGCTCGCCGCTTGAGCTGTCGCGCGTGCATTGGGTCAGGCCTGAAGTGGTGGTCGAGGTCACCTATCTCACCTGGACGGAAGACAATCTCCTGCGCCAGGTCTCGTACCAAGGCGAGCGTCAGGACAAGCCAGCCCGGCAGGTGGTGCGTTCCCCGCCCTATGCCTGATCGACATCGGGCGCCGTTTCGTTTCAAGTCACCCGACTTGCTCTACCTGCAGTGTGCCGGGTGGAAGGGCCTTGATCAGCGACTTCGCCGACACCGAAGGGTCGAGCCAGTCCGTCCACACGCTGCGATCGAGGATAACAATCTGCCTGTCATGATAGGGCGCGATGTCGGGCCCAGGCTCCATCGTCAGCATGGTGAAGGCTTCGCCGACCTCCGGCGTGTCACGCCAGATTCCAGCAGTGCAGAAGATCGGCTCGTCCTTCTTTGTGAAGAGCCACTTGTCCTTTCGCTTCTTCTTGGGGTCTATCGGATCGGTGAACTCGTAGAAGCCGTCCGCGACGATGAGGCACCGGTTCGACGAGAACTCCCGGCCCTCTGAACGGAAATTATAGACCGGCCGCTTGTTCGGTCCGGGCCAGCTCCAGCGCCGTTGCACCATATCGCCTTCGCCTCGGACACCCTCGATAGTCCTGACGATCGGCGCCACGTCCGTGATCTTGATGTCCTCGCGCGCCTCGAGGTTCGGCGCACCTTCTCCGAAGCGGATCTTGATCTTCAGGTCGGCGAAGTCCTCCACGATCGAAGCGACATCCACCGTCAATCGATAGTCATTGCACATCGGTCCTCCGTCCGATCGCATTGCGCCGCGATCGTGTTCCTGTTATGTTCGCGTGACCATGAGCGCGAAGGTTTTCGATTCCGACGCATCGATCGACGAACGCCGCGTCATCATAAGGCGCTACGGCGGCGATGTTG
>JBARWP010000327.1:0-1679 GCA_049646905.1 Pseudaminobacter sp. | reverse complement strand
TGCCCGCACCGCCGACCTTCCACCGGTGCTCGCGGCTGCGCTCCTTTGGGACGCCTGGGAACGTATCGCGCCGCTGGAGCACCAGTCGTGGCTCGGGGTCCTGCTTGTCGAGAGCATGCTGAGACAGCGCCGCAAGACGACAGCCCACCTGTTCAGCCTTAATGCGGGCTTGCGCGTCGTCGCCCGCGAACGGCGACGCTACCGCGACAGAAGAACGCGGCTGCTGGCCTTCCTCGACGGCGTCTCGGAAGCGGCCGCCCTCGGTTTGAAGGAACATGACCGCCTGACCTTGGCGCGGGAACAGATGCTGCGCCGTCTCAAGGGGCGGCGCGGCCATTCGAAACTGCCGCGGCTCGTGGGATACGCCCTGTCGCGGCCCCTCGTTTCGAGCGCGATGATCGAGAAGGAACTCAAGGTAACAACCAGAGGCGCCCTCAATCTCGTCGCCGAGCTCGGCTTGCGCGAGATTACGGGGAGGAGACGTTATCGGGCGTGGGGAATCATCTAGTGTCTCACCCGATGGGCGTTCTCCGCTCGCTGCGGATGGCCGCTTGTGCACCTCGCGACGTTAATGCCGGACTTAGAAATATGTCTTTACTGACCTATGTCAGTTCAGCTATAAACGGGCTGTCGATATGAAGGCGCTTGGCTGGATCGGCACGGCGAAAGCCGACCTTCTCGCCTTCCCGGACGACGTTGTCCGCGAGGTCGGTCATGCGCTCTTCATCGCGCAGTCTGGTGGTAAGCACGCCGACGCCAAGCCATTGAGGGGTTTTGGGGGCGCGAGCGTCCTGGAGATCGTGGAAGATCATGATGGCGACACATACCGCGCCGTCTACACCGTCCGGTTCACAGAGGTGATCTATGTCCTGCACGCTTTCCAGAAGAAGTCGAAGAAGGGCATCGCAACGCCGCCTCAGGAGATCGACAAGGTTAAAGCCCGCCTGAAGCGCGCTGAAGAGGAGTACCAGGCATGGAAACGAAAGAAGCCGTGACCGTATCGACCGAAAGCGCCTTTCACGCGCTCGGTTTGCCGGATGCCGATGACCTGGAACTGCGCGCCGAATTGCTGCGCAGGATCGCCGGCATCGTCAAGGAGCGCGAACTAACCCAGACCCGGGCCGGCGAGTTGATGAACATGGACCAGCCGCGCGTCTCTGCCTTGCTGCGCGGCAAGATCACCAAGTTCTCGACCGACCGGCTGCTGCGGGCGTTGAGCGATCTCGGACAGGATATCGAGCTCAGGATCAGTCCGGCCCGGCAGGGCAAGGGACGGCTGCACGTGGCGGCTTGACGATCGGGCCGGTGGACATGCTGGGAGGGAACCGGTGCTGCGCATGCGGCCTATCGCATCGCCCCGATCGTTCAGCAGATTGCTTTGTTTCGGACCTATCGAGGTCTTTCTCCGCCGGCAACGGCAAAAACAGCTGACACTACGCGGCCATAGTCAAAAGCGGCTGAAAGAGATTGGAGCAAGCGGCTAAAGCTTTCCGTGCGGGGGGATTCGCTTACTTCAGATGCAAACCGTACCGATGCATCTGCGAGGTCATTCGCCTTCGCCTTCGAGCGGGTTCGCGGCCACGATCACCTCACCGAGCCGTTCATCGCCTTTCTCGAGGAAACCGAGCCCGCTCATCGAGCCGGCATGCGGACTGTAGCAGGCCGAGGTGATCCAGCCC
>JBARWP010000326.1:0-6664 GCA_049646905.1 Pseudaminobacter sp. | reverse complement strand
TATCGGAACGGTGTTGAAAGTGACTGCGGATGGGCCTTCCGAGAATCCGTGCCACAGGTTCGCGCCGAGATGCGCCAGAAGCTCGTCCCTCCTGTACTTCAGGCGCGCGCCCAGCCGTCCGGTGATCGAGTCGAACGCTTCATGGCGGATCTCGGAGAATGGATCGCTGGTGTCGTCGAAATCAATGCGCTGCCAGATCAACTGTGCCTGCGGCTCGATCGTCCAGCCCTCGGCGATCCGGAAGGGCACCCCGGTCTCGACCGAGGCGGCGATGCTGTTGCCGTCGAGATCGGCCCCTATGCCACGGTCGGATTCGCTTGAACCGTTGAGCCAGGCGTATTTGGCGACGACGTCCACGTACCAGCCGCTGGGGGATAGATGAGTCCAGTACCCCACAATACTGTCCTCGGTCAGATCGAGAGTGCCGGCACGCAGTTGCACGCCGCCCAGTACATTGCCGCTGATATCCCCGGACGCCTCGGCATGGGTGTAGAACAGGCCGAAGCGATCGACATGGCCGTTGTCATGTTCGATGCCGACGAGATCGCTTCCAGCCTGCAGCCCCCAATAACGACCGTCGAATGACGGTGCGATCTCGAAGTCAGCGACACTCACATTTGCTCCGGTGCTCAGATCGCTCTCAGCGCCGAAGATGCGGCCCCACATCGCGGCTGGCGGACGATAGTCGTCCAAGGGCACATCCGCCCCCTGCGGTTCGGGAGCAGTATAGACCCAGGCGCCGTCACCGATCAGCAGCGACTGATCGCCACGTCGCTGATGGAACGTACCCATCGTCATCAGCCCCATCCGCTCGGCCACGAACGGTGCCATGACATGCCCTGGCACCTCCGGCCGTACGTTCGGGATCGGTGGCCCTGGAGGTGGTGGTGGCGGTGGTGGAGATACAGTGTTTCGCAGGAACCAGTCGTTATCGTTGTCAACGTCGGGTGTCATGCCACCCCGAAACAGCAAGTATTCGAACGGCCCGGCGGCAACGGGGCCGCCAAGGGTGAACGCGCCCGCGGTGGTCGTCGCACCGTTGATGGCATTGATCACACGAATACCGTTGGCGAGCGTAAGGGCGCCAAGTCCGCCCACATTGGTCACGAACAGGCGCGTCGAGCCGATCGCCTGGCCACCGTCGATGACCAGGCGATCGGAAGGCGAGTCGTCGGAGTCGAGGACTGTCTGCAGGTTGAGGTCACCATCGTGGCCTATATAGTCGCCCTGCACGACGAACCTGTCTGTGGCGTTCGAATTGTTATTCGTTAGGTCTATCATACCCCAATTGTGGACGGCGACGGATTGGCCGCTGGTAAAAGGCGCGACCGTATGGGTACCGTTGCCGGCGAACACCGTACTCGTTTTGTCGATTGCGTTCCGGTCCCGGTGCCTGAATCGCCAAGCCTCAACGTGGCGTAATTGTCGAACGTCAGTTCGGAGCTGTCGGTGAGCTCGAACTGTTCCCAGTTGGTGTAGCGGGCGACGTCGCTGCCAACGGTATTCGTCCATAGCAGCACATCGTCCGATCCCAACCCGCCATTGACGGGAAGTCCAGTCTTCAGGTTGATGGGCGTGAGGCCTATGAAATGGGCAAAGTCGGTGCCGGCTCCCATGTCGAGGCCGATGACCTCGCCACCGCTCCAGACGACATGGTCGTTCCCGTCCTGGCCTTGCACGGTGTTCGTGATCGTTCCGTCTCGAATGAACGCCTGGTCTTCGCCCGAACCCAGGAGCACGTTTCCGTTGACCGTGCCTCCCACCATGTCGAACACGTCGTTACCTGCGCCCATATCGATGACGTTGGACACGATGTTGCGGTTGATAAGGAGCCGTCCCCATCACCAAGCATGACAGCCTGGTTGGCGCGCCCGTCATTCAGGAAGAAGTCGCTCGCCGCACCGGTACTGGTAACGCCCTGCATCACTCCGGCTTGGCGGTTGATGACAAGATTTGACCCATCACCGGTCAGCGTGATGCCGCTGTTGAACGTGCCGAAATTGTCGATGAAGTTGCTTGGGCCAGTGAGGCTGAAGGTGCCGCTTGCCGCGCTGCCGGGGCGGATGACCACCGAATTCAGTTCCGTGCCGGTCATCGTCAGGCCAGCGTTGAGCATGCCTTGGCTGTCGACGAAATTTCGTGCGCCCGTGATGTTCGCCAACCCGTTGACGCTCCTGCCAGCGAAGATGTTGAGCCTGTTCTCGCCGTTGCCGGTGATCGTGATGCCGCCGCTGTTGAGCACGCCGTCATGGTTGATGATGATGATGCCGTCGCCACTGCCGACAATTCCGCTTTGGAGTGTTCCATTGTTGTTCAGCGGCTTGGAAAAGCCGGCGACCCCGTTGAACTCCACGGATGAAGGGCCGCTGATGGTGCCGTCATTGTTGACGAAGCTGTCGCCCGATCCCGAAACGTCGATCCCGCTACCACCGACGGACGCTCCGTTCAGGACATTGATGGTGACCGGCGTATCCACAGGCGCGGGGTAACCGTCATTGTCGGTGCCGGAGCATGTCACCGTTCCACCCGGCGCAGGGTTCGCCGGCGCGCAATCCGCAAGTGCCCGCGCGTCGGCCAGGCAAAGCAGCGCGATCGACGCCACGGTTTCAAGCAGCAGGGTTCGCAGTAGCCGCCCGGTTCTGAACCTCGGTCTGTTGCCGGCGAGTGATAGGGGTGGAGCGGCGAATTGGACCAGTGCGCCGGCAAGCCGACCCGCTATGGAACTGGCGGAGGCGATCGCTGTTCGAGGGGGCTGGCGAGGACCTGAGCGGAGCAGGCATGGAGCGCAAATTTCGGGACGCTGGATGATGCCGTGCCATGCGACACTTCCTCAAATCCCCACCCTGCCTGCAAACACGCCCCCAAGAACCGGGTGTGTCAATTAATCTCCCACTCGACAAACCATTCAAAACATAAGCTCGTTGCAGCCATGCAACAGGATTAAGGGGCTGGCCGAAGTTACATTCAACACTTGGCCATCCAGTTTTCGAGAGAAGGCAATGGAGCTCATTCCCAGCGTGTCAACGCCGCCAGCATCATACGTGCCTGCGGTTTAGAACCGGTCCGGTCATCTCCCCCATGCCGACTGCACTCCACCGACAACCTTAGCGATATCGGCGATGTGCGATCCGCAGAGCACATTTTTACTGCGTCTCTCGGTAAAGCTCCGAGGCAGTCTGCTTGAGCGCCTTGCGGTCGGCGGGCCTGAAATACATCATATGGCCTCCTTCCAGGACATCGATGCGAATTGGCCTTGCACCCGCAATGACCGGAATCTGGTCCACGAGATAGCGTGACGTCATATAGGGCGTGACGAGGTCGGTGTAGCCTTGGACGATCAGCACGCCGAGCGACGGATTCAGGGATCTCGCCCGCTGCAGGTCGTTCATGACGCCGGCATAGCCCTGACGCGACGGGCTCGTTCCATAATCCCAGTTGCGGCTGACCTCTCCATTCAGGAGCCGGTAGGAGATATCGGTATGGAAATTCAGCTCGCTCCGGACATAGTCGACAAAAGCTGAAGTCAGCACAGGCACACTGCGGTCGAGCACCGGATCCGGACCGATTGTCCGTGTGCTGTGCGGCGCGATATCCCCCGTCTCGACCATGCCGTCATAGCGGCTGAGCACGTTGCCCCTGGCGCGGGCAAACTCCTTGACGAAGAGCGACGGGGGAATGCGCGCGAAGTTGCGGCGAACCAGGTCGAGAGGCAGGCCCGTGATCTCCGCAACGCGTTCGCTTGCCACCTGCCCGCCTCGTTCGAGCCCACCCGCGAGGGCCATGAGATAATCGCCGAGCGCGTAGCGCTCGACTTCGGCCAGCTTGTCCCGAAGAGCTTCGCCGGCAAGCCCTTCACTGCGCAGGCGCACGGCCGCGAGCGAGGGAAGCTCGATCGCCCAATGCAGCGGATCGAACTCGTCGGGCCGGACCAGCATGAATTCGAGCGCAGGAGAGATCAGCACGATGCCGTTCGGGCTGATGCCAACATCCTCCTGCAGCGTCCTGGCCAGAAGAGCCGCCCGAAATCCGCCATAGCTTTCGCCCGCAAGGAACAACGGCGATTCCAGGCGGCCATTCTGCGTAAGGTAGAGCCGGATGAACGCACCCATCGCGGTGGCATCCTGGTTGACCCCCCAAAAGCTGCTTGTCTTCTGGCCGGGTGCTTCCCGGCTGTATCCCGTGCCGACAGGATCGACAAAAACGAGATCGGTCATGTCGAGCCACGTATCCGGATTGTCGATCAGCGTCTGCGGCGGGGGAAGGAACTCGCCATCAGGGCTTGTCGCTATGACGCGCGGCCCCAGTGCGCCAAGATGCAGGTAGGCGGATGCCGCGCCTGGCCCGCCGTTGAAGACAAAGGTGATGGGGCGCTGCCGTCGCGCCGCAGGCGGTTCGGCAGGCGACATGGTATAGGCGGTGTAGAAAATCTCGGCGGCGACAGAACCACTGCCATCGAGCAGCGAGAGCGTGCCGGCCTTGGCCTGATAGTGGAGCGCCTGTCCGTCGATGGCAGTCGAATGCTCCGTTACCACCGGCGCCGGCAGGAGCGAAAGAATGCCGCCAGCCGACGCGGGACGCTCGGCCTCCTCTGCATGGAGACCATTGGGGCCGCTGGCGACCAATATGAGAACCAGGGCGAGTGTTTTCAGGCCGAACCGCATGAGAGCTCCAAGACAAGCGAGCTTGAGCCTACCATGTCATCGGCCCAGCCAGAAACGCCAGGCTCTGGATGCCGACAACCCGCCGGGCCCTTGGCCGAATGGATCGCGCACAGGATGAGATGGGCTCAACACGCCGAAGAGCAAAGGCCCTCGCGAGCAACACAGGTTGTTTTCCACGAAATCCGCCAGGAGCCGACCTTCGCCCTCACGCTTCCAACGGCCCCGGATCGGATGGGATGGCAATATCGGCAACGCGGCTGCCAAGGCTTGCCCGGGCAAGCTCGAATATCTCTATCTGTTCGGTGCGGCCTTTGGCTCGGGCCAATCCCAGCGGCCGGAAGTCGAAGTCCTTGCCCGCCCGTGCGCGAACGGCACCGCTGACGAGGATTGCCGTGGAAAATTCCTTGTTGAGCCCTTCAAGCCGTGAAGCGACATTCACCGTATCGCCCATCGCCGTATATTGCCGGCGGGTTGAGGCACCGACGCTTCCAACAACGGCAAGGCCGGTGTGCAGACCGTAGCGGGTGACGAGTTCCGGCATGCCGCGCATGCGATTGCGTTCGTTGAACACGTCGATGGCCGCTTTCAGCGTCAAGGCGCAGCGGCACGCATCGTCGACATGCTCGGGATCGGCGGTCGGCGCATTCCACATGGCGTAGATCGAATCCCCCAGATATTGCACGATGACGCCGTTCCGGCTCTCGACGATCTCGTTCATGATCTGAAAATACTCGGACAGGAGCGACACCACTTCCTCCGGCGCGTGGCGTTCGGAGATCGTCGTGAAGTCCTTGATGTCGGTGAACAGGATCGTCACCTGCTGCCGCACCGCATTTGCCTCGAACAGATGGCCGGACGCGACAATCCTGCGAACGAGTTCGCGCGGCACGTAGAGCGCGAAAGTCTGTATGGCGTTGCGTGCAGAAGCCATCGCGCCTGCCAATGTGTTGATCTCGGCGATCCAGGAGTGCTCATGCCGCGGCTGCGCAAATTCGAGATCTCCGATGCGCCTGGCATCGGCCGTAAGGGCCGTCAGCGCCCTGCTCACCACACGCGCCAGAAGCAGCGCCGCCAGGATTCCGGCAACGACGAAACCGGCAGCGACCCAAAGCGTCTTGCGCAGCAGTTCCACGCTGGAGGCGGTGAAGTCCTCAAGCGGCGCCGTGATCACGACCGTGCTGGATTTGGCAACATCCGCGAAATCGACCGTAGTGATCTTTGCAAGATGAGGGACATCGCCGACTCGGAACCAGACCGTTCGATCCTGTTTTTCCCCGCCTTGATCGAGCAGCCTTGTGACGGCATCCAGTGCAGGATCGAGTGTTCCCTCCGTGGTGTCGGCGGATTTGGGTGTTGCCGTGAGGTTCTGGAGCAGTTGGTCCATGACCTCCCCATCGGAATGGACAATCAATCGCCTCTGATGGTCGAAGACATAGCCGTGCGAATGTGGCGATACCGATTCCGCCGCGAGCAACCGGCTGATCGTTTCCAGCAGCACGTCGGCACCGACTATGGCCCCGCTGCCGCCGATCATCGGCGAGGCAACCGTCAAGGTCAGCATCCGCGTCGTTGCGGAAATATAGGGGCCAACGGATACGACGGCGCCTTTGTTCGAAGCTGCCCTGTACCAGGGGCGCCTGCGCGGATCAAAGGCGACGTCTGCGGTGGAGCGCTCGCCGATGAGGTGGCGCTGGCCGTCAAGAAACGACCAGGTGGATCGCGCTTCACCGGCCCGCATCACGAGCGTACGAACCGCGAAGACGGTCTCTTGCGGCGCCGAAATCGCCGCGCGCCATCGCACATTGGTTTCGACATTCAGCGCCTGTACGAATCCGCCGTCCGGATAACCGACATAGAGCCCGTCGAGATTCGGTGATCCATCCAGCGCCTTGAGCATGAAATCCACCTTGGCCTCCGCTCCCGATGGAGGTGTGGCGGCCAGCGGCCGCGCGGCGGACGCCATCGTGACGGCGAGGTATCCCTCCCTGAAGAGACCGCGATAG
>JBARWP010000325.1:0-1817 GCA_049646905.1 Pseudaminobacter sp. | reverse complement strand
CACCACGGCGACGCCGAACGGCGAAGGATGGAAGCCGTAGCGCAGCGTCAGTCCCGCGCCGCCCTTCTTCCATTCGCCTGGCGACATCGCCTCGTGTGTCACGAACAGATCGTGCAGACGGCTCGGGCCGGAGAGGCCGGAATCGTAGGCGACATCGAGCAGGCTAGCGGAGCCGCGCAGCAGCCGCTTGGCGTTGTCGAGCGTCACCGCCTGCATGAAGGCCTTCGGTGATAGCCCGGCCCAGCGGCGGAACAGATGATGCAGCTCGTCCGGCGTCACGCTGACGGCTTCCGCCATCTCCTCGATGGTCGGCTGCCCACGCCAGTGCTCGGAGATGAAGGCGATGGCGCGATGAACGATCTCGTAATCGCGCAGCGCGTCGCGGCCGGCGGCACTCTCGGCAATCTGGTTGCGCAGCGGCGTCGCCGATGTCGGCTCAAACATGGTCATGGGGCTTTGTATCATCATCCCGACAAGCTAGGCACGCGCGTTGCCGTTGCCCACCCGATTTCGGACGAGCCGGAGGATGCTATCGAGATCGCTTCAGTTCAGCGGATTGTAGGTCGGGCCGCGTCGGGCGTCCTGCAAGGCAACCCGCAATGCCTTGGCGAAGCTTGCCTTTTCATTGGGCGAGAGGAACTTGCCGACCGCGACGCGCTGCGCGCGTGCGGAGAGGTAGATGCCCTCGACACCGAACTCGTGGTGTTCCTCGACATCGAGCCGTACCCAGTGCGGGTTGAAGGTCCATTCCATGGCGTGGCCACGATGGCTGACACGGCGTAGCCGCAGTTCATAAGGCGTGAGCACCAGTTGCTCGAAGGCGCGGGCGCGCGCGTAGTTCACGCGGAACGCCCAGTAGATCAGCACCACGTCGAGCACGAAGAAGCCGAACACCGGCCACGCCCCCATGCGCACGAACAGGATGCCGGAGATGAAGCTCGCGATAACCAGCACACTCATCAGGATGATGAAGCCGGTGCGGCTGAGCGAGCGGTGCGGCGTCAGCTCCGCCGTGAAGATCGGCCGGTCGAAATCCTGAAAATCGTTGCCGCTGGTCATGGCCCTTCAGTATATCCTTGCGCATGTCAAGAAAAGCACCGCCCGCCTCACGACCGCGTCAAGCCGGAACACTGACGAAGGTCGCTGCCAAAACAGCGATCAAGACGGCGACGAAGGCTGGCACCGAACCGGCTGCGAAGGCCCGCGACCGCAAGACGGCTGCGAAAGCTGTTCCTGCGAAGAAACGAGCGTCCGCCACGCGACCCAAACGCTGGAGCGAGGCGGAAGTTCACGAAGCCTTCTCACGGTTTCGCGCCGCGAATCCCGAGCCCAAGGGTGAGCTTGAGCATCTCAACAATTTCACGCTGCTGGTTGCGGTGGTGCTGTCGGCACAGGCAACGGATGCCGGCGTCAACAAGGCGACGCGCAGCCTGTTTCCGGTGGCCGACACGCCGGAGAAAATGCTGGCGCTCGGCGAGGATGGGCTTCGCGAGCACATCAAGACCATCGGGCTTTATCGCGCCAAGGCGAAGAACGTCATCGCACTGTCCGAGCAGTTGATCGCCAATCATGATGGCGAGGTGCCGCGCACGCGCGAGGAGCTGGAAGCGTTGCCGGGCGTCGGCCGCAAGACGGCGAATGTCGTGCTCAACATCGCGTTCGGCGAGAAGACGATCGCGGTCGACACGCATCTCTTTCGCGTCGGCAACCGCACCTATCTCGCGCCCGGCGATACGCCGCTCGCGGTCGAGATGGAATTATTGCGCGTGGTGCCGGACGAGTTCATGCGCCACGCCCATCACTGGCTGATTCTGCAC
>JBARWP010000324.1:0-4545 GCA_049646905.1 Pseudaminobacter sp. | reverse complement strand
GCCCTGTTCCATCTCAACCAGCGGCGCGGTTTCAAATCCAACCGCAAGGCCGACCGGAAAAGCAACGAGAAGGGCGCCATCGAGATCGGTGCAAACCGCCTGCTCGACAAGATGACGGAAGCCGGCGCCCGCACGCTCGGCCAGTTCCTGGCCATACGGCGCGCCAAAGGCGAATGGGTGCGTGTGCGCAGTGGTGCGCTGGGCGACGATAGTGCCGATGACGGCCGGGCCACAAAGACCGTCTATGACTTCTATCCGGTGCGCAAGCTGCTGGAAGAAGAATTCAACGCGATCTGGGAAACCCAGCAGCCCTATTACCCCGAGGTGCTGACGGAGGATCGGCGCAGCCATCTGTTCAGGGTGATGTTCTATCAGCGGCCTTTGAAGCCGGCCATTATCGGCAAATGCAGCTTCAATCCGGCCGAAACCCGTCTGCCAAAGGCGCATCCCCTGTTCCAGCAATTCCGTATCTTCAAGGAGGTCAACGAATTGGAGATCGTGCTGCCCGACCAGTCCCATCGCAAGCTTACTCTCGATGAGCGCGATGCCTTGGTGCGGCACCTCAAGGGCGTTCGAAAGGCAACCTACAAATCGCTCAGGAAGACCCTCAAGCTTTCCGGCCCGGAATTTCGCTTCAACAAGGAAACCGACAATCGCACCGACATGCTGGGTGACGAACTCTATGCGGCCCTGTCCGACAAGAAGGCGTTCGGCAACCGCTGGGCGGACTTTTCGATGGATGAGCAATGGGCTGTCATAGATCAATTGCGCGAGCAGGAAGATCCGCTTGCCCTGCATGAATGGCTGGTGGCGACGTGCGGCATCTCGGACGATGCGGCCGAGGCCGTGGCCGGCGTGCATCTGCCTGACGGCTATGGCCGTTTGGGCCCGACGGCGGTGTCGTCGATGCTGGAGGAACTGAAGGCCGACGTGATTCCCGAGGCAGAGGCGGCACGGCGGGCGGGCTACGATCATGCCTTGGCGCGCACGCAGGGCGATTATGATCGGCTCCCCAGATACCAGGAGATCCTGGAGCGCCGTATTCCGCCTGGAACCGGCGAGCCGACCGACCCTTACGACATCGCCAGGGGACGCATCACCAACCCGACGGTGCATATCGCGCTCAACCAGTTGCGGCAGGTGATGAACGGGCTCATCCGGCAGTATGGCAAGCCCGGGCAGATCGCCATCGAGCTCGCCCGCGAATTGAAGCTCAGCGAAAGGGAAAAGGCGGACGTCAACCGCAAGATCGGTGAGAACACGCGCGCGGCCGAGAAGCGCTCGCAGAAGCTGCGGGACCTGGGCGAGAAGGACAATGGCCACAACCGCAATCTGCTGAAGCTGTGGGAGGAACTCAATCCGGACAGCCCGGAAGATCGGGTCTGCATCTATACCGGCAGGCCGATCGGCATCCGGATGCTGTTTTCCGGTGAAGTCGACATCGATCACATCCTGCCCTGGTCACGCACGCTCGATGACAGCCAGGCAAACCGCATCCTTTGCGTGATCGAGGCCAACCGCGTCAAACGCGATCGCGCGCCGGCCGAAGTGGTCGAATGGGCAAGCGACTATGACGCGATCCTGGAACGCGCCAACCGCCTGCCGCGCAACAAGCGTTGGCGCTTTGCGCGCGATGCCATGGAAAAATACCAGGACGAGGAGGACTTTCTTGCCCGGCAACTGACCGACACGCAATATCTGTCGCGCTTGGCGCATGAATATCTCGATGCGCTCTATCCCGCCGAGGAGGCCGACGGCGACGGCGTGCTGGCACGCCGCCGGCATGTCCGCGTCATACCCGGGCGCCTGACCGAGATGCTGCGGCGCAATTGGGGGCTGAACGCCCTCCTGCCGGATCATAATTTTGCCGGCACAGCGCAGGCCAAGAACCGCAAGGACCATCGTCACCACGCCATCGACGCCGCCGTCATCGGCGTGACAACCCGCAGCCTGCTCCAGAAAATCTCCACGCAAGCAGCCCAGCGCGAAGCAATCGCACTGGAGGATACGATCGCCGATATCCCCGAGCCATGGCCGGGTTTTCGCGACGATCTCAAGGCAGTCGTCGACAGGATCGTGGTCAGCCACAAGCCCGATCATGGCACGCTGCCGAAGCCCGGCGAAAACGGGCGCACCGCCGGCCAGCTGCACAATGACACCGCCTACGGCATCACCGGCGAGCTCGATGAGCGCGGCAACACCGTCGTGGTGCGGCGCAAGCCGTTCCTGTCGCTCACCGACAAGGACATCCCCAATATCCGCGATGCGGAGTTGCGCGAACGCCTCTATTCCGCCACCAGCGGCCTGAGTGGCAGGGAGTTCGCCGCTGCGCTCGACCGGTTCCGCAAGACCGACCGGAAATTCAATCGAATCCGCCATGTGCGCCTGACCGAATCCCTGTCCGTCATCCCGATCCATGACAAGGAGGGACGCGCCTACAAGGGCTATAAGGGCGACGCCAATTTCCGCTACGACGTGTGGGAATTGCCGGACGGCAAATGGGTTGCCAACGTCGTCACCATGTTCGATGCGCATCGGCCGGACCGCGACCCGCAAGCTTCCCGGCCGCATCCGGCGGCGCGCAAGGTACTCAGCCTGAAGCAGAACGACATGGTGGCCTACGAGCACCCGAAGGACGGACCGACGATCGGCCGTGTCGTCAAATTCAGCATGGCCGGCCAGATCGTGTTTGCCGCGCATACCGAGGCCGGCGCGCTGAAGGCGCGGGATGCCGACAGGGATGACCCGTTCAAATATTTTTCCAAGGCGGCCAGCGGACTGCGCGATATCGGCGCGCGCCAGGTTAGGGTCGACGAGACCGGGCATGTCTTCGATCCCGGCCCGCAAGACCGGCAGGCCCGGCTGGAAAGAAAGGCCGGGCGGGCGCGTTAACCACGAAACGCATATCGTCTATGCTCGCAATAATTGTAATTGTATAATTATGCAATTATGGAGCGTGTTATCGACATAGAGACCGACGGTCTTTTCCTTGCCACGCATCGCGGCTTTCTGACCGTGAGCCAGGCAGGCGAGGAAAGAGGGCGCATCGCGCTCGACGACATCGGCGCGCTGATCGTGCATGCACATGGCACGAACTGGTCCAATTCCGTCATGTTGCGCCTGTCGGAGCGTTCCGTACCGATCGTCATCTGCGGTACGAACCATGCTCCGGTGGCCTGTGTCTGGCCGCTGCAAGGCCATTATCAGCAGGGAGCGCGCATGCGCGCGCAGATCGGCGCGTCCCGCCCGCTCTGCAAGCAGATCTGGCGCCAGATCGTGGCGGCCAAAATACGTATGCAGGGCCATGTCCTGTCGCTAGCGGGAAAGGAGGCCGGCGCCTTCGACCTCTTGGCGCGCAAGGTTCGTTCGGGCGATCCCGACAATATCGAGGCGCAGGCGGCACGGCGCTATTGGAAGGCCCTGTTCGGCCCCAGTTTCTCGCGCGACCGCACGGCGGAGGGCGCCAACGCGCTTTTGAACTATGGCTATACCGTGCTGCGGGCGACAGTCTCGCGGGCGGTTTGTGCCGCAGGCCTGCATCCGACCATCGGGGTATTCCATGCCAACAGGGCCAATGCCTTTGCGCTTTCCGACGACCTGATGGAACCCTATCGGCCCCTGGTCGATCACCTGGTGCTCGGGATGGTCGCGCAGGAAAATGTCGAGGTGACGAGTGAGGCCAAGCGTGGCCTGACCGCGATCACCACGCTCGATCTGGAAAACGGCGACGGCACCGTCTCGCCCCTCGGCGTCCAGGTCCAGCGTTTCGTGCATTCGGTTGCAACCAGCTTCGAGACCGGAAACGTCGCGATTGCCTTGCCTGGCCTGCCGCGCATTACGCCGCTGCCGCTTCCTGCCGGCATGGACGCGGCATGACCGCACGCGAGGATAGAGCCAATACGGGATTTGCCCATCTTAGCGGATACAGACTGATGTGGATGCTGGTGACGTTCGATCTGCCGGTAGAGACGAAGGCGCAACGCGCTGCCGCAACGAAGTTTCGCCTGCAATTGCTGGATTTTGGCTTTGAGATGAGCCAGTTTTCCAACTATCTTCGTTTTTGCAACGGCAAGGAGCAATTCGACGCCTATGTGCGCAAGATCGAGACCAGTCTTCCGCAATGGGGCCACGTCTACATCTTCCAGTTCACGGACAGGCAGTATGAGAATATCGTCCGCTTCTCGGATCAATCGCGGCGCAAGCCGCAGAAAAACCCTGACCAGATGGCGCTTTTCTAGCCGCCGTGGCTGTTTTGCACGCGCTGCCGTCACCGATTTCCCCTTTGGGATCAGGAACATCGGCGACGATCAAGCTTAGCAGTTCAGAAAACGCGGTCCAGCGGCAACAAGTTCTGTTCCTGATATGCGGCGTGATTAGCTTAGCAGTTCAGAAAACGCGGTCCAGCGGCAACCGGCGCCGACCCTTCGTCGATCCCGCCCGAGAGCTTAGCAGTTCAGAAAACGCGGTCCAGCGGCAACAAGTCCATGTCGGGCCGTCCCTTTCGCGCTAGCTTAGCAGTTCAGAAAACGCGGTCCAGCGGCAACA
>JBARWP010000323.1:0-3436 GCA_049646905.1 Pseudaminobacter sp. | reverse complement strand
GCATAGCCCTGCACCAGCGCCACCAGCATCGGGAAGAAGGTGACGAGCGCCACCAACATGATCTTCGGCGCGAGGCCGAAGCCGAACCACAGCACCACCAGCGGGGCAATGGCCACCAGCGGCAGGGTCTGGCTGATGATGAACACCGGAAACAGCGCACGGCGCAGCCGCCCGGAGAAATCGACCAGCACCGAGAAGACGAAGGCGGCCGTCAGCGAACAGCCAAAGCCGAACACGGTTGCCCGTATGGTCGGCAGCGTATTGTCGAACAGCGCCTGCCGGTGCTCGATCGCCTGGCCGATGACGCGCGAGGGCGCCGGCAGCATGATGGCGGAGATGCCGGAAAACTGCGCATAGAGTTCCCATGCCAGCACCAGCGCGCCGACCGAGAGCAGGGCCGGGCTGATCTTGCTGAAAACGGGCGCGAACACGCCCGTAGGGGAAGAGAGTCTGGACATGGGGTAGCCTGCAGGGAGCGAAGGGACGTGGCCGCGCATGATCTTTTCGAAAGCGGCCGCCCGCTTTCGGGATCACGTCTCAGCGCGGCGTCGGACTGTTCGCGGATACCGTCAGGTCGATGGTCACATGCCCCTCGGGCGGGCCGAACCGGCAGAAGGCGGCTTCGATGGCCGTGAACACCTTTCCGGCGTCGCCGCCCAGCTTGGTGCAGAAATTCTTGGAGCGGTCGAAGACCCCCGATCGCTTGATGAAATCGATGCAGCCATAGATCTCATCCATGTGATCGCCGGTGCCCATCACATAGAGCGAGAACTGCGCCGCGATCTGCGTCGCGGTGTCGGGAGCTTCCACGACGGCGGCAAGGGCTGCCGCCTTGCGCTGATCGAGCGGTTCGCGCGGGCCGGAAAGTTGCGCGGATTGGCAGATGGCATCGTCCGGCTCGCCCGGGCAGCCACGCGAGATGGCGGCCGAGAGCACGCAATGCTTGCCCGTGCGGGCGGCTGCGACGAAAAGATCACGCATCGCCGGGAACAGCACTTCGGGCGGCCCGACCAGAAGCGTCGAGATATCGTCGGTCTCGATGCGCAATCGATCGCGGTAAGGATCGAGCGCACCCAACGCGCGCATGATGACGCCGACGAAATCGTCGGTCATGGGATAAAGGGAAATCTGTGCGCCGGAAAACATCGCCCGCCTCGCTCCGCTGGTATTACCCAGATCAGCTTCTAGGGTTTGAGGGTTTGGCGCCCGCGTCTCAGCCCCGGCAATACGGAGCACCCCTGTGGATGCGGCGCAATCAATCAGATCGTGACCGGAAGGGCAAGTCGTTTTGTGCAAGCCGTGCGGGGATTTTTTGCATGGCTCGCTGACGCGGGTTTTTCAGATCAAGGGATGTCTTCAGGCCGGCGGCCGGGCCGGCTGCGATAGGCCGGAAAGGCCCAGCCGAATTTCAACGCACCGCCACGAACGATGAATGCGGTCGAGAAGGCAAGCACGGCCGACAGGATCGCCGACAGGCCGGCAAGGTCGGCGAGCGTGAAGGCGGCCGCACCGGCCAGCGCGGCGGTGACATAGATCTCGGGCCGCAGCAATACGGACGGCTCACCGGCCAGCAGGTCGCGCAATATGCCGCCGAAGGTCGCCGTCAGCATACCGGTGATGATGGCGACGGTGGGCGAGGCGGTCGCGGCGAGGCCCTTGGCCGCACCCATGACCGAATAGGCCGAAAGGCCGACCGCATCGAGCCACAAAAGCAGCTTGTAGCGCGACTCGACCCGGTGGGCGGTGAAGAACACCAGCACCGCAATGCCGGCGCAGACCAGCACATAGGCAGGGTTGCGCACCCAGAACACCGGGGCGCCGAGGATGAGATCACGGAAGGTGCCGCCACCGATACCGGTCACGCTAGCGAGGAACAGGAAGCCGATGATGTCGAGCTGCTTGCGCGAGGCGGCAAGCGCGCCGGTGGCGGCAAACACCGCCACGCCGGCATAGTCGAGAAGCAGGATGGGGTTCATTGCGGGCGCCGGCCGGTTGATTTGCGCGCGAGCATGGTCGATCGCGAAAGGCCATGCAACGCTCAACATTCGGCGCTAGATCGCCATGCGTCCTAAAAGGGCGCATACTGGCGATCTATCCCTTTGTTTGAGCATCGGATTTTCTGAAAACCGGATTCCACTTTTCGGTCCGATGCTCTAAAAGGAAATTCAGGCTGGAACGACCGGCCTGAAGACGGTCAGGCGTCTTTTTCGGCCTGTTCGTTGATGGGGCCGGGTTCTGCCGGTGTCTCGGGCGTAGCGCTTTGCTTGGGCCCGCCCTTGGCGACACCGACCATTGCCGGCCGCAGCACGCGGTCGCCGATCGAATAGCCATGCTGCACCACCTGCACCACCGTGTTGGCCGGCACATCGGGGTTGGGCACTTCGAACATCGCCTGATGGAAATGCGGGTCGAACCTGCCGCCCTCGGGGTTGAGCTTTTTGACGCCATGACGCTCGAGCGCCACATGCATGTCGCGCTCAGTCATTTCGACGCCTTCGATCAGCGCCTTGAACCCGGCATCGCCTGCGGCCTTGACCTCGGCCGGGATAGCATCCAGCGCGCGGCGCAGATTGTCGGCAACGCCGAGCATGTCGCGAGCGAAATTGGCGACCGAATAGGCGCGCGCATCCTGCACGTCGCGGGCGGTGCGCCGGCGCAGATTCTCCATGTCGGCGGCGATCCGCAGAGCCCGGTCCTTGAGCTCCTCGTTTTCCTTCATCAGGCGCCCCAGCACCTCATAATCACTTTCCGCGCCAGCTTCTTTCGCAGCGGCGGCCGCATCAGCCGTCTCATTCTCATCGGGCGCGTATTCGTGTTTTTCCTGGTCGCTCATCACCATCTACCGTTATTCTCGCAAAGGGTTCGGAAGTTGCGCCCGATATCGAGGTTCGACCAGCAAAAATCAAGAGGCAAGGCGATACCGATGCGGCTTCACGCCGCGTATGCATGTCCGGTGGTGGCACCGCCGAGGCCTGCATCCCATTGATTCAACTTTAATTAAATCTTTACCCTGTTTGCCGGCAGCGGTTGCCACAGGCGGTATTTGGCGGAACCATTCGGGATCGAGACGAGTTTCGAAACCGAAAGAAGGTTTTTTCGGGACCATGAGCCGCAGAAATGAAATAGTCTCACGGGCGCTTGCAGATGAAGTCAGGCGACAGTCTGAACTGGAGCAATTGAAACGCTTCGTCCGGTCTTTGCCTGCCTTCCAGCCCGACTCGCAAATTCCAGCGGGATTTGTCGATCTGCTTGGCAGGATCGATGAGGCGGAGCGCCAATCCGGTTCGTAGCGGCAGCGGTTGAAGCCGCCTAGGAAGTGTGGACTCTTGGGATTCCCAAGATTGGGCAAATCAGATTCAAGGCTGTCTTTTGGAGGCAGTCATGGGAATTCTGGACCGTCTGATCCTTCGGGATGATCAGTGGGAGCGGATGTCGC
>JBARWP010000322.1:0-1866 GCA_049646905.1 Pseudaminobacter sp. | reverse complement strand
GCGCTGGGCAGCATCGGGCCGGGCGAAGGTCAGGATATCCGCGGCGCGGCGCTTCACCGCCGGGTCCAGCGCGCCAAGGCGGTTGGTGCACATGACGACTGCAGCAGGCAAGGCCGCGTTCGCAACGCGGTCGATACCGCGGATAAAGGCGTTCACGCCAGCCCGGTCCTCATGATGCATCTGCGCGTTTTCCCGCGATTGCGCGAGCGCGTCCGCCTCATCGACCAGCAGGATGATACCGCCGCGAGCCTTGCCGCCGGCCCCCTTCAGTTTGGAGGCTTCGGCGATGGCGTAGTCGAACGCCGCCGATATAAGCTGCGTCATCTCGCCGACGCGGCCCTGCCCGCGTGTGGAAAGGCTGAGAGGCAGCAGGGTCAGGTCAATATCTTCCTGGCGGGCAACCGCATCGCCGACCGTTTCCGCCAGCTCGGTCTTCCCCGAGCCGACGTCGCCCGCAAGCACGACCAAAGGCGGTCTGCGCAGCACCGTCGTCATAAGGCCATTGATTTGGGGATGATGCCGCCGCGCCCAGGATTCCAGCCCGGATGGATTGACGAGCAGGCCTAGAATCTTTGTCAGCCTGCTTTTCTGATCGTCAAGGCCCACGAGCCGTGCGAACCGGTCCCGCGCACCGAAGTCCGGATAGGTGATCCGGCGCTCGAAAAACTCATCCGGCGATTTCCTTGGTTCCATTACCAACTCCTGACGCTTGCACGGTTGAGGGCGCGACCGCCGGACGAATAGGTACGGTCGTCGCTGAAGTAGCCGCTGACGCCCGGCTCGGGCGCGCCGCTGCGGAAAAACGGCAGGGTGTACTTGAAAGCGGTGCGTTCCGCCTCGGTCAGCTTGTTCCAGGCCGCGCTGTAGGTAAGATACGAATAGAAGGTGGCACCGGAGATGTCCGCGCCCGGCCTGATGCGACCTGGGTCGTCGTCATTGGCCGCTGCGCCCGCGAGATTGCGCGCCGTATAGCGCAGGGTCGGCTCGATCCAGTCGTCGTTCCGACGGAAGCCGTAGGTGACTTCGCCGAGATAGCCGGCCTTCAGCAGGTCGATGACCTCCTGCTCGTAGGAGGCGATATCGCCATCTGACGGCGCGCCGTAGAGTCGCTGCATGCGCTTGAGATCGGTCGCGACCTTGGCCGCCATGTGCCGGGCGTGCGTGATCGTGAAGCTTTGGGTATCTGAATAAGTATAACTTTCCGACATGATGCCTCACACCTGAAACGACGAGCCGAACACTTTTTGCCAGTAATAGACCGTCTCCTGCTTGGTCGGCGCGGCAAGGGCGGCATCGATGGCGTCACCGGCGTCGAGCGCGGCATCGACGATCATGTCGGCCTCGCGCGACGTGTAGAGCCGGCTGACGTTGTTTTCGGCGTTCACCGGATCGATGATCTGCACCCGGTCCGTGAAGGTGCCCACCCTTGATGCGGGGTAGTAGTCGGAGAAAACGATGCGCTCCCGGAAATCGCTGCGGGCGACATAGGTGAAGAAGTGCTGGAGCGCCTCGGGGTAGTCGGAGAAATCGGCGCCAGCGTCCTGAAGATGCGCGAGGACCATCTCGACCATGAACGACTTGAAGCGGAAGCCCTCGCGCTCCCGCTTCATGATGCGCGTCCAGTATTTCGCAAGCCGTACAACCTGCGCGAAGTGGGTTTTCTGCGCGGCCTTGCGGCGCGCCGCGAAATCGAGATGCAGTGGTATGCTGGTCTTCAGGAACGAGCCGTCTTCCTGGCTGACGAGATTGCCGTACCATTGGGGATCATCGTCATACAGGATCGGCACGACATCCACGTCGAGACCCGTGCCACGAAACGAGACGGTGACGCTGTAAGTCTGCGGCTTCACTTGGTCCGGGCTGAAA